>JAZUQS010000044.1:0-5458 GCA_045605825.1 Acutalibacteraceae bacterium
ATAAACGTAGTTGTCACGATTCCTGCACTCATACACCACTTGTTTTCGGTGGCGGTGCAGTAAAAAAAGCAGAAAACATTTCTGCACTTGTAAGTCTTATTGATTTACCACCCACAATGTTAGAACTTGCCGGGATTGATATACCCGATAATTATTCGGGTAACGTTCTTCCTGTTAACAAAACTGACGTTCCCGAAAGAGATTGTGTTTTCATTCAGATTAGTGAATCACATATCGGGAGAGCCGTAAGAACTAAAAATTGGAAATATTCAGCAAAGGCTATAGGCTCAGGTTGGCACAAGCCCAATGCGAAGCATTATTTTGATGATTTTCTTTACGATTTAAAGAATGATCCTTGCGAGAAGAATAATCTTATAAACGATGAAAATTATAGCAAGGTAATTGCACAAATGAGAGCTCTTTTATCAAGAGAAATGATAAAAGCAGAAGAAAAAGAGCCATGGTTTCATAAGAATATAAAATTTAAGAAATATTGATAAATTAGCAAAGAAACCAGGACATTAAACTTGGTTTCTTTGCTTTTACGTTTGCCGAAGGCAACTGCATTATGTAATACTTCATTGCGAAGCACTTCATTTGTGCACGGCACAACTTCATTCTTTTGCAACTTATGAAGTTCAACAAATTGAAATGAAGTCGTCGTCTTTCGTCGACGAATGATGTTGTGTTCTACGAACACAAAAGAAAAAATCCAAGTCATTCGACTTGGATTTTTTTGGCAGGGGCAGTAAGAATCGAACTCACGACACGCGGTTTTGGAGACCGCTGCTCTACCTGCTGAGCTATACCCCTATATATCTGCCGCCGCTGTTGCGACGGCTATGGTGGACCATCAGGGACTCGAACCCCGGACCAACCGGTTATGAGCCGGTTGCTCTAACCAACTGAGCTAATGGTCCGTGTTTTGCAACGAATAGAATTATATTAAATCTAAGTCCCTTTGTCAATAGTTTTTCGTAAAATCAATTAAAAAGTTTTATTTTAACTATCATTTTAATATCGCACGGCAACGTTATCTTCACCGTACATTCTTTTTAATTCATTAATCATAGGCCCGTTAATTGAAGTCAAATATTCAACACCGAGAAAATCATATTTTTTCAAATCATTTCTGTAGACAAAAACGGGTGTATCACCCTCAAAAATTGAAATAAGATTTTTAGTTTTCTCTACTAATACTGAATTCTCACTGTCAATTCTTAAGAATATACCTTTTTTCTTTTTCTCGTTTTCGGTTGAAGGCTTTTTATTTTCAGCTTGTGAATTGCTTTGGGTATTATTTACCGCTGTTTTTATAAGCTTTTGAGGGATATCCTCTACTTTTTCGGGTGCTTTTGTTATGGTTTCGGCCAAAAGCTTAATTTCTTCATCCTTAACTGAAATTCTGCCTTGTACGAGTATAATACTACCTATATTGAGTAGATTTCCGTACATTGCAAGAATTTTCGGAAAAGCAATAAGCTCAATACTGCCGTAAACGTCTTCAACGTTACAAAATGCCATTATATCGTCTTTTTTAGTTACCTTCTTTTTAATTGACGTTACAACGCATAAGAAGTTCACTTGTTTTTCGTCGATTTCGTTTTCTTTACCTGTTTCTATGAGCTCGTAAAGTGTTGAGGTTTTAGGTGAATTTACAGCTTCTGAAATACTGCGGTATGCTTCAAGAGGATGACCCGTAAAATACATACCTGCAACCTCTTTTTCAAAATAAAGCAATTCATTTTTAGGTAGCTCATCGCAACGGGTAAAATCAGGCGCTGAGGTAAACTCTTCACCGCCAAATGCGGAAAACATATCAAGCTGACCGCCTTCATAAAGGCTGTTTTCTTTATTAGCGGCAGCTAATGTCGTTTCCATATTCAAAAGCATTTCTTTTCGGTTTAAACCAAGACCGTCAAGAGCACCTGCTTTAATAAGGCACTCTAACGCACGACGGTTAAGCTCGTTACCGCTTATTCGCTTGCAGAAATCCCAAAAGCTTGTAAAGTTACCGTTTAAATTACGCTCTCTTTCAATTTTATCAATTAAGGCTCGACCGAGGTTTTTGATACTTAAAAGTGAGAACGCTATATCATCACCAATTACTGAAAAACGGGCGTTACTTCTGTTAACGTGAGGCGGTAAAACCTTAATTTTAAGTCTTTCACATTCTTCAATATAACCGACGGTTTTGCCCTCTTCACCTATAACACTTGTAAGGATAGCCGCCATAAACGCTTTAGGATATTTAACCTTTAAATAAGCTGTTTGATATGCTATAAGACCGTAAGCTGCCGTATGGCTCTTATTAAAGCCGTAGGAAGCAAAAGAAATCATATCCGAGAAAATTGCATCAGCAACGCTCTCATCAATACCTCGCCTTACGCAACCCTCAATAACGATATTGCCGTTTTCGTCTGTAAGACCGTTAATAAAGATGTTACGTTCATTTTCCATAACGTCGCGTTTCTTTTTGCTCATAGCTCTTCTTACAACGTCGGCTCTACCGTATGAATAACCTGCAAGAGTTCTGAAAACTTGCATAACCTGTTCCTGATAAACCATACAACCGTTTGTTTCATCAAGAATATCTTTAAGCTGGGGTGTTCTGTAATGAATATTTTCAGGGTGTTTTCTATTAATAAGATAGCTATCAATAAAGAACATAGGACCCGGTCTGTATAAAGCGATAGCCGCCGCAATATCCGAGAATTTTTCGGGTCGCATATTAACTATCAAGTTTGTCATACCCGCAGATTCGCATTGGAAAACGCCAGAGGTGTTACCTCTTGTCATTTGAGTAAAAACCTCAGGATAATCAAGAGGTATTTTTGATATATCAAAATCAGGCTCTGTCTTTTTAACCTCTTTTTCAGCATCGCTTATAACGGTAAGTGTTCTGAGACCCAAAAAGTCCATTTTGAGAAGACCTAATTGCTCAATTTCAGTCATAGTAAACTGTGTAACAGTTTGCTCACCGTTTTTTGCAAGCGGAACGTAGGATGAAACATCCTCCCTTGTAATAACAACACCTGCGGCGTGAGTTGAGGCATGACGAGGCATACCCTCAACACGCATTGCGGTATCAATGAGCTTTTTTATATTATCATCAGAATCATACAAGCTTTTAAGCTCGGGATTCTTTTGAAGAGCAGTTTTAATATCAGGGAATTCTCTTGAAAGCTGTTTTGCCACAATATCCCCCGTACTGTAAGGAAGACCTAATGCTCTTGCAACATCCCTTACGGCAGCCTTTGCCTGCAGAGTACCGAAGGTTACAATTTGTGCAACTCGGTTCTTACCGTATTTTTCTGTTACGTAGTCGATTACTTCCCCTCTTCTTTCGTAACAGAAATCTATATCAATATCAGGCATACTGACTCTTTCAGGATTTAAAAATCTTTCAAAAAGAAGTCTGTTTTCAATAGGGTCAATACCTGTAATTCCGAGAGCGTATGCCGCAAGAGATCCTGCCGCAGAGCCTCTACCCGGCCCTACGGGAATACCTTTACTTTTAGCAAATCTTATAAAGTCGGCAACTATAAGGAAATAATCATTAAATCCCATTTCGTCAATGACACTTAATTCATAATCAAGACGTTTTACATAATTTTCCGGAATGGTTGTAAAATGCTTTATCAAGCCGTTTACACATTCTTGTTTTAAATATATTTTATGGTCGTCAATAGGTGCATCAAAAAGAGGAAGCTTTGTTACGCCAAATTCAAAATCAAAATTACATTTATCAGCAATAATATTAGTGTTTTCAACTGCTTCGGGGCAATTTACGAAAGCCTCAAGCATTTCGTCGCCGCTTTTAAGGTAAAACTCGTCTGACGAAAATTCGAGAGCGTTATCTTCACCAACAACTTTATTGGTTTGAACAGCAATTAACACTCTTTGAATGTCTGCGTCCTGCTTTTCGCAATAGTGAACATCATTAGTTGCAACAACGGGGATATTTAACTCACGGCTGATGGTCAAAACAGAATCAAAAACCTCTTTCTCTTCGACCATACCGTGATTCTGCACCTCAAGATAATAGTTTCCGTCGCCGAAGGTATCTCTGTACCAACGGGCAGTTTCTTTTGCATCATCAAAACTTCTCGAAAGAATTTTTTGAGAAACCTCACCGAAGAGGCAGCCCGAAAGAGCTATAAGACCTTCACTGTATTTTTCTAAAATATCACGGTCAACACGAGGCTTTGTATAGAAACCGTCTACCCAAGCGGATGAAACGAGCTTTAATAAATTCTGATAACCCGTTTCGTTTTTACATAACAAAATCAAATGATACCTATCGCTATCAAGACCGTGGACTTTATCGTATCTTGTACGAGGTGCAACGTAGACCTCGCAACCTATTATAGGCTTTATTCCTTGAGATTTACACTCTTTATAAAATGCAACAGCACCGTACAAAACGCCGTGGTCAGTAATCGCAAGTGACTTTTGACCAAGCTCTTTTGCACGGCTTACAACCTCCCCGATACGACAAGCACCATCGAGAAGGCTATATTCTGTATGCAGATGTAAATGAGTAAAATCTGTCATAATTATTTCTGACCGTAATAGGCATCCTTTCCGTGTTTTCTGAAGTAATGCTTATCTGAAAGGTACTGTGGGATTTGAGCTTCATATTTATCTGAAAGAAGCTCGGTTTTTATTGCCATTTCTGCAACAATCTCAAGTACAGCAGCATTATGAACCGCATCGTGAGCATTTTTACCGAATGCAAATGGTGCGTGAGAACGAACAAGCACAGCAGGAGTCGATGAAACGTCAAGCTTTTTTTTCTTGAAATGTTCAACTATAACTACGCCTGTGTTTAATTCATAATCATTTTTAACCTCTTCTGCTGTTAAAGCTCTTGTGCAAGGCACTTCCGTATGAGAAAAATCGGCATGAGTTGTTCCATAAGACGGAATTGCTCTACCTGACTGAGCAAATGAAGAGGCATTAACTGAATGAGTATGAACAACTGCATTAAGCTGGGGAAATTCTTTATATAAAATATAGTGCGTAGGTGTATCTGATGAAGGGTTATAATCCCCCTCAACAACGCTACCGTCAGTTAAAGATATTACTACCATATTATCTGGGGTTAAAGCATCATAAGGCACGCCGGAGGGCTTTATTGCAAAAACGTTATTATCACGGTCAACCGCTGAAACATTACCCCAGGTAAAAGGAGCAAGTCCTAAAGAATGCAACTCTTTATTTGCAGAGCAAACCTCTGCTTTAAGTTTACTGTACATATTATCACCAACTAAATCAATTTAAATAAATTATATAACTTAAATAACATTTTTGTCAATCTTATATAATTTCAAAAAGGTAGTGACTTTTTCGGAAATATATGTTATTATAATTCAGTCTATATTTTTAACTAAAACCAAGGAGAATTATCTAATGAAAAAACATTCAAGAATTATCTCTGTTATGGCTTTAATTA
>JAZUQS010000045.1:0-12431 GCA_045605825.1 Acutalibacteraceae bacterium
ATCGTTATTACCTCTTATAAAATATTATACACTAAAAATTTACAGTGTCAAATTCTATTATATATTATCAAAACAATTTTCTAATAATACATAAAAAACTCTGTGGTAGCTATTGCTATCACAGAGTTTTTTGTTTTAGAACGAATCTTTTTCTGCGGGTAAGGTGAAGCGGGAAATCGGCTCTTCACCGTCGGTGTAATAAATCTCGGTAATTGTGCTTTGACCGTCTTTAAGATAAGTCTGATATGCAACGGCTTTTGCGGCAATTGCGTAATCGTTAAAGGTGTTACCGAAAGATGATGCAGAGGCTTTACTATCGTAAGCTTCTTTATTTACGTAGATTTTAAGATTACGAAAATCGTCGTCATACTCTACCTTTTCAACGTAGCTTTCTGTATCGTTTTCTAAATCTTCAAAAGCTTTAACGGTAGCTTCGCGTTTATCTTGAATAAGAATGTTATATTCACTCTTTGTAAATTCGCAAACAAGCTTTCCGCCGTCTTCAGAACCAGTAATTTCAGCACCGTAAGCCTTTAAATCATCAGTAAATGAGCCCACGTCAGCAAGACCCGATTTTTCGATTTCAACAGTCACGTTTTCGCTTTTTGCTTCGGTTGTTATAATGTCGGTAGTTGATTCAGTTGAATTTTCAATGCTGCTACCGCAAGAAGAAAGCAAAACAACGAAAGCAAGTAAACATAAAACTATTAACGATAATTTTTTCATATTATCACCAGAGCTTTTCGGGATATTTACCCTCGTTTACAAGTGCAGTGATAGACTTAACAACGTCGGGCTTATCCTCTTTATAAGTTACGCCAAACCATTTATCGTCTGTTTCAATAACGTCAACAGTGCATTTTTTAGCAGCGAGCATATCACGAACAAGAAGAGGGATATAGAATTCTGATTTAAGAGGATTTTCTTTAACTTCAGTGCTTAAGAATTCGATAAAATATTTTTCAATTTCATCAATAAGCTGGGGCATAAAGCACCAGCAGTTCATAGAAGCAAAAGCCTCTTCGGGAAGCTCAAACCATTCTTCGCCATCCTCGGTATAAGATACAACACCGTTAACACGTTGAATTTTTGTTCTTTCAACAACGTCAATAAGCTGACCCTTTTCGTTAACCTCGCAAACGCCTCTAGAAACTGTACCGTTATCAGTAAGAGTGTTTTTAAGATAATAGCCTGCCATTGCGAATTTATAGGGTGCGGTTGTAAACTCGGTTTCATCAATCCATTTTGAAAGACGAGAGAACGCACCGCTACCGTAAAAATCATCGGAATTTATAACAACGAAAGGCTCGTTTACAACGCCTTTACAGCAATAAAGAGCGTGAGCAGTACCCCAAGGCTTAACTCTATCTTCGGGAGCTGTAAAGCCCTCAGGTAAAACGTCTGTGCTCTGGAAAACGTATTCAACCTTAACGTGTTTAGCTACTTTATCGCCAATAACCTCTTTGAAAAGCTCAAGGTTTTCTTTTTTTATAATAAAAACAATTTTATTAAAACCTGCTTTAACAGCATCGTAAACAGAATAATCAATAATAATTGAATTGTTAGGGCCAACGGGGTCAATCTGTTTAAGACCGCCGTAACGGCTACCCATACCAGCTGCTAAAATGACAAGTGTTTTATCCATAATTTAATACACACCTTTCGGCAATTTTTTATTAAAACTAATTATATCACATTAGTTTCAATTTGTCTATCAATAAAATTTTTTATCATAATTCGTATGATTATAGTTTGACTTTTCATATAAATTAAATATAATAATCAGTAAATGTAAATTTTAACAACCGAGGGATAAAATGACAAAACTACTAATTAACCTTTTTCTAAAAAGCAAAGATAAAGAAACACCCCAAGGCAGAGAGGCTTACGGCAGGCTTGCAGGTATTGTCGGCATTGTTTGCAACCTTTTTTTGAGTGCCGTAAAATTTTTAATCGGTAACGTTTCAAACAGCGTTTCTATTACCGCTGATGCCACAAACAACATAACTGACGCAGGGTCATCAATAGTTACACTCGTTGGTTTCAGGCTTTCAGAAAAGCCTGCCGACGAAGACCACCCTTACGGCCACGCAAGAATAGAATACATAACAGGTCTTATTATCTCTTTCCTTATTCTTTACATAGGCTTTGAAATTCTTAAAACCTCATTTGATAAAATAATACATCCCGTTGAAAGTATTTTCAGTTGGGTTGCGGTTGCTGTTTTAGTTATATCAATTCTTGCAAAGCTTTGGCTTTTCAAATTTAATATGGCTTTAGGTAAAGCTATAAAATCAAAAGCACTTGAAGCAACAGCTATGGATAGCAGAAACGACGTCTTATCAACCTTTGCCGTTTTGGTAGCATCAATTATTTCTAATTACACAGGCTTTAACCTTGACGGATACATGGGTTGTGCAGTTGCAATTTTTATCATAATTTCGGGAATTAACCTTGTCAGAGAAACTGTCGGTCCCCTTTTGGGTCAACCGCCCTCAAAAGAAATGTATGAAAAAATCGAAAACGAAATGCTATCATACGAAAACGTTTTGGGTGTTCACGATTTAATGGTTCACAGCTACGGACCCGGTAGTTATTTTGCCTCGGCTCATATTGAGATGGATGCGAAAATCAACGTTCTTGTGTGCCACGATATTATGGATACAATTGAACGTGATTTCAAAGAGAAATTCAACATTCATCTTGTTGTTCACCTTGACCCCACCGTTCTTGACTGCGAAGAAACAAATAATTTAAAAACTCTTGTTGCAGAAATTTTAAACGATATCGACCCCGTCATTACTTTCCACGATTTCAGAGTTGTTGTTGGTGATAAGGCGAAAAACGTTTTATTTGACGTTGTTGTTCCTCCTAAATACAAGTATTCCGATGATGAGCTTACCCACATGATAAAGAAACGCATAAACGAAGCCGGCAAAGGTAAACTTTACGCGGTTATAGTTGTAGACAAAAGCTATGGCGAATTGAAAAGTGAAGAATAAGTATTATAAAAGCGTTCAGGAAAACTCCTGAACGCTTTTGGTTTGATTTTAAGGAGATTCCGAGATTCCAAGACTAACACAGAGAACGTCCCCTGTGTTATTTCTCCCCTGTCTTATCTTTCCTCAGGATTTTCTTCTATTCCCATTAATTTGATAAAATTTTCTCGTAGTTTTTTGTAATGTAAAACACCGTAACCGCCTATTTGTTTTGCTATATAAATAGATTTGCCGCCAAAAGAAATACCGGTAACGAGAATCCCTTTTTTGTAATCTTGTTGCATATTGGTATTCATCAGCTTTTGAAAACTTGATGTTACTCTATCTACACAGAAAATTGATATAACATCAATAGTATCTCTTGTGTTTGGTTTACCGTAATACTCCTCAAGTGTTTCAGAAAGATTATTATCCAAATCGTCTAATAATTTATCAGTCAATTCGGGAACTTTAACTAAATAATAGCAACTTAAAGACTTGTGACTGGTTTTGTTAACATACAAGTTGAACTCTTTTTCATCATCTACATAATTTTTGAACAATTCATAATTGATTTTAAATACCGAGTTTTCTAAAAAGCTTTTAAACGAAGAATAATCGTTGAATTTTATCGGGTGCTTTTCCGCTTTTACCGGCTTAGGCTTGACACCACCGAAAACAACCATCAGTAACATCATTAAGCTACCATCAACCATAAAAAAAGCAAAAACTCCCATAATAATCTTATATAATAAATCAGAATTGATATTAATCGAACAAATCACACAAATTGTTTCAAAAACAAATAAGCCAGGAAAAAGTAAAAATAGTGAAATTGCTCCATTTACAATTAAAGTTTTCAGGATAATTACTCTTGTACGTTCAGTCATATAATCACCCCGTTTCACCTATTGATGTAGAGAATACTTCCGCTACAGGTTGCTGACCATAATAATATTCAGTAACAATATCTTGAGTATCATAGAGGAAACCGAAGCCCCCTTGAACAAGATTCTGTAAATACACCTTTTTTGCATAGTTACCAACAAAAGATGTGCTGAATTTTTTAGGCTTAAACCAACTTTTAAAGTTAATGGGTACAATCATGCCTGCAGCCTCACCTATCAGAAAATCCGTTGCACCATATACAATTGTTTCAGCAACAATATTTTTTGCGGAACCAGCAACATTTTCTTTAGTCAACTCTTTTGTGCTTGAATTCCCGTTTGCTTTACCAAATGATTCACTATATGAACAGAGTTCATTCGTAACTGATTCAGCTGCTGCACCTGCAAAAGCGGAAATCACACCGCCGTATCCAGCTAAAGCAGTACCACCTGTTGCAGCTACAATTGCACCTGCAACGGCACCGCCCGCAGCAGCACCAAGAATACCTTTATTCCATTTTTCTCCATGAACATAGTTTGATAAAGCTTGCCCCGCTGCACCTATAATAGCACCGGCAACAGCACCTGCAACTATCCACCAACCTTTACCACTACTATCACTTCTACTAATAGGATTGTTACCGCAATATACAAACAGATTATTACCTAAAGAATCATTGTTTAACTGTTCATCCGCACAAATAAACCTACCAATCTCAGGATTGTAATATCTTGATTTAAGGTAGTATAAGCCTGATTCGTTATCATAGTAATAGCTTCTGTAACGAATAGGGTTTTGATAACCGATGATGTAACTTCCTGTTATAGAAATCAACTTGCCCCAAGAATCATAGGTATAGCTTGCAATAACATTACCGCTACTGGTTGCGATAGCAATAACGTCATTCTGAGCATTCTTGATATAATAATAATTTACACCGGCGTAATTGAAACCGATATAATCACCGTTTTCATCGTACATAAAGAAAGTAACAGTATTACCGTTCTTTTGACCTGCAAGAATATCGCCATTGTAATAATAGGTTACATCATCATTAGACGTTTCTTTGCCTATTCTTTGCCCATCCATATTATAGGTGTAGGTTGCAAGACCGCTTATGGATTGTAGCTGACGACCAAGCCATGAATAAGTTCTTCCGTCAAAGCTCGTCATATTACCTATTTCGTCATAAGTAATAGCTTTTCCGTTATAGCTTGTAAGTAAATCCTTCCAAACGTTGTCGCCGTAACCGTAGTTAATTGTATTAACAACCTCACCTAAAGCACCTGTGGTATAGGCATATTCATTTTTACTTGTTATGTTACCGTTAAGGTAAGTATATGTATAAGTTTTGCCTGTTCTCTGGTCGTTTTCTCTTACAAGCTGATTAAGAGAATCATATTCGTAGGTTATTGTATTTACACCGTCATTAATACTCGTAATATTACCTAAGCTGTCATAAGTATAGGTAAAAGTACCTGCCGGCGTAACCATACTTTGAAGCTGAGTAGTAGTCTGAGTAGCTGAAACGTCTTTATAGTAATAATTCGTTGTCAGTGTGTTATTGATAACCGAGGATGAAAGCCTGCCAAGACCGTCAAAGCTTCTTGACATATGGGTTGTGCCGTTCCACCAGACGTTGTAAACCTGGTCGGGCATCTGACCGTTTGCTATATTACCGTAACCGAAATCAACAGCTAAGTAACCTAATGGAGAATCGTGCCTCACTTTATCAAGATAATTTGTTTTATCTTGATAATGATACTCGGTGTTTGAAAGAAGCTGGTTGCTTGTAATATCTGCACCTGTATATTCTTTAGTTTTAACGAGCCTACCCGATAAATCGTAAACGTATTTTGTACGGGTATCTGAAGCGGTATCAAGTATATTTGAAACGTTTCCGTCCGTTCCGTAAACATACGTTTTCTTTTTATTTTCGTTATTATTATACTTTATTTCTGTCAATCGGTCAAGATTATCGTAAGAATAACTTATTAAATCATTGTTGCCGTAGGCTTGTGAAAGCAACAAATTCTTTTCGTTGTCATAAGTCATTGTTGAAAGTGGCTTATGGTCTGTTCCGTTACCTACCTCGTTTTTCAAAACTCTGCCGAAAGCATCGTAGGTAAATTTATACCCTACGCTGTCATTTGAGTTGATATATACAAGGTTATCGTTTTCGTAGGTATAATAGTTTGTCATACCGCCTGAGGAAACAGATGCTAATTGGTTGGTATCGTTGTTATAGGTATATTTTGTCATATTACCTTTAGCATCGGTTACCGAATAAAGCCTGCCGGCCAGCTGGTCATAGTTATACCTTGTAACGTTACCAAGCTGGTCTGTTTGCTTATACAAATAGTTGCCGTTTCTTATATATTCGGCTGAGGTTGAGATAACCTTTTTATCTTTGCCCGACTCTTTTATGTAGAAATACCATTCCTGACCGGCGTTGCCGTAAACGTAGGTTTGCTGAGTTATAGGCGTTGCGTTACTGCAATCGTTTGTATCGCCAGGCATACCGTCAACGCATTTCTCATAATCGCTTGTTTTACTCTTGATGCTCCACGTTCCGTTGCCGTTACCATCAATTTTAAACTTAAATTTATCTTCGCCCGTATTTGTTTCGGCGGTTTTAAAATATGCACCGTCGGCAGAAGAGCCACCGTCAACGTATAAATATCTGTTATTGGCTTTAAGGTAATAAACGCCATCTTCACCTGCATATTCTAAAGTCCATTCTTGATTGGTATTATCGTAACCGTAGCCGTAATTATGAACGTTACCGTTTTCACCGCCCATATCCATAGTGTTGGCTGAATGTTTATTACGAATATTATAGGTTACGTTATATTCAAGATAGGTTGCAAATTTCATTTCGCTTACGGTTGCCGAGGTTGCGTTTCCGTAGGCATCGTAACCGAAGGTATATCTTACGCCGTTTGTTGAATCTGCACAAATCAAATTGTTATTTGTTTCATCATAACGGTAAAGAAACGCACTACCGCTTGGATTAATGGCGTTTACAAGGTTATTGCCCTGATAAGCAAAGCTTGAATTTGCGTTTGCCAAATCCTTGGCGCTGACAACGTTACCCTCGTTATCATAGGTATAGCTCTGACCGAACTGCTCACGGTAGCAAAACGGCATTGTAAATGAAATACCGTTAGCGTTATTGTTATAACAGATTTCGAAGGATAATTTACTGTAATCTACAGGGATTATAGCTTCACTTGAAACAAATTGCCACTGACCTATACAATCGGGGTTGGCTTTTACTACTACCGCGTCTATCCACGTACCCCAAACGTCATAATAATGAATTTTCATTTCAAAGCAAGGGTATAAATTCCCCGTTCTTTCTCTGTCTGTTGGCACGGATTCACCGTAAAGCCAACTACCGAAGCTATAAACGTCACCCGCTTTACCGCTAACGTTAAGGTCTTGGAAAGCTCTGCGGTATTGGTCTGTTATGCCTCCGGGGATAGAAAAGAATTCATCATAACCGGGTATATTAATCAGCAAAGGGTCATTTTCAGATAAAATCGACGGGTCAGTTATTGTTAAAGTCTTGCCGTCTGCAAGCCATTGATGTTGACGTTGTTCAGTTATAACATTTTCAACAATATTATATGAGCTTGCACCCTGGTCGCCTTTTTCTAATTGCAAGTCGTCGAGATAGAAAGTTCCGTAGCTGTTGTCATCATAACCGAAAATTATACGAATTTCCTTACCCTCTTCAATATGTATAGGTACCTCAAGCCTTTCCCAACCGTCAGTTTTTATCACCTTTTCGCAGAATCCCGTCGCTTCAGGAAAATCTCCGTTAGGAACACCCCAAATTTGATAACCGAAAGTTAAACCGTTACCACCGAGAGTTTGACCGTAAGTATTAACGTAACACGATGCGGTATACCAACCACTTTTTAAACCTGATACAGTCTGAACCGAAAGCGAAGTATATGAATTTTCGGAATCTTTTGAAATTTTCAAGGCATTATTTGTAAGACAGCCGATATCATTTACAACTGAATATTCAGTTGGATAAGTAGAATTTGAATTCCATGTCCAATAGGCATCAAAACCTCTTTCAAAACCGGAATTCATAACATAGTTATTTACGCCGGTAATTACCTTTGAAGAGGATAACACTCTGTTTCTGCTTGAGTTTTTTGCGTTCACAGTTGCATCAGGCGAATTGTTATATTTGAAAAACTGTGCGTTTCCGTTTTCATTTGAAACGACGGCAGTATTCTGACCCCAATCATTAAATTGATATGTGAAATCTCTGCCTTGTGTATCAGTTACAACCGTTTCTTTTAAATTATATGTAAAATCATACTTTTCATATCCGCCACTATCGGTTGCACTGAAAAAAAATCCTATTGCTCTTCTCTGTGGCGTAAAATCATAATCAACACAAGTTTTTCTTCCGTCAAAGCCTGATATGTATACAAGCATATCCGTAATGTCTGTTTCGGGATTCACGTAATCAAGATAAATTGTTTTCGAATCAGGGAACGTAATATTTTTCAAGAACCAATTATCATAACCGAAGCTTGTTACTCTTCCTACAGGGTCGGTAATGCTATCAATTACATAAGGATAATATAAATGATAACTGAATACATATTTACGACCTGCCCCGTCAGTTATATAGTCAATTCGTTTTGAATTTTCTACCGTTTGATAAGTAACGTATGAAGAAACACCGTTACTATTTGTTATTTGTATCAAATGACCGTCGGAATCAAAATACATTTTGTTTTTTGATTTGTCGGTAATTCTGTATTTTGCATTGGTGCAGGCTGCATCAGAACCGACCTCAATAACATCGAGAGTATAACCCAAATTATCTTCGTCTTTACCTGTGGTAGCATCCGTATTTTCGAAATAGAACCAATGCTTTGTACCATCGGAATCGTTAAGATAATATTTGAAATTATCGACAACGTCGTCAATGTCTTTTTCTTTAATATAAATATGATAATTCGTCTGCATTCGCTGACCGACAAAGCTATACAAGGGTTCATCGTTTGCATCGGCTGAATTATACATTTCAAAGTTGTTATTATAAACAAGAGAAATGTTAACGGGCATTATATTACAGCCGGTGTCCAAGGTTAAAGGCTGGGTATATATAAAGTTACCGTTATAGTTATTAACGCTTGCCGTACCGCCCCTACCGGCACTAAGACTTGTATAGCTATAATAATCTTCGTAGCCGGACATATTGCGGTAGGTGATAGTTATAAAAGGACGTGCATACGTTCTACCGTTATAGTCGCTTGAATAAAGCCATGTTTTATAGCCTACTTCTTCATTTAACGCTTTGAGAACAAAACCGTGGTTAGTTGATGGGTCTGTATACCATTTTTGAACTAAATCGGTAATTTCCCAACTTAACCATGAAGATGGGTTATTCCAGGGATAAGTTAAGTTAGGAATTTCGGAAGAAATATGATTATAATCGGTAATATTATCTTCCCAAGCAGGTTGATTATTCCAAGTAATATCATAGCTTTCCCAATCTTCTGATACACCATACAAAAGAATTGTGTTAACGGATGAAAGCTGACAACAAAAATTGACTTTTGCATCAACAACTTTATCAGCAATGCTCAATTCAGGTAATTGAGGACATTGGAAATAACCGCGAACTATTTGTCTTGATAAACCGTTTTCATCGTCTAAATCACTTACAACCGTTTCATAACCAACATACAAACTGCCTTCGTAGCCACTTGTTCCCTTGCCATAGCACTTATTACCATGTCTTGAAGAAACAAACGCACTTGTACAAGTAGTTGATTCTCCCCAATACTGACTCGTAACAATAGCAGGGTCGGCTATAACGGGGTAAGCTCTGGCTTCCTCCTGCAACCAAGAAGAATCCAAAGTCAAAGTTACTGTGAATTTGTTGTTTTTTATATTAGATAATTTTATTGAAAGGCTATGCGATGTTACACCGTTACCGTCAATCATATACGGTGCAGAAATTATGTATATCGCTTCACTTTTTTCATTTTGCAATTCAATAGTTTTATCGTCAATCTGAATAGGCTTAAGACCGTTAACTTTATACTGTGCAACGTATTCACAAGGTGCATCAATACTGTTAAGCACAATATTTTCTTTTACGCCCTCAGCGTTTACGATATATTGCAAATCCGTATCCTTGAAAACACCCTCATAAAACACCTGAGAAGAGTTTTTCTCTAAGGTAGTTTCGTCACCGTCATCTTCAATTTCTATTACTTCAGCATATTTTTTCTTTGCATCCTCGTAATACCAGGATAATTCATAACCGTCTTTTTCATATCGCACGAATTTATGACCGTTTGTTTTTTTAGAAAATCTTACGCTGAAATCGGCAAGCTTGTTTATATAGTCTTTATTTTTAATGATTTTGCCTTCATTTTCTTCAGCTAAAGCTTCCGTTTCTTCTAACGTATTATCGTATTCAACCCATTCGTTATCCTTTTCAAAATGAACGGGCGTTTCATACTGCACCGCCTGATAAGTACCATCACTCATTCTGAAATGTTTTACGTATTCTTCACGCTTTGCAGTTTCTTCGCTTAATATTACTCTTTCTGTTTCAATAATTTCGGTTTCTGTTGTATCACCGATTACTGTATTTTTTTCGTTTAATGAGGTTACCTCTTCTGCAAAAACCTGCATCGGCAGAATATTAGAGATTATCAAAACAGAGAGTAGTATCGAAAATATTTTTACTGTTATCTTGTTACGCTTCACATTTTCCACCCACTTTCAATTATTTGTTCTGATTATTTGCGTGGCTCCAATCAAGCCAGCCGCCTGTTATATAGTAATCCACTCCGTAATAATTTACGTAACCCGTATAATCCCAGGCTATTGTTCCGCCTCTAACGTAATACCAGTTATTCTCGTAAAAGACTAAACTATCGTAAAGCCAATTAACTCTGCCGTTTTCTATGTAATACCAAACATCTTTATAATTAACTAACGTTGTTGCTGAAGCATCAAAAACTCCGGCGTTTACATAATAAGTTTCACCGTCAGTATGGTATCCGAGACCGGTAAAGCTCCAATTCAAATAACCTTTAATTACGTAATAAGTTGTACCGTAATACTCGGTAAAGCCCGTAAAATTCCAATCTAAAACACCTTTTTTGACGTAATACCACTCACCGCTTGCACCATTAAGAGCAAGACCGGTGTAATTCCAATCAAGATAACCACCGTTTACATAGTACCACGTGCCATTGTAATAAATTATGCCCTCATAATCGTTATAAATCGCACCGTTTAAGGAGCAGTACCAAGTGCCGTTCTCGTCTTGGGCAAGAGTTAAGCCTTCAACGTATGAAGCCGTTGAAACCTGATTTTGTTCTTGACCCTCGGCTTCGGTTTTATATTCGCCTGATTTTTGTTCAGTTTTAGAAATCAGCTTATCGTTTTCAAAAACCAACGGTAGCGACACCAAAACCGCTAAAACTAAAACAACCGAGAAAATAACAGAAATGGTTTTCAATTTACTTCTCGCTTTTCCGTTTTTTAATTTTCTCATTTTCAACACCCTTTCATATTTTTCAGCAAAAATTGCTTTCAATTGTATATGACAGTTTTAAAAAAAGACTTCGCTTATTTTTTTACTGTTTTTTAAAGTTTGTGAGTTGTTACAAATTGAAAATAGGCGTATTGGTAAAATTGACAATAAAAAATCGCCCGAAAAGAACCTATAGATTCTTTCGGGCGATTTTGCTGATTTTAAATATTTGATTGATGTTAACGTTAAATTACAAGATTATACAGATAAGACCGCTGCAGCCGTCGTTTATTATTCTTTCAAGTGTTTCTTGGATTTTGCCTCTTGCATCAACGGGCATATGGCAAAGCTTACTTCTTAAGCCCTCGTTTACAAGCTCATTGAGAGATTTGCCGAAAATATCTGATTCCCATATTTTATGGGGGTCTTCCTCAAAGCCTGTGAGAAGATATTTAAGCAACTCTTCCGACTGACTTTCAGTACCTACTACGGGGGCAACCTCGGTTTCAATACAAGTTTTCAACATATGTATTGACGGTGCGGATGCAGAAAGACGAACGCCGTATCTTCCGCCCTGCTTTACTATTTCGGGCTCTTTAAGGGTTAACTCATCAATATCGGGCATCACGATTCCGTAGCCCGTAGCCTCAACCTCGTCAAGAGCATTTTTGATTTTATCGTATTTTTTCTTGATTTCGGAAAGCTGAGTTAAGGTTGAAACAAGCTCCTGCTCATCTGATATCTGAAGCTTTGTTTTTTCTTCAATTATTTTATAAATAAGCTCGCTTGAAAGCTTTGCTTCAATCACCGCACAGCCCTTACCTAAATCAAGATTAACAACCGTAGCTTCAAGAATATTTTCGTTTTCGCCGATATCCTTTGCCATTGAAGCAATATCACCAAGACAATTGATTTTGCAGGCTGATTCCTTAACGGTATTGCAAACTGATTTTCTCAACCAATGCTCTGTTGCAAGGTCATTAACCCAACCGGGAAGAGAAATGCCTATTTCGTTTACGGGAAATCTGAAT
>JAZUQS010000046.1:0-2770 GCA_045605825.1 Acutalibacteraceae bacterium
TCACCGTCATAAGCCAAATCTGAAAGAGGAAGAGGCTTTAACTCTCTGTCAGTTAATGCAGCAAATTCTCTTGCTATACCATAGTGACCCCAAAGGTCAGGACGGTTTGTAAGTGATTTATTATCAACCTCAAAAATTATATCATCAATAGGATAGATATCCTTAAGATTTGTACCGTTGGGAGCGTCAACGTCGATTTCCATAAGACCTGCTTTGTCATCGGAAAGACCGAGCTCAAAAGCAGAACAGCACATACCTTCAGATTCGTAGCCTGCAACTGTTGCTTTTGTAATTTCGCCTGCGGGAACACGTCCGCCGGCTTTAACAAAAGCAATTTTCATATTTTCACGAACGTTAGGTGCACCGCAAACAACGTCGTAAACTCTGTCACCGCCATCAACCTTAAGAAGATGAAGCTTTTTTGAGTTTGGGTGGTTTTCAATAGAGAGGATTTCACCAACAACAACGTCACGAAGGTCCTCACCCTTAACGATGATATCTTCAACCTCTGCAGTCGCAAGAGTGAAACTGTTAATAAGAGCTTTGATATCAAGACCGCTGAGGTCAACGTATTCTTTTATCCAATTAATTGAAACAAACATTTATTTGACCTCCTTTTCGGGCTCTACAAAGGTAGCGTTTTCAAACTGTGAAAGAGATTTGAGGTTACAGCTATTAAATACACGGATATCTTTAATACCGTATCTCATCATTGCAAGTCTTGTAAGACCAAGACCAAAAGCAAAGCCTGTGTATTTTTCAGGGTCAAGACCTGCTGCTGTAAGAACGTTGGGGTGAATCATACCGCAGGGGCAAAGCTCAAGCCAACCTGAATCCTTACAAGAGGGGCAACCGTCACCGCCACAGATAAGACACTGAATATCAAGCTCAAAGCCGGGTTCAACAAAGGGGAAGAAGCCGGGGCGTAAACGAACTGTAATATCTCTCTGGAATACTTCTGAAAGCATTGTTTTCATAAAGTAAATAAGATTAGAGATTGAGATATCTTTATCAACCATAACGCCTTCCATCTGGAAGAATGTGTTTTCGTGACAAGCATCTATTTTTTCATTTCTGAAGCATCTGCCGGGGAAGATTACACGGATAGGTCTGTCTGCCTCAAGCTCTTTTGTGTATTTCTTTAAAATTGCATTCTGTGCTGCAGAGGTATGAGTTTTAAGTAACTGATTTGTGCTTAAATAATAAGTATCCTGCATATCACGTGCGGGGTGATGCTTAGGAATATTAAGTGCCTCGAAGCAGTGATAATCGTCTACTATTTCATCATAATCTTCAATAGAGAAGCCCATACCTGCAAAAATATCCTCAACCTCACGCTGAACGAGAGTAATGGGGTGATATGAGCCCTTCACTTCGTCAATGGGGAAGGTAACGTCATAATCTTCAGCAGAGTTTATAAGTCTTTCTTCTTCAAGCTTTACAAGCTCTGTTCTCTTGTTTGCAATAGCTTCTTCAATAAACTGTTTTACGTCATTGATAATCTGACCTGCTTCTTTTTTCTGCTCATTAGGGATATTTCTTAACTCACCCATTAATGAAGAAATAGGTCCTTTTTTACCGAGGAATTCAATTCGCAATTGCTCGAGGTCAGCAGGAACATTTGCACTGTTAACTTTTTCCTCAAATTGTGCTTTTAAAGCTTGTGCTTTTTCCAGCATTTTTTTCATCCTTTCGAAATAATATATGTGAAGAGTGATGGGAAAAGAAAATAAAAAAATCCTCATCCCAAAAGGGACGAAGACAACTCCGCGGTACCACCCTTATTTTTGCATAGAGCAAACACTCATTCGTAATATAACGGTTACACCCGTCGCGACCTACTGCTATTTCAATCACGATGCTCACAAGTGAACTTCAAGGATAAAAATGCAGTGTACTTGCAGCCTAGGTACACTTCTCTGAAGCATTTTTTAGCCTTTACTCTCTTGGTCAACGCATTTGTAATATAATATCATAATAATAATTAAAATTCAATACGTTAAGGATAAGAATTTTTCGAAAAACACTCAAAAATAAAGAAAAACGGAGAGAAAAACTCTCCGCTTAGTGTTTGCGAATTTTAGCCCTTTACAGTGCCGCCTTTCATCTTAATAAGCTCACGGTAGCTGATAAGCTCGACACCGTGGTCTTTAAGATACTGATGAACATAAGGGTCTTTCATAAGCTGATATTCCCATACTCTGTCAAGCCATCTGCTTGTGATTCCTTTAAGCTCGTCGGATTCGACTGAAGGATGTACAAAAGTTTCAGTAACACCGTCTTCGGGGATATCAGTCCAGATTTTAAGAATTGTATCACGGTAAACCTCGTAGCTTACACGCATATCGTCATTCCAATCCGGAAAAAGAAGATAATCGGGGATAATAACGTTGTATTTTTTACCCCAATGCTTTGAAAGAAGAGTGACTGCAGCATAAAGAGGATAGGGTGTACCGTTAGGACAAATTCTCTTATCGTGTTTTGTATAAAGTCTGTAAGCATAGCCGTAGCTACCGCAAATTTTAAGAGCAAGCTTTGAGAGACCGAGTCTACCTGTATAGTGACCGTAAAGTGAACCCATGTGATTATCAACGTGAGAGGGCTTCATACCCATTCTGTGAGCAAGGTCAATCTGAGCACGAACTTCTTTTTCGATATCTTCATAAGAAGCGTTTTTCTCAACCATATCGCTTTCGTGCCACATAAAGCCTTCTTCGTCAAGAAGAGTCTTACCGTTTGTAAGAGGCTTCCAACGATATTTACCCCATTC
>JAZUQS010000047.1:0-5860 GCA_045605825.1 Acutalibacteraceae bacterium
AAAAGATACAGATTATACATTAGGCTATGATAGTAATACAACTCCTGGAACAGCAAATATAACAATAACTGGAGCAGGAAATTATTCGGGAACAAAAACAGTAACATTTAAAAATGCGGTAAAAGCGGGGCTTGATATAAGCATAAACACACCTTTATGCAAAAAGAACGCTGATTATATTAAGACACTCGAATTTATTAATTCCTTAGGTGTTAGGTTTGTAACTGTCAGCGGATTGATTTGCACAGGTTTTGCAACTAAAGAATATGAGGAATTTGACCTTAACGAAGACCAGCTTTTTGACATTATCAAAGCATCTAAAAAATATTGTGACCAAAATGAGATGGAAATTGATTTTACGTCCCCGGGTCTTATTGCAAAAGAAAAATTAGAATCAATTAATATGAAGGTACCTATGTGCGGTGCGGCTCTCAGCAATATGGCAATAGCACCTGACGGAACTGTCGTTCCTTGTCAAAGCTGGTTAGGTACAGATTCATCTTTAGGTAATATTTTAACAGATAGTTTTGTCGATGTTTGGAATAACCCTAACTGTCAAAAGTTGAGAAATATGACAGATGATGAAGCGCTTAACTGTCCTTTTAGATTAAATCAAAAAGGAGGTAGCTTTTAATGTCAAATGTGTATTCAGAAGAAAATATTAAGAAAAAAAGAACTTTCCCGACTAAAAATACGATACTTCTTGTGATTTTGGTTATTATACAAATAACCGCAATTGTTCTTGCTTGTCTGTATAAACCTCAACCGCTTGACGTTATTAAAGAATACGACGTAGTTGTTGTGCCTGCTGATGACGGTAGCTTGGACGTTGAATATAGCTTGCTTTGGGAGGCTGTTGATACGTCCGAAGAATTAACGTGGGTTGAAATAGGCCTTGCGAATCCCAATTATACAGTTTACGAGGATTCGTTATCCTCTAATATAGCCGAGTATTCTTATATTAATGAAGATGGCTACGTTGCTTTAAGGCTTGATTTTAAGGAGTCATATATTGGCGGTGACCGGTTTAGGTTTTCTTTCAGAATAAATCAAAGCTCAATGCTATGTAAGAGCGATAATTATTATTTCTATGAATTTGTTCCCGGTTGGTTTAATGAAACTCCCATTGAGCAATATGAATTCAGATGGAAGCTTGAAGACTCGATAATGCAAAACAACAGTAATTCTCAGCGTAGCGGTTTTGCTGTGTGGTCCGGAAGTATGGAATGTGGCGATTATTGCTTGATGACCGTTTTCTATTCACCGCAAAGCTTTTTAAACTGTGCTACAGTTGATTATCAAGCGTTTGATGATAGTGGTGCTTACAACGGGCTTTCAGGAGATAAAACAGCGGCGGTTATGGTTGCCATTTCTGTTATAATCGTTATAGCGGTAATAGAGGTTAACTTAATTGATAGTTTTGTTTCGTATAGTCGTGGCAGAGGCTTCTTAACAGGCTACGGATACCACGTTCATACCTTTGGTCGTGTTAATCCGGTGTATGCCCGTCATAGAGATGCAGCGACGCTTACATCATCTTCCGGTAGTCACGGCGGAAGAGGCGGTGGCGGTTGTGCATGTGCATGTGCGTGTGCATGCGCTTGTGCCGGCGGCGGTCGAGCAGGGTGTAGCCAGAAAGATACTTTTAAAAATAAGAAATAATGTTGCATAAATTAACCCCCACGTTCATATTGAACGTGGGGGTTATTATATAAGTTAGCAGATTAATTATACACGAACGATGCTTTCTTTAAGCTCTGCAAGACCATCGATAAGTGCTGAAGCAACGCCTTCACCGAGAGAAATAAGCTCGTGATAGTGGTTAACAGGATCGCCTAATGTATAGTCGTTATCAGGAACAACGTAACCGATAGCGTCGTTCATAAGACCGAAGCACTTAACGTCTTCGCCGAAGATAAGTGCAGCTGATGAATAGCCTGATTTGGTTTCAAAGGGCTTTGCAGTAACTGCATACTTAGCTAAAACAGTTCTACCGTTAAGAGCAACGATATCCTGACAAATTTCACCGGGAAGGAATACTGTCTTGAACTGGTTACCTAATTCCATATAACCGATTTCAGTAACTGTTGAATATGTACCGTCTTCGTGTGAAATAACAACGTAGTTAGCCATGTTAAGTTTACCGATTGCTTCGATAAGACCGTTTGAAACGGGAACCTCTACCTGAGCAACAAGAAGGTTAAGGAAGGGCTCAACTTCAACCTCTTCACAAACAACGTCGTTGCCGTCATCGTCTTTGTTCCAATCTTCATACCAAACAGTGTAACCGGGGTTAACGGGCATAAGCTCGCCCATAATGGGCTTTTTAGTGTTAGTAAGAACCAACTTCTGTTCTTCAGCTTCGTATGTTCTGTCAGTCATATCGATTGCTGAAAGCTGGGTGCCGTTTGCAGATACGTCATAAGTAACGTCTGTTTCATTTAAAGCAGCGTCAGCAATTGCTTCGTCGATATAAATTGCTTCGATTTCGTCAGAATCATTAGTAACAGCTACGATACCGCTAGATATAAGGTGAGTGATAGTCAATTCTTCATCGTAAGCATTTTCAACTACAGTGTATTTACCGCTCTTAATTGCTACTGTGTTATCTTCAGTATCAACATCAAATGCGAAATCATTATCTGCATTATCATCTTCGTTGATTTTGTAAACAGCTATTGTGTCATCTGCACCAACTAAACCGATTTCTGTGTAGTAAGTTGTTGATAAACCGAAGTCTTTAAATTCTTTTTTAACGTTGCCATTTTCATCGTAGATAGAAACTAACTCTGTGTTTTCTGCGATTTCATCAGCATTGTTGTTGATAACAGGGTCTGCAATAACTTCTTCCATTGTTTTGTCTAATGAAAGAGCCATTCTTGCAAGCTCGTAACCGAATCTCATAGATTCTTCAGCTCTGTGGTCAGTAGGAAGGTTGTCGCCTGTAACACCACGTGCCATGTAAATAGCAGCAATAGCACCCTGGAAGAACATGAAGTTATAACCTGCATCTTCAAGGAATTTACCGCAATAGAAGAGGTAGTCACCACTGATTTCACGACCTGAGTTGCTTTCTGTAGGAAGACCTGCAACGTCGGGATGAGCTGCGATATTGAGCATCATAGTTTTTGTTGAAGCAGTGTCATCGGGATAGAAAGTAAATCTTTCGATATCAGTCATAGCGATCTGAGATTCACCTGAATCGTAAGGTCTGCCTTCTTCGTCAAGCTTAAATACGATTTCACCAGCTGCAGGACGGTTTTTGTTCTGGAAATAGTCCTGACCGATATCCTTTGTAGCATATGTAAGAACACCGGGCTCCATATTAGCGTGAGCCTCGATAAGAGCGTTAGCAACCTTATCTTTAAGGAATTCCATATAAGCGGGGTTAGTACCCTGAACTAATTCTTCACCTGTACCAAAAGCACTGTTAAGACCGTTGCTTGCAAGCTTTGAAAGAGTTTTTGTCCAAAGACCTTCTGTGTCGATACAGCTATGTGTATGAGTAGAAGAAATGTTGATAGAAACGATATTGTTAGCTTCTGCATATTCAGCAAGACGCTCACGGATATCCTTGATATCAGCGTTTGTAATACCGATACAGTCGATAGTAGCAAATAATACTGTACCTCTGTCAGTGCCGTCGCTGATAGCAACACATCTAGCCTTCATATCATCCTGAACGCCTTTGATGTTTACGATACCTTCAACAACGTTTGAGAAACCGTTTTCGATAGCTATGTAACCGCCAAGGAAGTATGTACCGTTAGAGTAATCGTGGGGGATAAGGCTTGTGTTAGCGTAGCCTAAATGCCACTGAGCATCTGCATCTGCAGAAGATTTGAACTCGTTACCGGTACCGGAATAGAAGTTCTTTGAAATTTTATCAGTGTTGTCTAACTCGCTGTCGGGCACAAAGCCGGGACCGTCAGGGAAAAGACCTGATAAAAGGTTTGCAATAAAGTTTAAAAGAGTTTCAACGATATCAGCAAAAATAACGCCGATAGGGTTGTCTGCTTCACCGCTGATGATCGGGTATGCACTTGAAGCACTTGCAGTTACTGCACCAAAAGATGCAAACGTAAGAGTAAGCGCAAGAACAACAGCAATGAGTTTTGTTAATCTGCTTTTTCTCATGGTTTTTTTCTCCTTTTATACCGCCTGAAAACCGACGATATTATTTGATACCATATTTTACTATATATATAAGAAATTTTCAACTATCAATATCACTAAATAATCACTTTTCAATTCTATATTTTGCACAAAATTTTCAATATAAATTTGTTGTTTAAATATATAAACGATTTTGTATTGACATTTCGTTTTACTTTGTGTAAAATATTAAGGAATTATTATGTATCAAGGGGGATACAAATATGCGAAAGAAAAAAGAAAAGAAAATCAAACCCGAATCAAGCGTTCCTGCAACTCCTGTTGACGGTAATCTCGTTAAAATAGTTGCAATGGTTATTGTTACTTGCATCGTTGTTGGTCTTGTTTCAAGTACTGCAATTAAGCTTGCAGCTTCTACTTATTATTTACAGACTCAGCGTAAATTAGCAACTAACATTCCGATTGTTGATGCGGCTCTCGATAAAATTACCGATGGTGAAGCAGGTGCTCCTCTTCCTACAGACCCGCCCACAACTCAGGCTCCTACAACTCAGGCACCTTCTACAACAAAGGCACCTTCTACAACAAAGGCTCCTGAAACAACAAAGGCACCTGAAACAACAAAGGCTCCCGATACAACAAAAGCGCCTGATACAACAAAGGCTCCCGAAACAACAGAGCCTGAAACTGATTCACCTGAAACTATCAAGCAGAAACAAGATATTCTTAATCAGTATAAAGCTCTTGTAAGCTATGCTAAAACAGTAGGTAAGCCTTCATTTACTAAGGTTACATACAGATCTATCCAGAAAGACCTTTTAACAGGTACTCTTCTCCATAGTGTAGATAAAGCATATCCCGATTATTTCGTTTCAAAAGAAGCTGCTGAGGCTGCTCCTGTATTAGTTCCTGCTAATACTGCAACAAGTGAGTTCCTTATTGATCATCAGTTATATGCTTGTATGCTTGCAACTGAAGATGCTTCTGCAGCTATTAAAACAGCTACAAACGTTGATCTTGAAGACGGCAACAAAAAGCTCACAATCGTTCTCAGAGACGAAACTGATCCCGCTGTAACTGCTCCTGATGCTGAAAAAGCTGCAAGCTTTACAAGTGCAATGTTCCCCGTTGTTACTGCTGATACACTTAAAGAAAAGGTTAATTCAACTCTTTTCATTTCTGAAATTTCTTCAGCTTCCGTAACTTATTCAGATTGTACTATTGAGGTAATCTATAATCCTACTTTAGGCAGAATTATTTCAATGACTCAAACAGTTAATTATACAGGTAGCTTCAAGGGCATGCTCCTTACAAGTACCGGTACAGTTACCGAAGTTTCAGAATACAAAGATTTCAATTACGGAGCTTTTTAATTTAACTGAAAACTAACGAAAGAACAAGCGTCATGCTTGTTCTTTTTTTTTGTCCAAAATTCAAACATTTTTAATAACCAAAACAAAAATTGTGTTCCTTGACACCGTTTATTGATAGTGATAAAATAAATGATGGTGTATCAATATCGGAAACAATCAGGGGACGGTTCTATGATTGAGCCTTAAAACCCTTGATATGTAAAGGTTTTCAGCGTTTTGCTGTTATTTAAAATTTAAAATCAGGGGTGGTTTTCGTTGGAAAATCATCCAATCACAGGGAGCAATCAGGGGACGGTTCTATGATTGAGCCTTAAAACCCTTGATATGTAAAGGCTTTCAACGTTTTGCTGTTATTTAGAATTTAAAATCAG
>JAZUQS010000048.1:0-52029 GCA_045605825.1 Acutalibacteraceae bacterium
CGGATAACTACGGCTTTTTTACCCGTAATATAAGGTTGAAACGGTGACAATTCAACTTTTTATTGCTGATAAAAACGCCTACAACGGCAGCTTTTCACGTCAGAAATGCAATAACTTAATTATAAAAACAGAAAAGTTGCTTGTCTAAGGAGATATTTATACCATGACAGTCAGAAAAATAGGCGAAACGTCTGTTCATTCGCCGCTCAAAAGAATTTCTCTTTTGATTTTAGCGGTTGTGTTCTTTGTTTCAGCTACAGCGTTCGCCGTACCGCCCGTAATGTACAACGTTACAATTTACGACGGTTCATCAGTTACAGAGGTTACTACTGCTGAAACTGATGCTAATAAGATTCTTGAAAACGCAGGAATTAAAATTGATGCTTCTAAAGCAGATGAAGTTGACCTTTGCAAGTTTACAAAGCTTGACGGTAGCGAGATTATCATAAACAGAGGCGTTAAGGTTTCATTAAATAGCTTTGACGGTACAGAAAAAACTGTATACGCTAACGGTACTGTTGAGGATGCCCTCGAAAAAGCCGATATGACAGTTCCTTCAGGTTCTGTTACAAACTATTCAATGGATACCAAGCTTAAAAAGAATATGGTAATTGAAATTTACGGTGTTTATAACGTTACAGTTAAATGTGACGGTGCCGAGCTTACTTTTATAGTATCAGGTAAAACAGTAAATGACGTTATCAACACTCTTCAGATTGAGCTTAACGGTGATGATTTTACAGAGCCTGCTCTCAATGAAGAACTCAGCGAAGGTATGGTTATCGAGGTTTTAAGAGTAACCTACGCTGAACGTTCAGAAACAGAAGCTATTGATTACGAAACTGAATACACTTATTCAGACTCTCTCAACAAGGGTAGAACAAAGGTCCTTG
This sequence comes from Acutalibacteraceae bacterium, assembly GCA_045605825.1. Taxonomy (GTDB): domain Bacteria; phylum Bacillota; class Clostridia; order Oscillospirales; family Acutalibacteraceae; genus DTU089. The sequence continues at coordinate 894 of JAZUQS010000048.1, forward strand.
AAAAAGGTGTAAAGGGCGAAAAGGTTGTAGTATACAGAGATCGCTATGTTAACGGCCAGCTCGCTGATACAACAATTGCTTCAGAAACCGTTACAAAAGAACCCGTTAGAGCACTCGTACAATCAGGCACAAAGGTTTACAACAGGCCCACTTCAATTCCCGTAGGCAAGCCTATCAGCGAATTGAAAGCACCCGCATCACTTAAAATAGGTGCAGACGGTGCTCCCACAAACTACAAATCAGTTATCAATGCTCAGGCAACTGCTTACTGTATTCCCGGCGGCATTACCTCAACAGGTAAGGTTGCTCAGGCAGGCTACATTGCAGTAGACCCCAAAGAAATTCCTTACGGAACTCAGATGTATATAGTATCTGCAGATGGCAATTATATTTACGGTTACTGTATAGCAGCTGACACCGGTAGCTACATCTACGACGTAGACTGGACAGTCGATCTGTTTATGAATTCAAATGAGCAGTGTGTTAACTGGGGACGTAGAGATATTATAATTTATATATTATAAAAGATACCGCTGAACATCAGTTCAGCGGTTGTTTTTGTATAATATACAGAAAAAATGAATAATATACAGTTTTTATGTATATTTAATTTTATATGTTTGGGGTTTATAATGGGTATAGGTCTTGTGTAACATATATAAAAATACACAAAAACAACCGTTGAAAAGTAAGGTTTTGTTGCAAAAAGCCAAAAATGAATAAAATAATAATTATTTAAGTAAAAAGGTTGACATTTTTTGATTAAAGGTGTATAACTATGCATATCGAATGAATATTTTTGCAAAGAGCAAAGCTCTTATGTATGGAGGAAATAAAAATGGATAAGAAAAATATCAAAAAAGTAGTTCTTGCTTACTCAGGCGGTCTTGATACTTCAATCATCATCCCTTGGCTTAAAGAAAATTACAACAACTGTGAGGTTATCGCAGTTTCAGGTAACGTTGGTCAGGCAAGTGAGCTTGAAGGTCTTGAAGAAAAGGCTATTAAAACAGGTGCTTCAAAGATTTATATTGAAGACCTTACAAAAGAATTCCTTGAGGAGTACGTTTTCCCCTGCGTTCAGGCAGGTGCTGTTTATGAAGAGTATCTTCTCGGTACTGCTTTTGCACGTCCTCCTATTGCAAAAAGAATTGCTGAAATTGCTATTGCAGAAGGTGCAGACGCTATCTGCCATGGTTGTACAGGTAAAGGTAACGACCAGGTAAGATTTGAGCTTGCAATTAAAGCTTATGCACCCGATATGCCCATAATCGCTCCTTGGAGAGAATGGGACATCAAATCTCGTGAAGAAGAAATTGCTTATGCTGAGGCTCACAACGTTCCTCTTAAAATAAACAGAGAAACAAACTACTCAAAGGATAAAAATATCTGGCACCTTTCACACGAAGGTCTTGACCTTGAAGACCCCATGAACGAACCTCTTTACAATAAAGAAGGCTTCCTTGAAATGGGTGTTTCTCCCGAAATGGCTCCCGACAAGCCTACCTACGTTACAATTCACTTTGAAAAGGGTATTCCCACTGCAGTTGACGGTGTTGAAATGGGTGCTGTTGAGCTTGTTACAAAGCTTAACGAGCTTGGCGGTGCAAACGGTATCGGTCTCCTTGACATCGTTGAAAACAGACTTGTTGGTATGAAATGCCGTGGCGTATACGAAACTCCCGGTGGTGCAATTCTTTACAAGGCTCACAACGTTCTTGAAACAATTTGTCTTGATAAAGAAACTGCACACTACAAAGCACTTGTTGCTCAGAAGCTTGCAGAGCTCGTTTACAATGCACAGTGGTATACTCCTCTTGTAAAGGCTATTCTTGCTTTTGTTAAATCAACTCAGGAAACAGTTACAGGTGACGTTAAGCTTAAGCTCTACAAGGGTAATATGATTAACGCAGGCGTTTGCTCACCCTTCTCACTTTATGACCCTGAAATTGCTACATTTGATGAGGATGAGGTTTATAATCAGGCTGATTCAGCAGGCTTTATCAACCTTTACGGTCTTCCCATCAAGGTTATGGCAAAAATGAAAGAGAAAAACGGTCTCGAAAAATAATTAATAAGATTTATTTGCACGTTTAGTGCCGACATAAATGACGGAAACTAAACGTGCAATAGCACTTTTGAAAGGGTATTTCAATTATGGATAAAATGTGGGCAGGAAGATTTTCCAAGGCTCTTGATAAAGAGGCGGATGACTTTAATTCATCACTTCATTTCGACTGTAAAATGTTTAAGCAGGATATCCAAGGCTCAATAGCACATGCACAAATGCTTGCAAAGCAGGGAATTATCACTAAAAATGACTGCGAAGAAATCATAGACGGTCTTTCTTCAATTCTTGACGATATAATCGCAGGAAAGCTTACCTTTGACAGCGATGCTGAAGATATTCATATGTTTATCGAAAGTGAGCTTACTGCCCGTAAGGGTGACGTTGGTAAACGTCTTCACACCGCAAGAAGCAGAAACGATCAGGTTGCAGTCGATATAAGGCTTTTCCTTCGTGACGAAGCTGAAAAAGTAAACGATTTGCTTTATACGCTTATCGAAGCGATTGTTAATAAAGCAGAAGAAAATCAAGATGCTATTCTTCCCGGCTATACTCATCTTCAAAGAGCACAGCCTATAACCTTTGCTCATCATTTACTTGCTTACGCACAGATGTTTATGAGAGACTGCGGCAGACTTTCCGATGCAGTAAAGAGAATGAATTATTCACCTCTCGGTTCTTGTGCTCTTTCGGGTACAACTTACGATACTGACAGAGAGTTTGAAGCTGAAAAACTTGGTTTCTACGGCATTATGCAGAATAGTATCGACGGCGTTTCCGACAGAGATTTCTGTGTTGAGCTTATGAGCGCATTTTCTGTAATTATGATGCATCTTTCAAGATTTTCCGAAGAGGTTATTCTTTGGAGCTCATGGGAATTTAAATTCGTTGAGCTTGATGATTCATATACAACAGGCTCAAGCATTATGCCACAGAAAAAGAATCCCGATATGGCAGAGCTTGTAAGGGGTAAAACAGGTAGAGTTTACGGCGACCTTTTTGCTCTTCTTACCTCTCTCAAGGGCTTACCTCTTGCTTATAATAAGGATATGCAGGAGGATAAGGAGGCTATTTTTGATAGCATTGAAACTGTTGAGAAATGCTTAAGCATTTTTGCACCTATGATTGCAACAATGACAGTTTTAAAAGACAATATGTATTCTGCAGCTCAAAAAGGCTTTATAAATGCAACTGACCTTGCAGATTACCTCGTTAAAAAGGGAATGCCTTTCCGTACAGCTTACAAAATTGTAGGCCAGACGGTTGCAGAGTGTATCGAAAAGAACAAGGTTCTTGAAACCCTTACTTTAGACGAATATAAAGCACACAGTGAGCTTTTCGAAGAGGATTTATTTATTGAAATCTCTCTTGAAACTTGCATTAAGAAAAGAATTTCTGCAGGTTCAACAGGTTATGAATCAGTTAAAAAGCAGATTGAATACGTTACGGAGTTTATAAATGGCAAAAAAAGTATTTATTGACGGTAAAGCAGGTACTACCGGTCTTAGAATATATGAAAGGCTTGAACAGTTTGAGGGTATCGAGCTTATAAGCCTTGACGATGAAAAAAGAAAAGACAGAGAATGCAGAAAGGAAGCACTTAACAGTGCGGATATTGCATTTCTTTGCCTTCCTGACGATGCAGCAAGAGAATCAGTTTCGCTTATTGAAAACGATAATACAGTTGTTATTGATACTTCAACTGCTCACCGTACACTTGACGATTGGGCATACGGCTTCCCGGAGCTTTCAGCTTCTCACAGAGAAAAGCTTAAAATTTCAAAAAGAATAGCAGTCCCCGGTTGTCACGCAAGCGGTTTTATTTCATTGATTTATCCCTTGATTGAAGCAGGTGCTTTAGACGGTAGCGAAAATCTTTCCTGCTTTTCTCTTACGGGCTATAGCGGCGGCGGTAAAAAAATGATTGCAGAATATGAGGAGGAGCCCGACGAGCTTTTAGGAGCACCCCGTCAATACGGTCTTACTCAGAATCACAAGCATCTTAAAGAAATGGTAAAAATATCAGGTCTTAAAAATGCTCCTGCATTTTGCCCTATAGTTTCAAACTTTTATTCAGGTATGGAGGTTACCGTGCCTGTGTTTAAATCAGATTTGAAAAACGGCTTTGATATAGAAAAAATAAAGGAAATATATAAAGCAAAATACAACGGACCTATCGTTAATTACTGCGACAATTTAAACGAAGAGGGCTTCTTGTCTTCTGCATACCTTTCAGGCATGGATAATATGGTTGTTTCAGTTTTCGGTAACGAAGACAGAATACTTTTAACAGCACGTTACGACAATTTAGGTAAAGGTGCTTCAGGTGCGGCTGTTGAGTGTCTTAATATCGTTTTAGGTAATAACGACACAACGGGACTTGAAATAAAGAAGGTGTAAATATGGAGTTTATAGAGGGCGGTATTTGTGCCGCAAAAGGTTTTACCGCAGGCGGTATTCATTGCGGTATAAGAAAAAATAAAACTAAAAGAGATTTAGCTCTTATTTTCAGCGAGAAAAAAGCTTCTGCAGCAGCAGTTTATACAACAAATCTTGTAAAGGGTGCACCTCTTGCAGTTACAAAAATGCATTTAATGAACGGTTCTGCTCAGGCAGTTATATGTAACAGCGGTAACGCTAATACCTGTAATGCAGACGGTATTGAGGTTGCGCAGAAAATGTCAGAGCTTACGTCAAACGTTTTAGGTATTGACGATGATGACGTTGTGGTTGCTTCTACGGGCGTTATCGGTCAGCCTCTTGATATTACACCTATTGCTAATTCTATAAATGACCTTAAAGCTTCTTTAGGCAACAACAGTAAAGAAGCGGCAGAGGGTATAATGACTACCGATACTGTTTTAAAAGAGGTTGCCGTATCCTTTGATATTGACGGCGTACCTTGTAAAATCGGTGGTATTGCAAAGTGATCAGGAATGATTCATCCTAATATGGCAACTATGCTTGTATTTATTACTTGTGATGTGGCAATTGCTCCCGATATGCTTCAAAAGGCTCTTTCAAGCGATATTCAGAATACTTTTAATATGGTTAGTGTTGACGGTGATACCTCTACAAACGATATGGTAGTTGTATTATCAAACGGTATGGCAGGTAATAAAGAAATTACCGAAGAGGGCGAAGCTTTTGATAAGTTTATGAAAGCTCTCAATACAGTTACTGTTTACCTTTGCAGAATGATTGCGGGTGACGGCGAGGGTGCAACAAAGCTTCTCGAATGTAAAGTAACGGGTGCTAAAGACGAAAAAACAGCTAAAACAGTTGCAAAGAGCGTTATTTGCTCATCGCTTACAAAGGCTGCTATGTTTGGCGCTGATGCTAACTGGGGTAGAGTACTTTGTGCAATCGGATATAGCGGTGCAGAGGTAGACGTTAATAAGGTTGACGTTTCATTCACTTCAGCAAAAGGTACAATTCCCGTTTGTAAAAACGGTGCAGGTATTGATTTCTCAGAGGAAATTGCAAAAGAGATTCTTCTTGAAAAAGAAATTATTATAAACGTTGGTCTTAACTCAGGTGATTACACTTCAACCGCTTGGGGTTGTGACCTTACATACGAATACGTAAGAATTAACGGCGATTACAGGACGTGATAAAATGGAAGAAATGAATCTTACTAATCTTCAACGTGCTCAGGTTATTACTCAGGCACTCCCTTACATTCAGAAATATCATAACAAAATCATTGTTATTAAATACGGCGGAAATGCTATGATAAGCGAAGAGCTTAAAATGCAGGTTATGGAGGATATCGTTCTCCTTTCTCTTATCGGCGTTAAGCCCGTGCTTGTTCACGGCGGTGGTCCTGAAATTTCTGAAATGCTCAAAAGAGTAGGTAAAGAAAGCGTTTTCGTTGACGGACTTCGTGTTACCGATAAAGAAACTGCAGAAATCGTTCAAATGGTGCTTGCAGGTAAAATCAATAAGCATCTTGTAAATCTTTTAGGGGAATACGGCGGCTCTGCAATCGGTATTTCAGGTATTGACGGTCATCTTATTGAGGCTGAGGTAAAGGACGAAAGATTAGGCTACGTTGGTGAAATTACGAACGTTAACGTTCAACCTATTCTTGACCTTTTAGAGAAGGATTATATTCCCGTTGTTTCAACCGTTGGTTGCGATAACGAGGGTAACGTTTACAATATCAATGCTGATACTGCCGCTGCATATATTGCAGGAGCAATGAAAGCAGAAAGACTTATAACAATGACGGATATTCCCGGTATTCTCAAGGACGTTTCCGACCCTGATTCGCTTATTAAATGCGTAACTATTCCCGAAGCTTACAAGCTTTTCGAAGACGGTGTTATTTCGGGGGGAATGATTCCTAAGGTTGAATGTTGTATTGACGCTATTAAAAAGGGCGTTCACAAGGTTACTATTCTTGACGGTAGAGTGCCTCACGCAATTCTTCTTGAAATGCTTACCGATGAGGGTGCAGGTACAATGGTAAAGGCGGAATAAAAATGTCTATTAAAGAAATTGATAAGCAATACGTTGCAAATACTTATGCAAGGTTTCCTATTGAGCTTGTAAGCGGTAAGGGCAGTAAGCTTTATGATGCTGACGGCAAGGAATATATTGATATGGGTACCGGCATAGGTGTAAGCGTTTTCGGCGTTGGCGACGAGGAATGGGTAAAGGCTGTAACAAATCAGCTTACAAAGCTTCAGCATACCTCAAACCTCTATTATAGCGAGCCCTGCGCATTACTTGCAGAGCATCTTTGCAAAAGAACAGGTGCTAAAAAGGTGTTCTTTTCAAACTCAGGTGCAGAGGCTAACGAATGTGCTATAAAAGCGGCAAGAAAATACGCCGCTACTAATAAAGGTGCAGAATATTACAATATTATTACTTTGAACAATAGCTTTCACGGCAGAACAATAACAACTCTTGCCGCAACGGGTCAGGATAATTTCCATAAGGATTTTCTTCCCTTAACCGACGGCTTTTTGTATGCGGATGCAGGTGACCTTCAGGGTGTAGAGGGTCTTTTAAAAGAAAACAAGGTTGCAGCGATTATGTTTGAAACTGTTCAGGGTGAGGGTGGTGTAGTACCCCTTACTCAAGAGTTTGTTTCAGGTCTTAAGAAGCTTGCGGATGAATATAACGTGCTTTTAATCGTTGACGAGGTGCAGACGGGTAACGGCAGAACAGGTGCCCTTTACGGATATATGAAGTACGGCATAACACCCGATATCGTTTCAACTGCAAAGGGTATAGGCGGTGGGCTTCCTTTAGGGGCTACAATGCTTTTTGAAAAAACGGAAAACGTATATACCCCCGGTGACCACGGCTCAACCTTTGGCGGAAACCCCGTTGCAACTGCAGGTGCATTAAATATTCTTGAAAGAATTGACGACGAGTTTCTCTCATCTGTTGAAAAGAAGCATGAGTATATTATTAACGAGCTTTCCTCTGCAGAGGGCGTTAAGGGTATAACCGGTCTTGGCCTTATGCTCGGTATTGAAACGGAAAAAGACGTTAATGAAGTGCTTTCTTATTGTCAGCAAAACGGTGTTTTGCCTATAAAAGCAAAAAACAAATTAAGACTTTTACCGCCTCTTAATATCTCTTTTGAAGATTTGGAAAAGGCGATTAACGTTATTAAAAAAGCGTGTGGAGTGAACTGAAATGAACTTAAAGGGTAGAGATTTTTTAAAGCTTTTAGATTATACAAGTGAAGAAATTGAATATCTTATAAATCTTGCAGAGGACCTTAAAAAGAAAAAGAAAAACGGAATCCCCCACGACACACTCAAGGGTAAAAACATTGCTCTTATATTTGAAAAAACAAGTACAAGAACACGTTGTAGCTTTGAGGTTGCTGCAAGGGATTTGGGTATGGGTGTAACTTATCTTGACCCTAATGCTTCTCAGATTGGCAGAAAAGAAAGTATTGCAGATACTGCAAGAGTTTTATGCTCAATGTATGACGGCATTGAATACAGAGGTTACGGGCAGGAAGTTGTTGAGGAGCTTGCAAAGTACTCTTCAGTACCTGTTTGGAACGGCCTTACAAATGAATTTCACCCCACACAGATTCTTGCAGATTTCCTTACAATAAAAGAGCAGTTTGGCACACTTAAAGGTCTTAACTTCGTTTATATGGGTGACGCAAGATACAATATGGGTAACTCTCTTATGGTAGGCTGTGCAAAAATGGGTCTTAACTTTACCGCTTGTGCACCCCAAAAATATTTTCCCGATTCAACTCTTGTTGATGAATGTAAGAAAATTGCAAAAGAGAGCGGTTCAAAGCTTTGCTTTGAAGAGGACCCCATAAAAGCAACGAAAAATGCAGATATTATTTACACAGATATCTGGGTTTCAATGGGTGAGCCTGAGCTCGTTTGGGCAGAAAGAATCAATGACCTTGAAAGCTATCAGGTTAACTCAAGGCTTATGAAGAATGCAAAGGACACAACAATCTTTATGCACTGCCTTCCCTCTTATCACGATAAGAAAACTGAAATCGGCAAACGCATTTGCGAAAAGTTTAATATGACCGCTATGGAAGTTACCGACGAAGTGTTTGAAAGCGAGCAGTCAGTTGTTTTCCGTGAGGCAGAAAACAGAATGCATACAATTAAAGCAGTTATGTATGCAACTCTTTAAAAATCAATTCAGCTTGCTCATTTGAGTTGACGATTTTTAAGTTGATACAATTCCTGAAATAGTTTTTAATATTATTACAGAAGCTATCATCAGCACCGTAGTTTATAATTACTACGGTGCATTTTTTATGTATTCCGCAGAATTCTAAAAAGTCGGTAAGATTGCAAATGCGATTGTATATTTCCTCATCATTAGAATAAAGTGGCAAAGCAAAAGTATAGCTTTCTTCACGCCAGGTTACCAGCTTAAAGACGAAAGAAAGTAAAACGAAAACTATACCTAAAATCCCAAAGATTAAAGCAATAATATCAGAAAACAAAATAAAAACACCTCCTGCAACATTTTATGCAGAAGGCGGGAATTTGTTATTGAATATAAAAATCCTCGTTGCTTAACACAACGAGGATTTTTTAAAACTTTAATTAAACAAGGTCGTATGCTTTTACACACTCTGCGAATTCGTTCTCATTAAGGAATTTGCCGTGACCGAAATCTCTTGCGTGGAAGATGACCTGATCGTTTGTAACTTCAACGTAAAGACCTGTTGCAGGGTTGTTGTAAGTACCGTCTTTGTTGTCAATACCAACAGAGGGAACGTTAACACCTTGAACGTTATTTTCTTCGTTGATAACCTGATATGTATTTTTACCGAAGCCTGTGTGAAGGTGACCTGTGATAAAGAATACGTTCTGATATTTAGAAATTATATCGTAAACATCATTTGACTGGTCGCCGATACTACCTGTGAAATCGTAATCGTCTTTACGCTCGTAAGCGGGGATAGTACCCTTACCGTCAGAATCGCCTGAACCCCATGTGTTAGGAAGACCGTGAGACTCTGCAAGAGGATAGTGGGTAAGAACGAAAACGGGTTTGCCTGTTGCAGTAGCTTCTTTAAGCTGAACGTTGAGCCACTGAAGCTGAGCGTTGCTGATGTAAGCATCTTCAAAACGAGATTCATCAGAAGCTAAAATAAGGAATGTGTAACCGTTAACTACATGTTTGTAATAAGCGTTGGGGTATTCAGTTGTTGTACCGTTAAGGTCATTCATCATACCATAGAAACGGTCTTTACTCTGTTCCCATTCACGAAGACGGATATCATGGTTGCCGGGAGCTAAGATGAAGTTTTTTGTGTTGAAATCACGGATGTATGATGAAAGTCTCTGGAATTCATCTTCCATACCGTTTTCAGCTACGTCACCAACGATAATGAAAGCGTCAAGCTCTTCTTCAGAATTCAAAATATCCTGAGAAAAAGCCATAAGGTTAGCTTCTCTTTCAGGCATATATGTACAAATCTGAGTGTCACCTGTAACAACGAAATCTATGATTGCATCGGGGTTCTTCGTTTGAACAGGGTCATGAGTTGAGGGAACGGTAACCGCACCGATTGCTATAAGGAAAGACATAAGCAATGCGGAAATTTCGTTGAACAACTGAGTTAAATATTGCATTGTCATAATATAATACCTCTTTTTATCGATATTTTTTTAGATTATAACATTTTGGAAAACTTTAGTCAATGTTTATTTTAATTTTCTCTAAAAACATTACAAATTATAAGACAAACTTTTATTATTGAAAAAGTATATAATATATGATATTATAAAAAAGAATATGATTACTTTTTACAAAAAGGAGCTTATTATGGAAAGATTGCTTACAAGATGGGGAAAGACTCTTGATAAAAACTTACCCCTTAATGATTACCCCCGCCCTCAGCTTAAGAGAGACAGCTTTATTAATCTTAACGGTGAGTGGAATTATGCTATCTATGACCAGTACAAAAAATTCGGCGGTTACCAGGGTAAAATAACTGTACCGTTCAGCCCGGAATGTATTCTCAGCGGTGTTGAGAAAATTTTACAGCCTAACGAAGTGCTTTATTACCAGCGATTATTTGAATTCAGAAGAACTAATCACAGAGTTCTTCTTCATTTCGGTGCAGTTGATTATAAATGTAAGGTTATTTTAAATAACCGCGAGGTCGGTACTCACGCAGGCGGTTATCTTCCTTTTACCTTTGACGTTACAACATATATTCTTGACGGCGAAAACGATTTAAGAGTTATCGTTACAGACCCCACCGATACAGGCACTCAGGCAAGAGGTAAGCAGACCTTTAAAAGAGGCGGTATCTGGTATACTCCCCAGTCAGGCATCTGGCAAACTGTATGGCTTGAAGAGGTTTGCGAGGGCTATATTGAATCAATAAAGCTTACTCCCGATATTGATAACGATGAAATTACTGTTGAAGTAAAATACAACGGTAAAGCAACGGACGAAATGGCAGCGGTAGTGCTTGATAAGGGTGAGGTTAAAACCGCGGTTAAGCTTACAGACGGTAAAGCTACAATCAAGCTTTCCGATTATGAGCTTTGGAGCCCCGAAAATCCTTACCTTTACGATTTGAAAATTGCTGCAGGTAACGACCGAGTTGAAAGCTATTTCGGTATGAGAAAATATAGTGTAGGTAAGGATGACGAAGGTACACCCCGTCTTATGCTTAATAATAAGCCTTATTTCTTCAACGGTCTTCTTGACCAAGGCTATTGGAGTGACGGTATGTATACCGCACCGTCAGATGAAGCTCTTATTTACGATATTCAGACAATGAAGGATTTAGGCTTCAATACCTTAAGAAAGCATATTAAAATTGAGCCTCTTCGTTGGTATTATCATTGCGACCGCTTGGGTATGATAGTTTGGCAGGATGCCGTAAACGGCGGCGGTAAATATAACTTTATGGCTATAGGTACGGCTCCGTTTATGTCAATGCTTTTCAATAATAAGCATGCGGGTAAGGTGTCAGACGGTTCTAACCATTTCGGTTACTTTGCCCGTAAAGACCCTGCAGGTCGTCAGAAATATTATTATGATTCAGAAGAAATGATAGACCTTCTTTATAACGTTACCTCTCTTGCTCTCTGGACACCTTTTAACGAGGGTTGGGGTCAGTTTGAAAGCGAAAAGGCTTGCGAATATTACAGAGAGAAAGACCCCACCCGTCTTATTGACCATGCAAGCGGTTGGGTTGATCACGGTGCAGGCGACGTAAACAGCTTCCATATTTATTTTACACCATTCTTATTCCCCAAATACAATAAAGACGATGAACGTCCTATTGCTCTTACTGAGTTTGGCGGGTATTCAATGCAGCTTAAAGACCATTGCTTTAATAAAGATAAATTCTTCGGCTACCGTAAGTATTTCAAGCAGGAAAGCTTTGATAACGCCATTAAGAATCTTTATGAAAACCGTATTTACAACTGTATGAAAAACAAAGGTCTTTCAGCAATTATTTATACAGAGGTAAGCGACGTTGAAGACGAGTGTAACGGTCTTCTCACTTATGACCGTGAGGTAATTAAAATTACACCTGAGGTTATGAAAGCAGCTAACGAAAAATTAAAATATTAAGGATATTTTTATGAGTGTATTTAAAATAGGTGCATTTCCTCAAAAAATAACGGAACGTTTTGACGTTGAGGGCAAAATAAAGTCAATTGCCGTTTCTTGCGACGGTACAATATATGCCTGTGCAGAGGAAGGGCTTGTAAAGTTCGTAAATGGGACGGGCTATCAGCTTTTTGCAGACGGTAGCTTTACAAAGGTTTACTGTGATAAAAACGGCAGAGTTTTTGCTTCTAAAGATAAAACTGTTTATCAGATTACCGATAACGGTGCAAAAGTCTATGCAGAGTTTAATTATCCCGTAGTAGATTTAAAGGGTGATAACAAGCTTTACGTTCTTACTGTTAATTCTCTTCACGTTGAAGATGACGACGGATTTTTTACCCTTCAGGAAATGGAGCAAACCGAAAGAAGCCTTGCAGTAAGCGGTGATAAGGTTTGCGTTGCAAGTGAACTTTGCCTTCAAAGAATGGAGGGCAAAAGAAGAACGTGGAGATGCATTTTTCCTGCTCATTCAACAATGCCTGAAATTCATATAAACGTCATTGAGTTTGATAAAAACGGCTACCTTCTTGTAGGTGCCGACGAGGGCTTGTTTATTTACGACTACAAAAGCGGTTGGTATAGCAATAACGAAATATCTGCGTTACCTAAAGAAACGGTTTACGATATATGCGTTTGCGATGACGGTAGCTTTCTTTTAGGTACAGATGCAGGTGCGGTTGTAATTAAAAATGGCTTGAAAAAATATCTTCCTGCTACACGCTACGCCTTTGATACTCACGTTACCGCAGTTGCATTTTGTAACGGTGAAATTTTCACAGCTTCCGAGGGCGGTATTGTAAAAATTACTGAAAAAGAAACTACTATGGCAGAGAAATCACAGTATTTCTTTGAGCTTACAGAAAAGCATTTTCCCAGAAAGCAAGGCTTTGTTACATGGATAAAAAATAACGAGAATACAAATTGCTCTTCTTATACAGATAACGATGGACTCTGGACTCATACCTACCTTGCAGCTCTTTGTATGTGGTATGCGGTTGAGAAAAACGAGGAAGCTTTAAAGGCGGCAAGAAAAGCAAAGGATGCGATGCTCTTCTTAACAAGAGCCCCCGAAATCAAGGGCTTTACTGCCCGTGCAGTGCGTTTCCCCGATGAAAGAGGCTGGGGTACAAATTTAGAAAGCAACGTTATCGGTAGAGAATGGCACCGTTCATCAGACGGTAGCTACGAATGGTTAGGTGAAACCTCAAGTGATGAAATGACGGGTCATTACGTTGGTTTTTATCTTTATTACGACTTTTGTGCCGATGAAAGCGAAAAGGCAGAAATAAGAGAAGCGGTTTGCAACATTACCGACCATATTTTAGATAATGACGGTTATCTTATTGATAAAGACGGTAAGCCTACATCATGGGCTTGCTGGAATGAAAACGCTCTTAATAACGATAGTATGTGGTCTTGGGAAAAAGGCGTTAATTCTCTTGAAATGCTTAACTTCCTTAAGATTTCTTATCATATGTCAGGTAATGAAAGATACCTTGAAAAGTACAACGATTTGATCAGTAATCATCATTTCCTTTTGAATGCATCATATCATAAGAGGGATGACGGTCATTCTTGTCATATTGACGATAATCTTGCGATGATGAATACTATCTCTCTTCTTTTACTTGAAAAAGACCCTGCTATAAGGCAGTATCTTTTAATGGGTCTTGCTTCTCATTATGAATATGAAAAAATAGAGGGTAATCCTTATTTTGCATTCGTTTATAAAGGCTTTACAGATGCACCCTGTGATGTTGATACAGTAGTTAAAGCCTTAATGGATTATCCGCTTGAAATGGAAAACCGCAGAATGATAAACAGTAACAGACGCGATATAGAAATGGATGAAGAGCCGCTCCTTTGGTATGAAGAGCCTCACATTAAAGTTCCGTTTGCTTGGGATGAAAGAGGATTTTCAAGGCTTGGTCTTAATCCTTTCTCAATTGATAGCGGTTACCCTGACAGATGTGAAAGCGGAATGTCATTCCTGTTTATTTATTGGTTAGGCAGATTTTTAGGAATTATAGAGTGATAGGCGGAAAATAAAATGTCGTTAAAAATATTTGTTACAAAATACGTTGCTCAGTTAAAAGCATTATCCCCGAAATACGATACAATTTACACTGTATCAAAGGATGAGCCTATTGAGTTTGAAGATAGCAGTAACGTTAAGCTTTCTTTCGCAACAATTGCAGATACTCATCTTGTAGATAATGAGGGATCTGAAAAAAATCTTGCAAACTTTTTTGAGGATATAGGTAATTCAAAAGAAAAGTTTGACGCTTTTCTTATGGCAGGCGATATCGCCGAATACGGAAAGAAAAAAGAATATAAAAGATTTTTTAGTGTTACTGATAAGCAGACCGTATTCCCTCACGTTTTTCTTACAATGGGTAACCACGACGTGCGTTTGCAGTATAAGAGAAACCAAAAAATCATTATGGATAAGGTTAACGAGTATCTTAAAATAGATACTAAAGGTAAAAGCTATTATTCTTATGACGTAAACGGTTATACTTTTATTGCTATCGGTACAGAAAAACGAGTGCTTGAAAAGGCATACATAACTAAAGAGCAAATTGATTTTCTTGATAAAGAATTGGAAAGAGCTACCAAGGACGGCAAACCCGCTTTCGTAATGTGCCATCAGGCATTCGCAGAAACTCACGGTCTTCCTGAGGTGTGGAAAACGGGGGATATGGGCGAACAGTCAGACCTGGTAAGAGCTGTTATGGAAAAACACAAAAACGTATTTTTTATAACAGGGCATCTTCACGGTGGAATCTTTGAGGGGACATATGAAATTCTTAATAAAGAAAACAACGTTCATTCTTTAAGCGTGCCCGGCTACCGTAAGGAAAACAACTTCGGTATTAAGGATTGCGGTATCGGTTATTACTGCGAAGTGTACGACGATAAAGTGATTTTCAAAGCACGTAATTTCCAACAAGGTAAAAACGTTGTGGGTGACAGCGAATTCTTAAGAATAGAAATCGGCTTGATATGATATACAATTGCAAAAAATCAGATGAAGATATAAAGTCTTCATCTGATTTTTTTGTATCTTTAATTATTCAGTTACCTTATCAACGGTTATATTGATTTCGTTGTTTTCTACTATTGCAAAGCCGTCGGAAATATGGGCTGAAAAGATTTTTTCGTCATTAACGGTTGCGGTTACCTCACCTTCAGCGAGGGCAAAAACTGCTTTTGTATGACCTTTTCTTATGCCGTAATATCCCGAAAACTCACCGTTTAGCTTGTCAGCTATAGGTAATCGGATGCCGTCGCATTCTATAACGGGAATCTGACGGTCAACGGTAAAGAATTTAACGGAAAGTAAATCCTTCATATATATCACCCGTTTTCCTTTTTGTATGCAGAATAAACGTCATCAGCAGTGCCTGACATAAGGAAATACTGCTCGGGAATTGTATCAAGCTCACCTGAAAGAATACTTTCAACGCTATCAACGGTTTTTTCAAGGGGTACGTAAATACCTGCCTGACCTGTAAAGCCTTCTGCAACGTGGAAGGGCTGGCTCATAAATCGTTGAACTCGCCTTGCCCTCTTAACAGTCAATTTATCTTCGGGTGAAAGCTCATCCATACCTAGAATTGCAATAATATCCTGAAGCTCTGCATATTTCTGTAAAACACGTTGAGTTTCTTTAGCAACCTTATAATGTCTTTCACCAACGAAATCGGGTGAAAGAGCTCTTGATGATGATTCAAGAGGGTCAACCGCAGGGTAAATACCAAGCTCAACAATCTTTCTTGAAAGAACGGTTGTTGCATCAAGGTGAGAGAAGGTTGTTGCGGGGGCAGGGTCTGTAAGGTCATCTGCAGGCACGTAAACCGCCTGAACAGAGGTGATTGAGCCGTTACCCGTTGAAACAATTCTTTCCTGAAGCTTACCCATTTCTGAAGCCAAGGTAGGCTGATAACCAACCGCTGAAGGCATTCTTCCCAAAAGTGCGGAAACCTCACTACCCGCCTGAGTGAAACGGAAAATGTTGTCTATAAAAAGAAGCACGTCTTTATGAGCTTTTTCTCTGAAGTATTCAGCCATTGTAAGACCAACAAGCGGTACACGAAGTCTTGCACCTGCAGTTTCGTTCATCTGACCGAAAACGAGAGCAGTTTTATCAATAACGCCTGACTGCTTCATTTCATTCCAAAGGTCGTTACCCTCTCTTGAACGCTCGCCCACACCTGCGAAAACAGAGTAGCCGTCGTGCTCAAAAGCGACGTTACGGATAAGCTCCATAATAAGAACGGTTTTACCTACACCTGCACCGCCGAAAAGACCGATTTTACCACCTTTAACGTAGGGCATCATAAGGTCGATAACCTTTATACCTGTTTCAAGG
This sequence comes from Acutalibacteraceae bacterium, assembly GCA_045605825.1. Lineage (GTDB taxonomy): Bacteria > Bacillota > Clostridia > Oscillospirales > Acutalibacteraceae > DTU089. Next base: position 17,438 of record JAZUQS010000048.1, read on the forward strand.
ATATCATTTGATGAAACGATTTCTGCAAAAGAGGGGGCGGCGTGGTGAATAGACCATTGACTTTGAGTCTTTATAGCTTCACCGTTATCAATAGGTTTACCTGTAACGTTTACCATTCTGCCGAGAGTTTCTTCGCCTACGCTGATTTTTATAGGCTCACCTGTATCAATGGCTCTCATACCTCTTGACATACCGTCGGTAGGATTCATAGAAATACATCTTACCTCACCGTTTCCGAGATGCTGAGAAACCTCAAGAGTGTATAATTCATCGTTTACCTGTATATTAAGTTCATTAAAAATATCGGGAATATCATTTATTTCGAATAAAACGTCTACTACGGGGCCGGTTATTCTTTGCACCATTCCCACTGAGCCTTTTGCCATAAATTATTCTTCCTCTTTCATTGTGTATTCGGATGAGATTTCAATAACGTCGGCAGTAACCTGACTTTGACGTTGGTGATTGATTTGCATTTCTAACTGTGCACTGTATTCACAAGCGGTATCGTATGCGCTACGCATTGTCGTAAGTGTTGCAGCCTGAGCACCTAAAGCAGTTTCAAGAATCTTTTTATAAAGAATAGAAACGAGTATTTTCTCGGCAGTACAGTGAATAACAGTCTGCCTGTCGGGAACAAATAAAGGCTCTTCAACGCTTGAAATTGCCATATCATCAAAGGTAAACAGCTCTTCGCAAACAGGCTTTTGCACCATCATATTCGTATATTTGGGATACACTATCTTTACTGACGATATTTCGCCGTTTTCAATCAGCTTTTTAAGCTCGTTGAATAACTCGTATGCATCAGAATAAGAGGGTACGTCTGAAAATAAATATGATTTGGTGTAAGAGATTTTCTTGTTATCAAGATAATCCGTGCCTTTTTTACCGCAAGTAATTATTTTCGGTGCTTTCTTTTGCTCTCTGAGAAGCTTTTCAAAGAATGAGGTAAGCTCACTGTTAAAGCTTCCGCACATACCTTTATCTGACGAGAGCAAAATATATAATATCGGTGCATCGGGATTTTTTAATGAGAAAACTGAATTTATATCATTACGGAAGCTTTCGTACATACGTCGGCATTGTTCTTCATACTTTTCGCAATCAGAATAAAGAGCAGATAGCTTCGCGTATTTTACCGTAGATGCAGTTTTCATAGCTTTAGTAATCTTTTGAGTTGAAAGAATTACCTGAAGCTTCTTTTTAAGGTTCTGTATGGTAGCCATAATCAAAACCTCTCAATAAATTCATCAAGAGCATTGTTAAGCTCTTTTTTGAGTGTATCGTCTAATTTTTTAGCAGATTTTACTTTGAGAGAAAGCTCTGCTTTTTCTGTTTCAAAGAAAAGGTAAAGCTCTTTTTCAAAGCGTTCCATATCTTTTACTTCAACGTTTTTAGCATAACCCTCGCTGACAGCGTAAATCAAAACTGTTTGCAATTCATCTGCAATAGGTGAATATCTACCTTGCTTGAGGGCTTCGGTAAGCCTTTTACCTGCCTCAAGAGTAGCCTTTGTTGCATCATCAATATCTGAGCCGAATTGCATAAATTCTGCAAGCTCTCTGTATTGAGCAAGTCTTGTACGAAGGCTTGCGGAAACCTTTTTCATAACGGGGCTCTGAGCCGCACCGCCAACACGGGAAACGGAAAGACCTACGTTTATTGCAGGGCGCTGACCCTCGTTGAAAAGCTCTGCATCAAGGAAAATCTGACCGTCAGTAATAGATATAACGTTTGTGGGGATATATGCAGATATATCACCCGCAAGAGTTTCGATTATGGGAAGTGCTGTAATTGAGCCGCCACCAAGCTCATCCGAAAGGTGAGCCGCTCTTTCAAGAAGTCTTGAATGAAGATAGAAAATATCACCGGGATAAGCCTCACGGCCTGATGGACGGTGAAGCAAAAGTGAAAGCTCACGGTATGCAACGGCGTGCTTTGAAAGGTCATCGTAAACTATAAGCACGTCCTTACCCTCATACATAAAATGCTCTGCCATAGCCGCACCTGAGAAGGGGGCAATATATTGAAGAGCTGCAGAGGCTGAAGCGGGGACAGCGATAATAGTTGTATAATCCATTGCACCCTTTGACTGAAGCTTTTCTTTAATTTCAGCAACGAGTGTTTCTTTTTGACCGATTGCAACGTAAATACAAATTGTATTTTTACCCTTTTGGTTAATAATCGTGTCAATTGCGATTGCGGTTTTACCTGTCTGCCTGTCACCAATAATAAGCTCTCTTTGACCTTTACCGATAGGCACAAGAGCGTCAATAGCCTTAATACCTGTGTGCAAGGGGGAGTTAACAGGGGCTCTGTCGAGAATTGCAGGAGCCTTAAATTCAATGGGTCTTCGTTTTTCATAGGGAAGATAGCCCATAGCATCAATAGGTTTACCTAAAGCATCTACAACTCTGCCTAAAAGGGCGTCGCCAACGGGAACGGAAGCGATTCTGCCTACACGCCTTACACGGCTATAGGATTCAATATGAGCAAATTCGCCGAAAATAACGCAACCGATACGGTTCTGCTGAATATCGAGAACCATACCTTTTTCGCCACATTCAAATTCAACAACCTCACCGTACATAATATCGGCAAGACCGTCCATCCAACAAATACCGTCGGAAACGGATATAACACGGCCTAATTGATATTTATGAATTTTAGGTCTGAATTCTTCAGCCTTTTGGGTGAATTCCTGAATAAGTAAGCTTACGGTGTCATCGTCCATAATTGGCTCGTGGTTCATATTCTTTTCGAAGTGGTAAAGCTCTTCGCTAACAGTACCGTCGTAAACGGTATCACCTATACGAAGCTTAAGACCGCCGATAAGAGTATTATCCTCAAGCACCCAAAGAGATGTTTTACCGCCTACGCTGTCAAGAAGCTCTGTTGTTGCTTTATCGATTTTATCAACTAATTCCTTTTCAAGAGGAAATGCAGAGGTAAGAGTAACGTAAAGCACGTCGTGATGCTTGAGGTAAGCCATATCACCGTCTGTCAAACGGATATCAGCTAAAATAGCGTCAACAACCTGACTGTCAAGAGCCTTAATTTCATTTGCATACTTTTCATAAGAGAAAAGCTTAACAACGTTCTCTTTCATAACAGAGAACAGCTCTTTTCTTGCATCCTCAATCATTTGACGGTGAATTTCGCTGTATTCTCTTTCACCGAAGGCTTTTATTGAATTTATTTTTTCTTCTACGCTTGCCTTTGCTTTTAAAACCTCTTCAGTGTCAGTATCTTCAATAATTTCTTGAGATACGGGCTCAAATACGGGCATTTCTAATTTTTCAATTTCTTCAGCCTCGTCAAGAGCCTTGTTGATTTTTTCAAGTCGGTCACCGAAAATACGCTTAATTGTTTTTCGACCCGCTAAAACAACAATGGCAACAAGAATAATAAAGTTAATTATTACGTATTGTATTTCCATAATTCTCAAATCCTATGTGAGATTATATTTTTCGCAAACAAAGCCGCCGCTGTTTCCATTTTAGGAGCAACGGAATCAACGATTTTATCGTGTTCTTCTTTAATACCTTCTCTGTATTTTTGCACGTCGTCAAGGCATTGTCTTTGTGCGGCTTCAATTTCTTTTTTGCTCTGAAGCTGTATTTGTTCAAGCTTCTGCTTTGATTGTTTTCTTTTTTTCTCTTCAAATAAAGCTCTTTCTTTTTCAGTTTGAGCTTTGTTTTCAAGAATTAACTTTTCAATAGCTTCTTTTTTCTCTTTAGCAACCTCTGTTTTTTCGCGACGGCTGTCCATTATTTTCAAAATGGGAGTAAAAAGTAAATTTTTAAGTATTACGGTCAAAAGCAAAAAGCAAATTACAGTCCAGACCATTATTGATGGTTGAATATTCATAATTTACTCCTTAGAAAATATCAAAACCAAGTTTTATATAGATTAAATTTCTGTTTTGGTATATAAAAATCAGATTTTTGATATAAGCATAAATGCGATAAGAAGTCCGTAAATTGTAAGAGCTTCCATAAGAGCAAGAGCAATGATAAGAGTTGAACGGATATCCTTTGCGGCATCGGGCTGACGGGCAATGCTTTCCATTGCGGCTTTTGCTGTCATACCCTGACCGATTGAAGGACCAAGTGTACTGATTGCGATTGCGATTGCTGCTGCGATTGCGATAATTGCTGAGTTTGTCATATTTATTTACTCCTTAAAAATAAAATTTTATTCTGTAACCTCGTCAAGATAAATTGAAACGAGCATTGTGAATACCATTGCTTGTAAAGCACAAAACAGTAAAGAAAGTACCATCATTACTACGGGAGCACCGATAGGGAAAATGTGATATAATTCTTCCGTAACCATTTCTTCACCGAAAATGTTACCGTAAAGCCTGAGTGCCAATGAGGCAGGCTTTATTATTTCATCAAGTAAAAGAAGCGGTAGCATAAAAAACATCGGTGTAACGAAATGCTTGAAATAGTGTTTTGCATTGTGTCGTATACCTGAAATCTGTAAAAACAGGAAGGTAACAATACCTAACGCCGCCGTAACGGAAAGAGAGGCGGTAGGTGCTTTTACGTAGTCGGTAAGACCTACACCGGGTATCATACCCGAATAGTTTGAAAAGATAATGAAAATAAAAAGAGATGCAAGGAAAGTAAAATATTTTCTCGATTTCTTTTTGCCGAGAATGTCAGCAAAGAAATTGTCAAGATATTCTACACCGGTTTCAATAACGTTCTGAAGCTTCCCCGGTCTTTCCTTAAGGCTTTTTTTGACTATAAGCGATAGTAATGTGATAAAAAGAAGCATTATCCACATTGTAACAACCTCGCCCGTTACGTCAAGTATGCCGAAAAGCTCAATAATAACCTCTGATTTTTCACCCATCGGCTTCACCCTCCTTTTCTTCTTTTTTAGTATCGGTTGTTTTATTAAAGCTTAAAAGCTTTTTTGTAAAATAAACCATAGGTACCGTCATACCTAAAACTGCTCCGACAAGTAAATACATTACGTTTGCAACTTCGGTTTTTGTTCCGATAAAGTAAACTAAAACAAGGAAAAGCACCTGTAAAGCCTGCCGTGCCATAGTTGTAAAAAGAAACTTGTCAGGCGTTTTTATAAGCACTTTCTTTGAAAAAGTGTAGTTTATGAAAGCTACTAAAAAACCGGCAATTGCCGCAACGATAGCGCCAATAATATCCGGATTCATATAATCACCAGCTTATACTAATTATTATAGCGAATACATTGTATTCACTCTGTATTATAGCACTTTGATTTCAATTTTCAATAGAATATGTTACTTTTTTAAAGGGGCAAAAAAGTAGTTTTTTGTTCATAATGTACATTAAAACGATGGAATAAAAGTTGGAATAATATTTGCTTAAAAATTCATTGACATAGTAATTTTGCTGTGGTAAACTATATACGAAAAAATATAGGGAGGCCTTTCTCATGGAACACATTAAAACAATTGAAACACGTAATTTGTGTGAAAGTGCAAAAAACGGTGGTTGTGGCGAGTGCCAGACATCTTGTCAGTCAGCTTGCAAAACAAGTTGCGGTATCGCAAACCAGGAATGCGAAAACGTTAAAGAAAGCAAGTAATTTTACATGCCGAAATGCCGCCGGAACGGGCGGCTTTTTTCGTGAAGGAGATATATTTATGATTCATCAGTACAAGCAAGGTGGCTACAATATCGTGCTTGACGTTTGCTCAGGTGCCGTTCACGTTGTGGACGAGGTAGCTTACGATATTATTGCTATGTTTGAGGATAAAGAAAAGGATGAAATATTAAGTGTTTTATCCGAGAAATATAACGACCGTGACGATATTACCGATAACGATATTGAAGAGTGCTATTCTCAGGTGCAGGGCTTAAAGGATTCAGGGAAGCTTTTTGCTCCCGATACGTTTGAGTCTATGGCGGGTACACTTAAGCAGAAAACTGCAGGCGTTGTAAAGGCTTTGTGCTTACATGTTGCTCATACTTGCAACCTTAACTGTGCTTATTGCTTTGCAAGTCAGGGAAAATATAACGGTGAAAGAGACGTTATGAGTCTTGAGGTCGGTAAACGTGCTCTTGATTTCCTCGTTGAAAATTCAGGTAGCCGTCATAATCTTGAGGTTGACTTCTTCGGCGGAGAGCCTCTTATGAATTTTGACGTGGTTAAAGAGCTTGTAGCGTATGCAAGAAGCATAGAAAAAGAGCATAATAAAAACTTCCGTTTCACGCTTACAACTAACGGCGTGCTTGTTGACGATGACGTTATTGATTTTGCTAATAAAGAATGCAGCAACGTTGTTCTCAGCCTTGACGGACGAAAAGAAATTCATGACCGCTACCGTGTTGACTATGCAGGTAACGGCAGTTGGGAAAAAATCGTTCCTAAATTCCAAAAATTTGTTAAAGCAAGAAACGGTAAAAATTATTATATGCGAGGTACGTTTACCCACGCAAACCCTGATTTCCTTAAAGATATTCAGCAAATGCTTGATTTAGGCTTTAGTGAGTTAAGTATGGAGCCCGTTGTTTGTGCACCGGGTGATCCCTCCGAGCTTACCGAAGAGGATTTAGCAATCGTAATGAAGCAATATGAGGATTTAGCCGATTTGATGCTTAAGAGAGATAAAGAGGGTAAGCCATTTACCTTCTATCACTATATGATTGACCTTACGGGAGGTCCTTGTATCTATAAACGAATTTCAGGCTGTGGTAGCGGTACTGAATATATGGCGGTTACACCTTGGGGCGATTTATATCCTTGCCATCAGTTTGTAGGCGATGAAAAATTCAAATTAGGTAACGTTTGGGACGGTGTTACAAATAAGGAAATACAAAGCGAATTTGCCGCTTGTAACGTTTACGCTCACCCCGAATGTAAGGATTGCTGGGCAAGACTTTATTGCTCAGGCGGTTGTGCGGCTAACGCTTACCACGCAACCGGCTCTGTTACGGGCGTTTATGAAAGCGGTTGCCGTCTTTTCCGTAAGCGTATGGAGTGTGCAATTATGGTTGCTATTGCAAGAGCTCTCGGAGAATAATTATGAATACTCCCATTTGTGATTTTGTACGTAGGTACAACGAAAATTCATCCTTGCGAATGCATATGCCGGGGCATAAAGGGAAAAAGATTCTCGGCTTTGAGCATCTTGATATAACAGAGTTTGACGGTGCAGATGATTTATATAATCCAACGGGTATAATAAAGCAAAGCGAGGATAATGCATCAAAATTATTCGGCTTTCCAACCTATTATTCTACCGAGGGTGCATCTCATTGTATTCGTGCTATGATGTACCTTGTGGTTTTAAATGCAAAGGAAAACGGTAAAAAGCCTATTATTGCCGCAGGCAGAAATGCTCACAAAGCCTTTGTAAGTGCGGCGTCACTTTTAGATTTCAGAATTGCGTGGTTATATCCCCGTAATGATGAATCCTACCTTTCCTGCAATATTTCACCCGAGGATTTCGAAAGCTTTCTTGAAAATGCTGAAGAAAAACCGGTGGCTTTATACCTTACAAGCCCCGATTATCTTGGTAATATTGCAGATATTGAGGGACTTTCCCGAGTATGCCGTAAATACGGAGTTCTTTTAGCTGTAGATAATGCCCACGGAGCATATCTTAAGTTTTTAGAGGAATCCCGCCATCCAATAGATTCAGGTGCTCATTTGTGTTGCGACTCTGCTCATAAAACCTTACCCGTTGTTACGGGCGGAGCATATCTTCATATAGCAAAGGATGTTTCCGATTTTTCTTGTCAGAATGTAAAAAATGCCTTGGCTCTTTTCGGCTCAACAAGTCCGTCGTATTTGATTTTGCAGTCTTTGGATGCTTGTAATTTATATCTTGAGGACTACAAAAAGAAATTAGCCGATTTTCTGCCTTTAGTTGCTCAAACAAAAGCAAGTCTTGAGAAAAAAGGATATTGCTTCTACGGTGACGAGCCTATGAAGCTTACAATATCTGCTAAAGCTTACGGTTATACAGGTATTGAACTTGCAGATATTCTCAAACAAAACAATGTTTTTTGTGAATTTTCTGACCCCGATTATCTTGTGCTTATGCCTACACCCGAAACGGAAAAAGCGGGGCTTGAAAGAGTAACGAAGGTTTTAGAATCAATCCCGAGAAAAGATGCAAAAAACGACTCTCCACCCAAATTTACAAAGCCTGAAAAAGCTATGAGTGTAAGAGAAGCGTCTATTTCACCGTCAGAAATACTTCCCACAGAAGAATGTGAGGGGAGAATTCTTTCAGCGGTTACGGTAGGCTGTCCACCGGCAGTGCCGATTGTAGTTTGCGGTGAAAGAATAACAAAAGAGGTTTTGGACTGTTTTAAGTATTACGGGATAACTGAATGTAGTGTAACTTGTGAATAATTCAAAGCAAAAAGGCAGAGCAAATTTGTTGCTCTGCCTTTTTTATGCATTCAAGTCTCGCTTGTAATTTGAATAAAACAAAAAATAAAGAGTAGCCAAAAGACTACTCTTTATTTTGGTCCGAGTGGCGAGACTTGAACTCACGGCCTCTTGACCCCCAGTCAAGCGCGCTACCAACTGCGCCACACCCGGATAGCGAATGATATAATATCATATCATTTTGCATTTTGCAAGTGTTTTTTTGATTTTTTTATTATTTTTTTATGTTTTTATCAGGAAAAGTAAGAATTTCGCATTCGGAAGAGTTTATATACATATCTTCACACTTCCTTTGTGCCTCTATTAAGATGTTTATTGCTTTTTCTGTTGCCCGAAATAATTCGTAATACATCTCTTCAAAATCTGTCATACTTATCACCAGGTATATTTTAGGACAAATAGTCCAAAAAGTCAATAGGACGATTTGTCCTCGGGTATATTAGTATTGGTGATATAAATGAAGCTTAGAATAAAAGATTTAAGAGAAGATAATGACCTTACTCAAAAGCAGGTTGCGGAAGTTCTTATGTGTGACCAATCGTTGTATTCAAAATATGAACGTGGTGAGAGGGCGTTACCTCTCGAATATGCTGTAAAGCTTGCGGAGTTTTACGGTAAAAGTGTAGATTATATAGTAGGCTTAACTGATTGATAATGAAAGTTATCAGTCAGTTTTTTTATAAAATAATTCACCACCATACCGAATAGAATGTAAAAAGGGAAGTGATGCTTTGCTTTTTCATTCTTTATTGTCTTTATCACCGCTTTCGGTTACGACGGTGCTTCTTACCTTGGCGGTTGTTTTTGTGAACGGCTTAACTGATGCTCCAAACGCCATTTCAACCGTTGTTGTAACAAGGTGTATGAAGCTTCGGTCTGCTCTTATTATGTCGGCGTTTTTTAATTTTTTGGGTGTTACTCTTATGAGTAAAATTAACGATTCGGTGACTGTTACAATAAGCAATATAGTTGATTTCGGCGGTGATACAAGGAAAGCGAGTATTGCTCTTGCCGCCGCATTGTTTTCAATTGTTTTGTGGGCGGTTTTAGCTTGGTATTTCGGTATACCTACAAGCGAAAGCCACGCCTTGATAGCAGGGCTTACGGGAAGTGCGGTTGCTATAAACGGTGGCTTTAATGCAATTAATTCGGCTGAATGGATAAAAACCGTAAAGGGTCTTTTCGTTTCTTGCCTTTTCGGGTTTGTTGCAGGGTTTTTGATATGCAAAATAATAGTTACAATTTTTAGAAATATTAAAAGAAGTAACGGCGAGAGAATTTTCAAATACGGTCAGATTTTAGCGGCTGCTTCTATGAGCTTTATGCACGGTGCTCAGGACGGGCAAAAATTTATAGCGGTGCTTATGATGAGCGTAAATTTTTCGGGGGTAAGGATAGATGAAAAGCCCCACGAATTTATAATATTGATGTGCTCGGTTATAATGGCTCTCGGCACTCTTACGGGCGGTAAAAAAATTATAAAAGCAGTAGGAATGGATATGGTAAAGCTTGAAAAATATCAAGGCTTTTCAGCTGATACAGCTTCTTCAATTTCACTTCTTTTAAGCACAGCTTTCGGCTTTCCCGTTTCAACCACTCACGCAAAAACAACTGCAATGATGGGAGCAGGGGCTTCAAAAAGCTTAAAAACGCTTGACGTAAACACAATAAAAGAAATTGCATTAACCTGGCTTTTAACGTTCCCGGGGTGTGGTTTGTTGGGGTTTGTTGTGACGAAAGGCTTTTTGAAAATATTTTGAAAGCAGAAAGGCGTGACAAATTGAAGATTTGCGAAGCCACTGACAACTGGTGACTATAATCGCCGTCGCAGACCCTTAATTTTCCATTTGCCACTTCCCATTTGCCACTAAAAAACAAGGCACCATCAGGGTGCCTTGTTTTTTAATAATTCTTTCCCCAGTTTTTGCGTTCATAGAACTTTTTATCGTGCAGATTTTTCTTTTTTCTTCTTTCTTTGTACCAACGCTTTTCCTGCCTTGTCATTTTAAAGGTGAATTTTCTTTCGGGTACTTTTTCGCAAAGGGGAGAAACTGATTTTGCAGCTGCTTCGTTAAGAGTGGAAGCACTTATAATTACAATGCTTTTATCTTTAGGAAGAACGATTTCTCTTTCACCGTTCAAATCAAAGCTTACCTCAAAGAAGTACATAATTTTTGCGGTAACGTCTTCCCAATCCTTGTGGCAATGGGTAATTTCAAAGGCAACCTTGCAATCCTTGATTTTTGCAACCTCTTTGAAATCATACATATCCCATTTCGCAGGTCTTTCGAAAATATCGTGTATTGTTTTTTCGGTTTCTTTACCGTCAACTTTAAATTTAACCTTTTTGTCACCGTCAAGAGATGCACAAAGTATTGAAAGCTTTTTCGCATTTTCGGGTAAAGCTATCTTCTGACCTTGTGCTACAAGTACATTTTTTTCGCTATCCTTATTGATAACGTAATCAACGCCTGCAAAAGTGAATTTATCGGGAGTTATTTCGTAAGGCAGTGTGTATTTAAAGCCGCCTAACTCATCCTGCTTTGTGACTATGTTTTTATTAAAGGGCAATTCTACGGGAGTAGAAATTGCTTTTTCCGTGGTAGCTTCAAAATCTTTAAGCTTTAAAGCAAAGGATTTTATTTCGTAAGGCTTAAAGCTTGTTACAAGGTTTCCGTTTTGGGCGGTTGCTTCGCCTATATATTCTTCGCTGGCGTATACCTCTCTTGCACTTTCAATTCCGTTACCGAGAGTTAAAGTGAAGCTGTCAATATTTTTCTTTGTACCCTCACCGAGACGTACAATTATTTCGTCACTTTCTTCAGCCTTTTTAATTGCACGGATAATAACGGAATTATCTGAAATTGAGCCGAAGGAGTATTCGTTACCAAGAATGCCGTCGTGTTTTTGGCAAACGAATGCCGCCATAGGCTGAATAAAGAGCCTTGCCTGAAGCTGAGTTTCTTTATCCAATTTTCCGTTATGACTGTAAATTGCAAAGGAATGTCTGTTAAGACCTAAATCCATCATTGATTGCATTGAGTCAATGCGGTAGTTGTGCATAGGTGTATGAACAACCGTTAAGCGAAGAGTGTTGTTATCAAATTTATCCCAGCCGTATTTACATTCGCTTATAACCGAAACGCCGAAATTACCGCTTTCGTCAGTTAAATCAGCCCATTTTTGAGCAGGTACCTCGTAAAGCTGCTGGGTCATATTACCTCTTTCAATAGCGCCTAAGCCTAAATCGTAGGTAGCTTTTTCGTTATCAGCAGTAAATGAAAAGCAGTTTTTAGCCATTGTGCGAAGTGATTGCCACTCGATTTCAGAATAAAATTCAACAGCTTCACCGCCCAAAGAAAGAGCAATTATTGTATTGAATTCGCTTCTGCCGTCTTTTTGAGTAACCTTAACAGCAACTCTTGCAGGGCCGTTTTCGATTACCTCTGATTTAACAAAAGAGGGGATTCTGTCGGGGGCTTTTGCAGCCTCTTTATAATTCATTTCCCAAGCGGGCCATTCTTCTGATCCTGTGTAGTTGAAAAGACCTGTAACAACGGGAGCTTTTAAAAGCTCTCTGTTGCCTCCCGATTTATCAATAATCGAGCAAACGTCACCGTTAGAGTTAAGAGCAACGCTATATTTTCCATTTTCAAGAGTGTTATTTGTAACAGAGATTTCAGATGCAATTTCGCAAGGAGTGTTGCTTTCTCTAACGTCGTAAACCTTTGTGCCGAGGCTTTTAACGTCAGCAACAAAAATAACCTCTGTTTTTCCGTCAGACGTTTTTTTGCATTGGCTTGCTACCTCTGCTTCACCGTCGAAGACCTTAACGTATTTTGATGAAACGTTATCAAGTATAGCGGTTACAACGCCTTTTCTTTGAGCTTCAATAGAGTTGAAAACCGTAACGGGTGTGCCCTTGCAGGAATCGGTCTTTAAAAGTTTACTGATAGCCGAAGCGGATGCTTCAAGCTCGCTTTCAAATTGATTCATTGAAATGTAAAGGTCGTTCCAGGAGCGCTTGTAAACACGCTGACAGGATGTACCCGGCATATCGTCGTGGAAATGGTGAGAAATAACTCTTTTCCAGGAGCGAGTAAGGCTTTCTCTGTTGTAGTCGTTTGTGCCTAAAAAGTCGGCAATAACAGAGCTTCTTTCTGCCATATCGGCAAGCTCTTCTGCACGTCTGTTCCAGCGTTTGCTCATAACTCTTGAGGTGTAACCGCCGATAGCGTGCTCGCTCATTACAAGCTCGTTTTCCCATACGGGAAGCTTGTTTTTCTGCTCGTCTGTAAGCTCGTTTTCAATATCGTGATAAAGCTGGTCGGCGGTAGCCGCAATAACCTCTATATCACTTGCAGAGTTTTTATTTACCTCTTCATCAACAAATGCTATTGATTTTTCTTTAGGTGCACCGCCTCGGTCACCTGTGCCGTGGAAAACGGTTGTCCAAGGAAGGTCGTAGGCTTCGTTTTCTTTGAATTTTTCTTCAATAAAATCCCAATCACGAAGCTTGTCGAGAGATTTTGCATAAGAGCCTAATTTTAAAGTTGAGTAAACCTCTTTACCGTCAACGCCTCTCCATCTTCCTATATCAAATGGAGTGCCGAAGGCACCGCCCCAGCTTAACTTCTGAGTTGTAAAGCCCTTTAAGTTTGCGTGATGCATAACAGAGGGTAAAGCCCAACCGAAGCCGAAGCAGTCGGGAAGATAAATGTCGCAAGAGGTCTTGCCGAATTTATTGCGGAAATATGAGTTGCCGATAAGAATGTTTCTGAAAAGTGCTTCGGGTGACGGTACGTTAACGTCACCGTTTTCAAAAGCAGAGCCACAAACGTTCCAACGGCCCTCATTTACGTATTCAGTCATTTTTTTGAAAAGCTGGGGGTAATATTCTTCCATAAGCTCATATCTGTATGAGCCCTCAAATGAAAAAGTATAGTTCGGGTACTTTTCAAACATTTTAAAATTATCTACGAGAGTATCGTAAATATATTTATCAATACTTTCCTCTAAATCCCAACTCCAGACAGTATCAAGATGCGAGGTTGCAATAGTATAAATCCTTTTCTTTGCCATACAACACACTCCCAAGTGCACAGTTTATCGTTTTGAATTATACATCACAGAAAAACCGTTTTCAATATTAAAAGTGAATGAAATCAATGATATTACCAGTCTTTTAAAAAGTTTTTCGATAGTTAGGCAAGATTTTTCGACAGATAGGCATTTTTGTTGAAAATCAAAATTGTGTAGTGATACCATAAGATTGCGGAAAAGGGGGAAAATACTAAAAGGGAGGACTATATATGAGAAAAATTATAGGCGTTTTTTTAGTTTTGGTTATGCTCATTACTCAAATGAGCGTTATCGGTTTTGCATCTGAAACGTTAGAGGTCGATAGTGACGGCTACTATCTTATTAGCGATGCGGAAGATTTGTATGCCTTCCGTGACCTTGTAAACAGCGGTGAATACGACGTAAATGCAAAGCTCACAGCAGATATTATTTTGAATGAGGGCGTGCTTGACGAAAACGGAGATTTAAACGAGGGAACATTTACTCAATGGCACCCCATAGGTGACAGAAACGAGTTTTCTATTAGTGGAGGTGGTCGCAAAGAGGGTAACAACACATTTCAAGGTGTTTTTGATGGACAGAATCATACAATATATGGTTTGTATTATTATGCTACAGGAAATAATTATAGTGACACAGGTATAGGACTTTTCGGTACAATAAACGGTGGTACTGTAAAAAATGTTATAATTAAGGATTCTTACTTTGAAACCTGCTACACAAGTGCATTTATTTGCGCATATTCGGAAAATGGCACAATAGAAAACTGCGATGTTTATGCAACTATCGTAGGTAAATATGAAAGTATAGGTATTTGTAGCTCAGCAGAAGTAGGGTTTACTACTATATCTGAATGTAATTTCTATGGTAAAATAAATGCAACTGTCAAAATAGCCGGTATATGTGGAATTATGTATGGTGGTAAAATAGAATACTGTAATAATTATGGTGATATATTTGCTAGCGGTATTGCTGCCGGGATAGTAGTAAGTTTGGGTAATAACAGTGTATCCGAAGCTTTAATAAAAGGTTGTGTCAATTACGGTAATGTTGAATCTTTGAGTGGTCCTTCGTATACAAATGTAGCTGGTGTATGTAGTCTTGTGGAAAATGCAACGGTAGAAGATTGCCTTAATGTAGGAACAGTAAAGGGTGTATCAGATGAATCTTATGTTAATGTTGGCGGTATTTGTGTTCGTAGCTACGGTAATGTTGAAATAAACAATTGCTTCTCTTACGGAATGCTTAGCTCATCTTCACCGGATGAACGTTCAATAACGGGAGCTGTTACCGCAGGTGCTAAAAAAAACGCTACAATGGATACATATTTGTCTAACAACTACTACTTAGCCGGTGTTGCCGACGTTGGCGTTGCACAGTACGGTACAAGCTACTCTTTTGAGGTTATTGATTCAGTTGTAGGTGTTGCTGAAGAAATTACAGAAACCCAAGCTAAAAACGGAACTGTTCTTAATCTTCTTAATAATGAGAGAGAGGGAGGCCCTTGGGAACAGAATACGAGAAAGGATGCATATCCCTATCCGGTAAAAAGAATCGAATATATTTTTCCGATTGACGAAACTACAACCATTGACCACGAATACGGAATAATTTATACATATAGGCAAGGTCTTACGGACGTGCTCGAGGTTATCGGCTACAATGAAGATACAAACGGCGATTACGTTACCGTAATGAGTGCCCCGTCATTTATGAATGACCAAAAGCTACAGCTTTTCGGAACGGCAAGCTATGCTTACGTTTACGTCAACGGACCTCGCACGATGAGGTATAGGCTTGTTGTATACGGTGATATTAACGATGACAGCTACGTAAACGTTTTAGATGCGTTTGACGTTGAAAGAACGGCAAACGGCTACAGAGAGTTGATAGAATATGAATTTTTAGCGGCAGATACAAATGATGACGGCAGTATTACCGTTGAAGACTATCAGTCCGTTGTAAATATAGGTTTAGCATCATAAAATATGTGTAATCTCCCCAAATAAATGGGGAGATTTTTGTTATTTTAAATAGTAAAAATTTGTTGAAATATCATATTTAAACATTATAATATTAGTTGTGATAATATAATGCGAAAGGTTGGTTTCGTTTATGGAAAAGATTTTGAAAATTGGTATCATCGGTTGTGGCGGTATCGCAAACGGTAAGCATATGCCTGCACTTCAAAAGGTTGAAGACGTAGAGATGGTTGCTTTCTGCGATATTGTTAAAGAAAGAGCTGAAAAGGCTGCCAAAAAATTCGGTACACCCGATGCTAAGGTATATGAGGATTACAAAGAGCTTTTAAAGGATGAGAGCATTGATATTGTTCACGTTTGTACTCCTAACCGTTCTCATAGCTTTATTACTATTGATTCTCTTGAAGCCGGTAAGCACGTAATGTGTGAAAAGCCTATGGCAAAAACATATGAAGAAGCAAAGGCTATGTGCGAGGCTGCCGAAAGAACAGGCAAAAAGCTTTCTATCGGTTATCAGAACCGTCAGACCGACGAAAACCTTTACGTTAAAAAGTGTGCTGAAAACGGTGAATTCGGCGAGATTTACTACGGTAAAGCTCTTGCTATCCGTCGCCGTGCAGTTCCCACTTGGGGCGTTTTCCTTAACGAATATGAGCAGGGTGGCGGTCCTCTTATCGATATCGGTACTCACGCTCTTGATATGACTCTTTGGGTTATGGATAACTATGAGCCCGAAATGGTTGTAGGACAGACCTTCCGTAAGCTTGCTGACCAGGAAGAGCAGGGTAATGCATGGGGTAATTGGGATCCTAAAAAATTTACTGTTGAAGACTCTGCTTTTGGCTTTATAAAAATGAAAAACGGTGCAGTAATCAACCTTGAATCAAGCTGGGCACTTAATATTGCAGACCCCCAAGAAGCCTGCTATATGATTTGCGGTGAAAAAGGCGGTGCTGACACTATTAACGACCAAGCTCGTATAAACTACATAAAGAATCAGCGTCAGTGCATTGAAATTCCCAACCTTGATGCAGGCGGTGCCGCATTCTTCGAAGGTCAGAAGAGCGGTTCACCCGCAGAGATGGAAGCATCATCATGGATTCACGCTATAAGAACTGATACAGACCCCGTTGTTCTTCCCCGTCAGGCACTTGTTGTTACAAGAATTCTTGAAGCGATTTATGAATCAGCTAAGACCGGTAAACCGGTTTACTTTGATTAAATCGCCCATAGCACCTTTTGTTGCTCGGGGCAGTATCGGTATACAGCACAACTCGCACCAAAAGGCACTCTGAACGATTTTCTCTAAAGTAAACTAAAGCACCTTTTGATAGTTGGTGTAGTATAAACAATAATTAGGAGAAAATAAAATGAAATTTGCAGTACAGCTTTATTCAGTTCGTGACCATATTAATAACGGTGACGATATGTTGGAAATTTTAGGAAAAGTAAAAGAAATCGGCTTTGACGGTGTTGAGTTTGCAGGTTATTTTGAGTTACCTGCCGAAAAGCTTCGTGCAAGATGCGATGAATTAGGTCTTGAGGTTGTCGGTAGCCATTTAGGTCTTGATGATTTTATTCCCGAAAATCTTGATAAAACTCTTGAATACGGAAAAACACTCGGTGCAAAATATCTCGGCGTTGGCGGTGCACCTCATTCAACATATGAGGAAGCAAAAAACACAGGTGACGTTTTAAGTGCCGCAGGCGTTAAGGCTCGTGAAATGGGTATGGATACCTATTACCATAACCACACGGAAGAATTTGAAGATATCAAGGACGGCAAAACAGCTATGGACGTTATTTCCGAAAACGGCTGTAAGCTTGAGGTTGATACTTACTGGAGCTTCTGCGCAGGCATTGATAACAGTAAATATCTTCCCGAAAACAAAGATAAAATAGTTCTTGTTCATATTAAAGACGGTGTTGACCATAAGCCTAAAGCTCTCGGCGAGGGTGAAAACGATCTTAAGAAGGTTGTTGAGGGCGTTAACGCTATCGGTCTTGATTGGGTAATTCTTGAAAACGATGATCCCGTTCCTACAGGTCTTGAGGATATTACAAGAAGCTTCGCTTGGTTAAAAAACAATTTCTGAAATCTAAAAGAGGTATAAAAAATGAAACTCGGTGTATTAACAAACTTATTAGGTAGCGTTTCTCTTGAAGAAGCACTTAAATATTTCCAGAGTCTTGGTCTTGAAATGGTTGAAATCGGTTGTGGCGGTTTCCCCGGTAAAGCTCACGCAGACCCCGATGTTCTTCTTAACGATGAAAAAGCACTTGAAGATTTTAAAGCGCTTCTTAAAAAATATAATGTTGAAATCAGTGCTTTAAGCTGTCACGGCAACCCCGTCCACCCCAACAAAGAAATTGCAAAAAGCTTTGATGAGGATATGAGAAAGGCAGTTCTTCTTGCAGAAAAATTAGGTGTTCATCAGATTAACACCTTCTCCGGTTGCCCCGGTGACTGTGAAGATTCAAAGTATCCTAACTGGGTAACTTGCCCTTGGCCTAATGATTTCGGCGAAATTCTTGAATATCAGTGGAATGAAGTGCTTATTCCTTACTGGAAAGAGTTTGTTAAATTCAGTACTGCTCACGGAGTAGATAAAATTGCTCTTGAGCTTCACCCCGGCTTCTGCGTTTATAACACAGAAAGCCTTTTGAAGCTTCGTAACGCAGTAGGTAAAGAAATCGGTGCAAATCTTGACCTTTCTCACCTTATCTGGCAGGGGATGGACCCGATTGCAGTTATCCGTGCGTTAGGTAAAGAAAACGCAATTTTCCATTTCCACGCAAAAGATACTAAAATTGATGATATCAACACAGCCGTTAACGGCGTTCTTGATACAAAATCTTACGCTGACGAAATCAACCGTTCATGGATATTCCGTTCCGTTGGCTTTGGTAACGGCGAAAGCTACTGGCGTGACGTAATCTCTAATCTTCGTATGGTAGGCTACGATTACGCAATTTCTATTGAGCACGAAGATTCACTTATGAGTCAGAACGAAGGTCTTGAAAAAGCAGTTGAGCTTCTCAAGAAATGTATAATAAAACAAGGCCTCACAGACGCTTGGTGGATTTAAAAATATATTGTCTTTTTGCGCATACGGCGTTTTGTTCTGTTCGGCGTATCTCCATACGCCGTCACCTCGCAATTCAGCCGTCTGCATCAAAAATCCAATATATTTTACCTTTTAGTAGGTTGCTTGTGAGTTCAAGTTTTTACCCACTCGCAGTATTTTTATACAGTTTCGGTGTAAAGAAATCGCAAACCCCATCAAAAATCAACTCGTTAAATAGTTGGATGCGGTGAAAAATTCGTTTTGCAATTCAGCCGTCTGCATCAAAAATCCAATACATTTAAAAGTTGTAAATTGCAAATGGCAAATGGCAAATTAAGGGGCACTACGTGCCGAATTTAATAATATTCAATCAAAAATTAAGCAGGGATTATCATGGAAAAAATCAACGTTGCCGTAGTTGGCTACGGCGGTATGGGTCGTTATCACGCAAACCATATTGAAGAATTTGAAAAATTTAATCTTGTAGGTATTTACGATATCAAGCAATCAGCTTGTGACGTTGCTACCGAAAAGGGCGTTTACGTTTACCCGAGCTTTGAGGCTGTTCTTGAAGACGAAAGGGTAGAGCTTATTGTTTGCGCTACTTATAACGACTGTCATAAGGATATAGCAATAAGAGCTATGAAAGCGGGTAAGGCTGTTATCAGCGAAAAGCCCGTTACTATGTGTTCCCAGGACCTTGAAGAAATGATTAAGGCTTCAGAGGAAACAGGCAAGCTTTTTACAGTTCATCAAAACAGACGTTGGGATAACGATTACCGAATGGTAAAAAGAGTTTTGGAAACTAACGAATTAGGAAACGTTTTCTCAATTGATTCAAGAGTTTACGGTTCACGCGGTATTCCGGGTGACTGGCGAAGAGAAAAACAGCACGGTGGCGGTATGCTTCTTGACTGGGGCGTTCATCTTCTTGACCAGATTTTAATGCTCAATGAGGGTAAAAAGCTTCTCACCGTTTACGCTACGATGACTAACGTAACTAACGACGAGGTTGACGACGGCTTCAGAGCAATCCTTAAATTTGAAAACGGTCCTGAATGTCTTGTTGAAGTGTTCACAAATAACTTTATTGAGGCTCCCCGTTGGTACGTTTGCGGTGAAAACGGTACTGCTATTATCAGAGACTGGGATATGAACGGTGAAATAGTTAAAATCAAAGACTGGGAAATTATGGATGCCGTTCCGATTCAGGCAGGTGCAGGTATTACTAAAACAATGGCACCGAGAACTGACGAAACTATAAAAAAATTCCCGTTTGAAAAGATATACGTTGAATGGGCAGATTATTACAATAATATCTACGATGTTCTTCGCAACGGTGCTCAGCAGCTTATAACTCACGATCAGCAACGCAGACTTATGAAGCTTATGGAAGCAATAATTGAATCTGCAGAGAAGAACGAAGTTATTAAATTTGAATAAAATACTTGCAATTTTTGGTGATTAGTGTTAGAATGTAAAAAAATAGTCTTGAAAGGATGCTAACTTATGAAAAAGGTTTTAGCGGCAGCACTTTGTTTGTGCCTTCTTTTCTGTGCATTTGCAGTTCCTACAAGTGCAGCAAATATTGTAATTGATGAAATTGCTTCAGAAATCAGAATTTGCCCCGGCAAAGTTCTTGATAAAGCGTTAGATGCTCCCGGCGTATCAGGCGTTGTTTATTCAGAAGGTTGGGAGATTTTATCTGCTGACGGCGTTTGGATTCCTTATGACGGTTCTCCTCTTGAAGAGGGCGAAATGTATATCAAATATTTCGCTGCTGACCCCTCAAACTCATACGAATACTCAAACGTTTGCCACGTAATCGTCGACCACAACCCTCAGGGCGGTTACGAGTATGACGGTATGTACCACTGGCGTGATTGCGCTGATTGCGGCGGTCAGGCAGAAAAGGGTTCTCACACAACTCTTGACCATAGCTACACACCTAACGAAACAACCTGCTTGGTTTGCGGTCAGACAAGAACATCTCAGTACACAGGTATTAAGGCATTTATTGCATGGATTATGTCTCTTATCACTATGTTACTTGCCTAATTAATAATATTTGCCAGTTGACAAAGGGATTCTTTTTGAATCCCTTTATTTTTTTGTTTTAATCCCTTGATTTTCTTGACATTTATTTATTATTAGTTTATATTTATCTATGGATTAGACATATTATAAAAGGAGTGTGACAGTTAATGGATTCGGGCAGTAGCGGACATGGGCGAAGTAGCATTTATTTAAAATCAGCGACCTTGCAGTCTGAGTTCATTGCAGACTGTTGATATTGCCGTTATGTTTAGTAACGGTAGGTATAATTTTTGTCGCTGAGTCGTAAGGCTCAGTTTTTTTATTTGCTTTTTACCCTCCTACATCTGCAAAATAGGGGTTTACCCAAGTAAAAAGGAGGATTTTATGACAAAAGAGGTATTCGAAAGGCTTTTAAACGAAAAACAGTATAAAGCCATAAAAAGTATATTTGACACTATGAACCCCGTTGACACGGCGGTTTTATTACCTGAATTTGAAGACGATAAATCATTAGTTATGCTTTTCCGTCTTATTCCGAAAGAAAATGCCGCAATGGTATTTACTTATATGGAGCCTGAGCAACAGCAGGTGCTTCTCGAAACCTTTACAGACCGAGAATTAAAAACTATTATGGACGATATGTTCATTGACGATACTGTTGATATAATTGAAGAAATGCCTGCAAACGTAGTAGAAAGAATTCTTTCTGCGGCGGGTGGCAAGAGAGCAGCCATTAATACTATTCTCAACTACCCCGAGGATAGCGCAGGTAGCATTATGACTCTTGAATACGTTAGCCTTGCACCTTCCATGACTATCGGTGATGCTCTTAAAAAGATTAAATCAAGAGGCGTACATTCTGAAACGGTTAACGTTTGTTACGTTATTGAAAAGCATAAGCTTCTCGGTACTGTTACTGCGATGGACCTTCTTATTTGCGATGATGACGAGCTTCTTTCAGACGTTATGGAGGAAAACCCAATTTCAGTAAAAACCTTAAGCGATAAGGAAGAGGTTGCTCAGTTATTTAATAAATACGACGTGGTTTCTCTTCCCGTTGTTGATAACGAAAACTGTATGGTAGGTATCGTTACCTTCGATGACGCTATCGACGTTATTCAGGAAGAGGCAGAAGAGGACTTCCAGAAAATGGCGGCTATTGCCCCCACAACTGATAAGCCTTACCTTAAAATATCTGTTTGGGAATTATGGAAGGGCCGTATTCCGTGGCTTATTTTCCTTATGCTTTCAGCAACCTTTACGGGTATGATTATTTCATCATTTGAAGATGCACTTTCAAAAATAGTTGTTCTTACCGCATTTATACCTATGCTTATGGGTACGGGCGGTAACTCGGGTAGCCAGGCTTCAGTTACTGTTATCCGTGGTCTTTCATTAGGTGAAATTGACGTTAGAGATATATTAAGAGTTTTATGGAAAGAAATCAGAGTTTCTGTTCTTTGCGGTGTATCTCTTGCAGTTGCTTGCTTTGTAAAAATAATTTTTATAGACGGAATGCTTCTTAAAACACCCGGTGTTACAAACAACGTAGCTTTAGTTGTTGCTCTTACTCTTTGTCTTACCGTAATTTGTGCAAAGGTTATCGGTTGTGTGCTTCCCATTATTGCTAAAAAGATGAAGCTCGACCCTGCTGTAATGGCAAGCCCGTTTATTACAACCGTTGTGGACGGTGTTTCTTTGCTGGTTTATTTCGGTATAGCAAAAGCTTTTCTTCCCGAATTAATGTAAATTGAAAAGCTAAATTGGTTTATATAAAAGGCGGTAAAATTTATGCAGTTGAATTTCAAAAACGGTAAATTCAGAATAATGCAGGTCAGCGACCCGCAGGACTTACAGTTTGTAAGGCCTACTATGATTCGTATGCTTAATGCGGCATACGATAGCTTAAAGCCTGACCTTATCGTGCTTACAGGTGACAATATTTTAGGTAACCACCTTTGCGATGCCCGTATTGGCTCAAAGCTTGTTATCAAGGATAAAGAGGGCGAGGCTGAGGCTATGAGAATAGCTATTGATAAGCTGGTTTCACCTATTGAAGAAAGAAAAATTCCTTTCGGTATGATTTACGGTAATCACGATGACAGAAACCGTCTTACAAAGGAAGAACAAGCCGATTTTTACAGAGCTTACAGCTGTAACCTTGGTCTTGATGATGAAGAATCAGGTGACGTTGCTACTTACAATATCCCGATTTATTCCGAAGACGGTGAGAAGATAAAGTTCAATATCTGGATGATGGATTCTGCTTGGAATGATAAAGAAGATGACAAATGCTATGAGTTAGTAAAGCCCCAAGCTATTGAATGGTATAAAAATAAAAGCAAAAAATTAAAAGAGGAAAACGGCGGTGTGCCCGTTCCTTCTTTGATGTTTCAGCATATTCCCATGCTTGAAACCGTTGAGCTTATTGAAGAATGTGACGAGAATTATCCCGATGCAGTAAAAGGCCCTGATAACAAATTCTTTAAATTAAAAGATAACGTTAAAGGCGTTATGGGTGAATATCCTTGTATGGTAAGCGAAAAAACAGGTCAGTTTGAAGCAATGAAGGAATGCGGTGACATTAAAGCCGTTGTTTTCGGTCACGACCATACAAACTGCTTTGAGGGCGTTGTCGACGGTATCAATTTCGTTCAGACTGCTTGTGCTTCATTCCGTTGCTACGGTACAAGAAACAAGGGCGTAAGAATTTTTGATATCGACGAAGCAACGGGTAATTATGAAACAAAATTCTATAATTTCCACGACCTTTGCGGTGGCGGTCTTTACAACGAGCTTTGCTATATCTGGGATGCTGATGATATGGTGAAACAAAAAGCAGGTCTTATTGCAGGCTGTGCTGCAGGTGCTATTGGTTTAGGTGTAGCTGTTGTAAAACTACTAAAAAAATAAAAGTTTACATTTTAAAGTTGAAATATTATGCAATATAATGTATAATTTTAACAATGAAAGCGAGGTCGTTATATATGATTAACTGTAATGTTATTGCGCATAGAGGTGCTAATTTAGTAGCACCCCAGAATACTCTTGAAGCGTTCAGAAAATCTATTGAAATCGGTTGTGACGGCTTCGAAACTGATATTCATCTCACAAAAGACGGTATTCCCGTTGTTTGTCATAACTTTACAATAGACGAAACCTCCAACGGCGTAGGTGCTATTAAGGATATGACTCTTGAGGAGCTTCGTGAGTTTGATTTCGGTAAATATAAAGGTCCTGAGTTTGAAGGTACTAAAATCCCCACCTTAGACGAATTCCTTTCTTTAAGCGAGGAAATGGGCGACAAAATGAAGGTGCTTGACATTGAGCTTAAAAGTGAGCATTTCGGTCAAGCGGGTACAGAGCTTGCCGAGAAAACAATCAATGCAGTAAAAGACCACGGTCTTTTCGATAAGCTTCTTATTTCAAGCTTTGACCCTGCAATTCTCGTTGTATGTAAAAAGATTGATAAGGCTTGTAAAACGGGTATTCTTTATAGCCCCGACAGACTTATTTCTATGAAAATATCTACCCGTCCCGTTAGCTTCGCTAAAGAAATCGGTGCGGATGCATTACATCCTTTCCATATGTACGTTACAAGGCTTTACGTTGAGCGTGCTCACAGGGCAGGTATTCAGGTTAACCCTTGGACAGTAAACAAGGAAAACACCGCAAAGCATCTTATTAAATTAGGCGTAGACGGTCTTATAACCGACGATGCAGGGCTTATGAATAAGCTTCTTGATAAATAAATTAAAAGGCAAAGCAAAACGCTTTGCCTTTTCTCTTGCAAAATATCTTGTAATAAATCAATATAAGTGGTATTATAATTCAGTAAGTTTTTAACGGAAGTGTTATTAAATGACAGATTTATTGAAATCATTGCGTACTTGGGTTGAAATAGACCTTGATGCCCTTGATTATAACTTTAACTGTGTAAAAGAATCATTACCCCAAAATATAAAAATGTTAGCTGTGGTTAAAGCAAATGCTTACGGTCACGGTGCTGTTAAGGTTGCAAAATTCCTTGAAAATAAGGCTGATTACCTTGCGGTTGCCGCAACCGACGAGGCTTTAGAGATAAGAAAAAACGGTGTTAATTCACCTATTCTTCTTTTAGGTCATATCCCTTACGGCGATTACGATAACGTTGTAAAATATGATTTTACACCTACCGTTTCAGATTTTACGGAAGCAAAGCTTCTTTCTGACAGTGCTGTAAAGCTAGAGAAAACAGCAAAGCTTCATATAGCGGTAGATACGGGTATGTCAAGAATCGGCTTCGCTGATTGCGATGAGTCTGTTGACGAAATAAAAAAAATAAAACAGCTTCCCAACGTTAATATTGAAGGTGTTTTCAGTCATTTTGCCGCGGCAGATACAACCGATAAAGCCTATACGGAAATGCAGATTTCACGTTTCGACAGCTTTACTGAGAAGCTTGAAAAAGCAGGGGTAAATATCCCGATAAAGCATTTCTATAACAGTGCAGGTATTGCAGATTTAGACTCTAAATATAATATGGTGCGTCAGGGCATTATTTTATACGGCTTAAACCCGTCAGACGAGGTTGAGTATAAAAATATTGAAAAGCCCCGCCCCGTAATGAGTATGAAAACAAGAGTTGTTCAGGTGAAAACCGTACCTGAAAACACAAGCATCAGCTACGGCTGTACTTATAAAACAAATGCACCTACAAGAGTTGCAACTCTCTGCGCAGGCTATGCCGACGGTGTGCCGAGGCTTCTTTCTAATAACGGCGAGGTACTTATAAGAGGCAAGCGTGCAAGGATTTTAGGCAGAGTTTGTATGGATCAGTTTATGGTAGACGTTACAGATATTCCCGAAACAGAGGTAGGCGACACCGCAACAATTTTCGGTAAAGACGGTGACGATTTTATTTCAGTTGACGTAATTGCCGAAAAGGCGGGTACAATCAACTACGAAATCGTTTGTGATATTAATAGCCGTGTTTCAAGAGTATATATGAAAAACGGTGAAGCAGAAAGCGTATTCTGTTATTTACCACACGAATAATAAAAACATAAAAAAGCTTCCTATCTTGCGATAGGAAGCTTTTTGTTGTAATTAAAGATTACATTTCACTAAATCCGGCACCGCCGAATAAGATGTAGAACAATTTACTTAATACTTCAACGATTTGAGCTAATGCATTGCTGAAATCCATATAAGCGCCGTTTTCTTTGGGAGCTTCATTGATTTCGCCGTTTTCGTATTTTTCAACCTTATCACAAACGCTGTAGAAGTTTGCCTTTGCAGCTTCAAAGCTGTTTATGTCAACTGCGGTCTGGTCGAGAGCTTCTTCAGCCTGAGCGATTGCATCTTCAAGCTCTGCTTTTAATTCGGGTGAAAGCTTGCTTGTGTCGTATGCTTTCATTTCCTCAACGTCACGCATAAGACCCTTTGAGTTTCTGCCTACGTTAAACTGAGGGAATCTATCGGGGTAAGAATGAACACTTGTGAAGCTGTTGTCAGTAAGAATAGCTGCTGCGAGCTTCATAATAACGTCGTTAGAACCTGTTTTTTCGTGGTCTTGATTGTAGAAATAGAAGGTTGTTTCGGGAAGAAGACCTGTGCAAACGTCAACGATACCGTTGGGGTCTGTGTGGTCGTGGTTCTGGGGGTCCTCACAGTTAGAGTGAGTAGGAACGTAATCAGCAGGAAGCTTTTTATCAACGCCTAAGCTGAAAGCACCCATTGAAGTTGAATCAAGCTGAATAATACCGTCAGCATTAACGTCGTCGTAAGAGTCAACTAACTGATAAAGAGGATAGTTGTAGTCAACTACGTCGAAAATTTCAACACCGTCAGCCTTTGCCTGAAGAATGTTACTGTAAGAGTTACACTGAGCACCGTAATACCAGTCTGCCTGAGCTAAGATGTTTTCAAGACCCTCGTCAAGAAGATACATCTCTCTGCAAGCAGGGTAGTTACCTGAGGGGCAAAGACCCCAGAAAAGAGTTGAATATCTTAAATAATCTTCAATAAGAACTTTAACTGCAACGTCAAGAATATTGTTTACGTCTGCGTTAGGCATAATTCTGAGGATGATGCCTATAAGATAGCTCATCATATCATCTTCGCCCATAAGAGCAGGGAACATTGTGTTGTAAAGCTCGTAGCTGTCGTCAAGAAGACCGTACTGATAAATTTCACCCATAAGGATTGAACCGTCAAGAGCAGGTACGATGAAAAGAATTCTGTGAATATCTTCAGCAACGCTTCTGCCGTTATCAGCATAAATCTGTAAAAGTGCGTTTGCAACAGAGCCACCCTGGCTTATAGGTACGATATTAACCTTGTCAGAGCCTGAATCAGCTTTTACAAACTGAATGAAATCGTAAAGCTCCTGAGCAGTGTCAATCATATTGCCGAAAGAAGCGTATGAAAAGAAATAAAGATTTTCTTCACCTGCAATGTCAATATATTGCTGTAAAGGAATCTGGTCAAGGATATATTCCTGGTCGTATGCTGAAAGGTCTCTGAAGCTGTCGTTGTATTTTGTAGCACGGATATCGTGAACAAATTTACCGTTTTCATCGCAACGGTTCTTTTCAAGAAGAACTTCACCTAAAAGATTTGCAACTGCATAAGCAGCCTGCTCATCCTTATCCTCTTGGTTAATAAGAAGATTACCAATCGGGATAAGAGCATCGGTAAGAGCCATACCCACGATATCGAGAGTGTCATCCATAAAGAAGGGTGAATTTGTCTGAACCTTTGCACCCTCGTAGTACTTTGTTTCGCTTTGGAAAATTCCGGGGATTACGATAGAGGGAATGTACTCGTTAGCAGTAGCAGCCTGAGCCACAGCGGAACAGCACATTACGGACATAATAACCGCAAGCACCAAAGCAAGAGCCTTTTTTGATTTTTTCATAATAACATTCCTTTCGAATGAGTTATTTTATACGGAAAAATTATAACATTTTATTTCCTTTTTGTAAACTATTTATAAAGAAAAAGAATATAAAAAGTTTAAAAAAGTACTTTGGAGTGATTTGATAAAAATGAATAATAAAGCGAAGTCAAAATTATTCAATATTCATTAGCGATAGCGACTTCAATATTCATTATTCATTTGAAAATCCGTTTTGTTTAATGAAGAATGAATGATGAATATTGAAAAATGAATAATAAAACGAAAATCCGCCCTCTTGCGAGAACGGATTTTCGTTTGGAGCTGATAACCGGATTCGAACCGGTGACCTCATCCTTACCAAGGATGCACTCTACCGCCTGAGCTATATCAGCAAACTTAACTTAATAAGCAAATGATATTATACATATACTTGCCTTTGTTGTCAAGTTGTTTTTTGTTTTAATAAATATAAAATTCTGTTTGATTAGTTATATATAGTGCAGAAAAATAACCGTAGGGAACGAATAACTTATTAATAGAATAGATTTACAAAGGCGGTCCCCCTCTCTTCGAAGAGAGGTACACCGCCTTTGTAAATTTGTTATATTAGTAAGTCGTTTGCTCCCCGCGAAGCCTCTGGCATCTGGGAACTGGCATCTGGCATCTACACTTTGCACTTCGCATTTATAATCGGCGAAGCCCCTTAATTTGCCACTTGCCATTTCCAATTTGCCATTTGACTGTTGTAAACCTCATTTCTATTTGATATAATACACAGCAAAGGAAGTGTTACGATGCATAATTTTTTTGTTGATGAGAAAAACCGTCAAGGCGATTTTTATTACATAACTGACTCTGATTTTAATCATATAAAAAACGTTTTGCGAATGAAAATCGGTGATGAGTTTCTCGTAAGCGTAAGCGGTAAAAGTGATTTATGCGTTTTAGAGGAGCTTACGGGTGACAGTGCCGTTGCAAAAATTCAAGAAGAAAATTATCAGG
Organism: Acutalibacteraceae bacterium; assembly: GCA_045605825.1. GTDB lineage: Bacteria > Bacillota > Clostridia > Oscillospirales > Acutalibacteraceae > DTU089. The sequence continues at coordinate 45,898 of JAZUQS010000048.1, forward strand.
ATACAAGCTTGCCTATAAAGCTGTATCTTTTTCAAGGGCTTCCTAAGGCTGACAAAATGGAGCTTGTTATTCAAAAGGCGGTTGAGCTTGGCGTTGAGGGCGTAATACCCGTTGAAATGAACAGATGCGTTGTAAAAATCGAAGAAAAGAAAAAGAAAAGTAAGCAAGCTCGTTGGCAGGCTATTTCCGAAAGTGCTGCAAAGCAAAGTAAACGCACCGTAATACCTGAAATTTTTGATATTATGTCTTATAAACAGGCTATGGAAAAGGCAAAGGAAATGGATTTATTTATCGTTCCTTACGAAAGTAAAGACGGTATGAATTCAACAAAAAATGCACTTTCAAAAATGGAAAATGGTATGAAGGTCGGTATTCTTATCGGCCCTGAGGGTGGCTTTGAGGAAAAGGAAATTCTTGAAGCCGAAAAAATCGGTAGTGAAATCGTTTCTTTAGGTAAGCGTATTTTAAGAACTGAAACGGCGGCTATAACTGCTCTTAGTATGTGTATGCTTTATGCGGAAATGAATATTGAGGTGGAAGAATGAAAGCATTACCCACCGAATTTTGCGAAAGAATGAAAGCTCTTTTAGGTGATAGCTACGGTGATTTTTTAAATGCCTACACCGAAGCACCCGTTAGAGCCTTCAGAGTTAATACAGATAAAATTTCCGTTGATGAGTTTTTGAAAATCAATCCGTTTGATACTGAAAAAATCCCATACGTTGAAAACGGATTTTATTTTACAGATGAAAAAATAGGCAATCACCCATTTCACCATGCGGGTATGATTTACGTTCAGGAGCCGGGGGCAATGGCACCTGCTGAAAGTATTGATTTAGAGCCCGATTGGTGCGTTCTTGATATGTGCTCCGCACCCGGCGGAAAAAGCAGTCAGCTTAAAAACAAATTAGGGGAAAACGGTATTCTCGTTTCAAATGAAATTATCACCTCAAGATGCAAAATCCTTACGGGCAACGTTGAAAGATTAGGCCTTAAAAACGTTGTAACTACTTGTATGGATACGGGAAAGCTTGCAAAAATTTTCCCCCAAAGCTTTGATTTAATAATGGTTGATGCTCCTTGCTCGGGGGAGGGTATGTTTCGTAAGGATGACGTAGCAATTGACGAGTGGAGCGAGGATAACGTAAAAAACTGTGCTTCCCGTCAGAAAGAAATACTCGAAAATGCAGTAAAGTGCCTTAAAAACGGCGGGTATATTATCTATGCCACCTGCACCTTTTCTTTAGAAGAAAACGAAATGACGGTTGATTGGTTTTTGAAAAACCACCCCGATTTTGAGCTTGTAAGAGTAAAAAAAGAGGTTGAAGAAAATACCTGCGACGGAGTATTTTTTGAGGGCTGTAGCTGTGAAAATATAAATTTTGCCCGTAGGTTTTACCCTCATAAAAGCAAGGGCGAGGGTCAGTTTATGGCGGTGCTTCATAACAAAAATACACCCGTAAATTCTTATAAAGCCCCAAGAAAAAACAACGTTAAAATAGATAAAACCGTTTTTGATTTTCTTGATGATACCCTTGAGGGCTACAATAAAGAAAACGTTTTGATGCATAAAGGTACACCCGTTTATTTTACACCCGATTTTTCTGTAGAAAATGCAACCGTTTTTTCCTGCGGTATTACTATCGGCGAAATAAAAAAGAATTATATTCAGCCTCACCATCAGTTTTTTATGGGGTTAGGTGATAAATTTAAAAGAAAAATAGACCTTTCACCCGAAAGCGACGAAATTAAAAAATATCTTCACGGTGAAGAGTTTGAAGCAAATACCCCAAACGGTTGGGCGGTTGTAACCGTAGGTGGTGCTACTCTAGGCGGGGTAAAGGTTGTAAACGGCAGAGCCAAAAACCATTATCCTAAAGGCTTGAGGACTAAATAAAATCTTAAAACAATAAAAACTCTCTTGTTTTCAGTTTTTTCTGAAAGCAAGAGAGCCTTTTTATTTTAAAAATTTTTTGAAGTCTTTTTAATTTTTTGTCATATATATTTGAGGGTTATTCAGAAAACAAAATAATATTTTTATTTTGCTTTTGGGCGTATTTTAAAGCGGTGTAAGCTCCGCCGTTTTCCCTGAAAACGTAAAAAATGCAAAAATCACTTTGGTTTATCATCCATTTATTACGGTTTGTTATAGCGGCTTTGAAATGGGACTGTGCCGCTTCAGAGGGGATTACAATATCATCATATAAGGTTTTATAAAAATCTTTATTTGTATTTAATTCTTCGGAAAAATAGGGGCGGATTAAGGTTAGCTTAATATTACTGTAATTAAGCTTTGCTTTTCTTACGGCAGAAGCGGCGGATTTATCAAAATCACCGTGGTCACCAACTAAAAATTCGGTAACGTTTTCGTTTTCAATTAAATAACAGATTTTAGAGTAAAGAAAATCTTCAACGTTGTCAAAAATATCCCTATGACCGAAAAAACAACAGGTTGCTCCCATAAAACACACCCTCAATATGTATTTAAGTAAATAATACACATTTTAAGTGTGTAAGTCAAATAAACAAACTACAAAAAAATGAAAGAGAGAAAAAACAGATGACTAAAGAGCTTTTTAAAAACAGAGTGAAAGAGTTGCGAAAAGAAAAGGGGATTTCCGCAAGGGAAATGAGCCTTCGGTTAGGGCAGAGCGAAAACTATGTAAACCATATTGAAAACGGGAAAATTTTGCCGTCTATGAACGGTTTTTTCTTAATATGCGACTTTTTCGGTATAACGCCCCAAGAGTTTTTCGCAGAGGGAAAGGAAAACTCCGCAAAATTTAAAGAGCTTGAAAAGGTTTGTAACACCTTGACTGCGGAGCAGATTCAGTTGCTTATCGGTATTGCAGAGAATATGAAAAAATAACACCGAACACTTCGGAAAGTGCTCGGTGTAAAAAGGTTATTTAATTATGCACAGCAGTTGATGTATGTACTGTTGATAAGAGTTGAGTTTTCGTAATCACATCTTGTGCAAGCTTCATAATTATATCTGTTTTGTTGGCATCGCGGGGCAGTTGTACGCACTTTGTGATTTATAACAGTTGTGGTTGCAGTTTCTAATTTATGACCAAAAAGAGTGCAGGTTAAACCATACGTGGCTGATGTGTCATTATGACTTTCGGGGTCAGAGTAAAAAGCAATAAGCTTTTCTTTTGTTTCTTCTGAAATATCTTCGTTGTGAATAATAATTGTAAAGTCGTTATTTTCAACAGCTTCTTCAGCTGAAGCGGGGATAACCCCAAGGCTTAAAATAAAGCAAAAAGATAAAATTAATGATATGACCTTTTTCATTCCTGTTCCTCCAGATTTTCTATTATATCTAATAGAATCTGCATATCGTCACAATTTATCCTATAATAGTTTCCGTCATAAGAAAATTCAGCAATGACTTCATTTACATCGTCAAGTAATGAAATGTAAAAAGTAATTGAATTTACTGATATTATTTTATCACAAATTTCTTCGTTTCCTACGGGTATGTCAGAATTTAATGTTACTGTAAAAAATAAATTTTCATTGGAGAAAGTGATATCTATTATTTTGTTGTTTGTGACAAAAACTCTATCTGTTTTGATTTCGTTTGGCAAATCATTTGGCAACAAAATATCCAAATTTTCTTTTTTTGCAAGTTCATCTAATGAACTATATACTTTATTTTTACCGTTATATATAAACGTAACACCATTTTCATTTTGTTCAACACCAACTGGTACATTGAAAACAGAGCCGAACTTTTCTTTCATTTTGTCGTGAATATTCCATTCAAATGCAACGGAAACGAAGCTTAAAATTGCAACGAGAATTGCAATAACCGCAGCGATAAGCAAGATTCTTTTTTGTGTGGTTTTTGTTCGTACGTTTTTATTTACCTTAAACTCTTTTACGTTATCGGAGCTTTCGGTAAATGATATTTTTCTGACCTTTTCTTCAATTTCTTTTTCTGCAAGCGAAACCTTTTTGCCTTGTAATTTAAGTAAAAGCTCAACGGTTGACGCAATTAACTCACAGTCCATTTCCTCAACGGGCTTTTGAACCTCTCTGTCGCATAAGGCGGAAAGATATTTAATAGCATCAGCATTATTCTTATACTTGTTTTTCATAGGCTTGTTCGCTCCTTTCAAAAAAATTTTTTCTTTAATAAATTAAAGCTTTTTTCTCCCTTCAATATATATATGACAAAATATTGAAAAGACTTCAAAAAAATTTTAAAATTTTTTGAAAAAATTTTTGAAAGGCGGTTAAAACATAAATTTTATTATAATCTGACCGATTGATGTGAATGTGAAATTTACACGTTTTGTTATCTTTTTTCTTAATCTGAAGGCTCTTGAATTTACCGTTTTGAGAGGTATGTTAAGCTCTTTTGCGATTTCCTTATACGTTTTCTTTTCTATGTAAATTTTTTCGTAAAGCACACGGTCTCTTTGAGAAAGTGCTTTTAAAACAAATTCTTTTCGTTTTAAAATTTCTTCATCGTCAACGTTAACGTCGTTTTCAAGGTGAACAAAAATTTCGCTGTCGCTGACTGTTGCTGAAAATTCTGTTAATTCGGCAAACTGCTTCTGGTATTTTTTATTCGCTCGTATGTATTCGCCCATTTTGTTTCTTGCAACCTTATAAAGCCAGGCTTGAATATTTGTGTTTTCAAGCGTTTCACGTTGCTCCTGGAAAAACAGAAAGACCTCCTGAGTAACCTCGGAAGCCCCGTGTTCATCACAAAATAAGTTTGAATAGCAAAACGAATAAATTTGTTTGTAATATTTCTTTGCAATAATTTCAGCTGTAATTGCATCTATCACAAATATCATTCACCTTTCAAAATATTACCGCATATAAGTTTATTATATCATAATAAAAGTTTAAATCAACAAATTTCGACAATCAGTAATTTACTAAATTATTTGACAAACTCAATTTAGATGGTAAAATATGCTTATAAAAACAATTGGAGCTAATAAAATGATTCTATCTCAGACTTTAAATTGCATTTTAAAATTCGGTAGCGTAAACGCTGTAAAAATGATAGCTGATGCAGGGTTTGATGCTATTGATTACGAAATGAGAGATGCTTTTAACAACAAAAATATCGTTTCAGATGATGAGCGAAGAAGCTATGCAAAAATGCTTCTTCAGGAGGCTAAAAGAAACAACGTTTATTTTAATCAGGCTCATGCTCTTACGTATATACCTGCTGACGACCCTGAGGAGTCTCACCGACTTTTAAGGGAAGCAAACAAAAAGGTTATTGAAATCGCTTCGCTGATGGAAATCGGAATGCTTGTCGTTCACCCTGTAAGCTTCGGCGGGTATATCGGTAACGAGAAATACGTTTTCGAAAGAAATATGGAGTATTTCAAGGAGCTTTTACCCTATGCCGAAAAATACGGCGTAAAGCTTGCTTGCGAAAATATGTGGTGCGGTGACAAACGAAAAAAGGTTTCAACAGGCTCAACCTGTAGCAACCCTTACGAGCACGCCTATTACGTTGACGCTATGAACAGCGAAATGTTTGTCGCTTGTCTTGACGTGGGTCACAGTAGCCTTGCCGGCAGAGAGGCTCAGGACTGTATAAGAGTTTTAGGGGACAGGCTGCAGGCTCTTCATATTCACGATAACGATTATTTAGACGATATGCATACTCTCCCGGGGCTTAGCGAAATGAACTGGGACGAAATAACAAAAGCCCTTGCGGATATTAACTATAAAGGCGATTTTACCTTTGAAACAGACCACTTTTTTGACTCCTTTGATACGGTTGAAGAGGCAAAAACGGGTATGAAATTAGCCGAGCTTATAGGCAGAAAAATGATAAGAAAAATTGAAGCAGCAAAAGGAGAATAACAATGAAAAACAAGAAGAAAATTATTCTTACCGTGATTTCAATAGTCCTTGTTTTAGCTATTGTAGCTTCGGCTATAGCTCTTTACGTAATGAGATACGCAAAGGATAAAAATGATACCGAGGAGCTTTACAGACAGAATGTTGAAGCAGTAGGCTATGAAAACACAATTGAAACTGCATACCCTCAGACAGAGCTTTATAACATAATTGATGAACATTTCCGTTCAGTTCTTCCTGAAGGTAAAAATGAAAAGAAAGCAATAATTCTCGGTTTCGACGGATGCC
>JAZUQS010000049.1:0-12792 GCA_045605825.1 Acutalibacteraceae bacterium
TTCTTTACCGTCATCAAGAATAGCTGTACCGTTTAAGAAACCAAAAAGCTTGTCGGCGTGTTGAGAAATAACCTTTGCACTTATATCTGTTCTATCGTTAAAGAACGGCTTAAAGGTCATATTCCATCTTCCGTCATTTGATGTCATTTTCCATTCTTTCATAACGTTATCGGCAGGTATACCGAAATCGACTAAATCTAATTTATGGCATTTACCGTCATAAAAAAGCATATTTTCACTGGCAGCCGAGGTATCACCGAAGCCGTAGCCAATATTATAACCGAAGGGCTTACCGTCAACGTAACCGCAACCTATACCCCAATACCATATGTTATCGTAAGTCCATACACCTCTTCCCCAATCAAGAATACCGAAATCCTTGCTTGAATCGAAGGTGTACGTTTTACCCTTCACCTTTACGTAACCGCTTGCATTCATACAGGTAATTTTTTGGTTATAGTAAAACGCTTTTTTATCGTTTTTCCATGGGGTTGCGATTACCATTGTATCGGTTTCAGGCATTTTTAAGTAAATTTCCGCTTCGCAATCGGTATGAGTAAAAACTCTTTCGTATTTACAGTAAATATGTCTGCCGTCGTCAGTTCTTTCAATGTTAAAAACGCAGGATTTTGAACAGTACTCAATATTACCTTCTTCACTTGATTTTGGCAAACCCAAACTGCCTTTAGGCATAATTTTAGTTTCAGTACAATCAAACTTTTCCTTTGTTTCAAAATCAAAAACAGAGCATGTTACAAGACCCATATAATAATTATCAGCAAAGGTAAAAGATACCGCATATTTGCCTTCGTGGTTTATTATATGGTAATAATCCCATTCTTTAAGTCGGGATTTTTTCACTATTGAAACAGACTCGGGGTTATAATCATAACAAAGCTTTGTTGACCACCCTGCTTCACGCAAAGCACCGTTTTTATCAAGCAAGGGACCCGAGCCTGTCAATTTATGGTTCTTATTCATAATCAGATACCTTTTTCATCATAAAGGAAAACTGTTTCAATAGCTAATTTAACAGTTGTGTCAATTGCCTGTGCAGAAAGGTTATCTGCTGTATCAAGGCGGGTATGATAATATCTTGCGGGGGCGGGATTCATAGCAACAAATGATGATGCAGGGAAGCCTGCCTGAGAAGCTGCCGCAGAGTCGGTAGCACCTAAATCAATAGGTCCAATCGGCACTTCAAGGCCTACGTTTTTAGCAGCACTCTGAATAAGCTTTGCAACTCTTATGTCGTTTTTAACCAAACCGGTCATATCTTTATCGTAAATCTTTGAAAATTCAAGCTCACGAATTGTATCAATTGTAACAAATATTGTTTCAACACCGTCTGCTTTAAGGGTATCTTTATTTGCTTTAAGGAAAGCCTTTGTACCTCTGAGACCTGCCTCTTCACCGCCTGCACAAAGTACTGCAACCTCTGTATTTTCAAACCTGATATCGTTGTCACTTAAGAATTTAGCAGCAGCACAAGAGATAAAGCAACCTGTAAGGTTATCATTTGCACCCATAACGGGGTTTTTAAAGTTGCAGAATCTGTAAGCCATAATAAGAATAGGAGCAGTAAGATACATTAAAACTGCCATAACCTTTATAACGATTCCGCTTTCAGCACTCCAAACAAAGCCACCTATAACGCCTTGGAAATGAATCATTGAATAGATATTTGCAACAAGGCTTATGATTATAGAAAGAATTGAGCCGAAAATAATTGTTGCTACAACGGGACGACCACCGTTGTATGTATAGGTCCATTCGAAAGCAGAGTCAGTATGACCTACAAGAATGATACGTTTTTTAGTTTCGCCTGATGCTTTTCTTACACCGTAAACATTACCGCTTGTTACCTTCTTAAAGAAGCCGTCAAGCACGGGCTTATAGAAAATAAATTCGCCTACAATGAAAAATGCAGTAAGAAGAGTTAAAGCTAAACCGCCGATACTGATACCAAGTGTAAAAAGCACCATATTGAGAAGCATAAGCGTTGCACCTACTATAACCCAAGACATAAATGCTTTATCGCTGCATTTATACTCCTCTCTTTTAACGTCATCGCAGAATTTTTCAAGGTCTGCTTTCATATATTCCTGTGCTTTTGTTTCCGCCTCGCTGCCAACGGGACGGGGTCCGAAGCTTTTACAAACGTTTTTAATGCTCTTTATAGCATAGTTTGTATACTCCCTCACTTTAATATCATAATTTGGAATACTTTCATTTGCTTTCATTTAAATTCCCCTTTTAAAAAACAAATTTTTCTGAATATTTTTAACAATTATATAACAATATTTTCAATATATCAAGATTTGAGAAGAGGTTTTAAATATTTACCCGTGTAAGATTTCTTGCATTTTGCAACCTCTTCGGGTGTACCTTGGGCTACTATTTCACCGCCACCGTTACCGCCCTCGGGGCCCAAATCTATAATATGGTCAGCCGTTTTTATAACGTCAAGGTTATGCTCTATAACAATAACAGAATTATTTTGGTCAACGAGCTTATTAATAACCTCAAGAAGCTTTTTCACGTCGGCAGTATGAAGACCCGTTGTAGGCTCATCAAGGATATATATAGTTTTGCCTGTAGATTTTTTTGAAAGCTCCGTTGCAAGCTTTACTCTTTGAGCCTCACCGCCAGAAAGAGTTGTTGCTGACTGACCGAGAGTTATATAACCAAGACCAACGTCAAAAATAGTTTCAAGCTTCTGACGGATTTTGGGAACGTTCCCGAAAAACTCCATAGCCTCTTCAACCGTCATATTAAGCACGTCGCTTATGCTTTTGCCTTTATATTTAACCTCAAGAGTTTCTCTGTTATATCTCGCACCGCGACAAACCTCGCAAGGCACGTAGACATCGGAAAGAAAGTTCATCTCAATCTTGATTATACCGTCACCCTCGCAGGCTTCACACCGTCCGCCTTTAACGTTAAATGAGAAACGCCCTGCATCATAGCCCCTTGTTTTTGCATCCTGAGTTTGTGCAAAAAGAGTTCTGATATCGTTAAATACACCCGTATAGGTTGCGGTATTTGAACGGGGCGTTCTGCCGATTGGAGATTGGTCGATATCTATAACCTTATCAAGATTTTCTATACCTAAAATTTCGTCATGCTTACCTGCAAATTTTCTTGCGTTGTTAAGCTCGGCGGCAAGCTTTTTATAAAGTATTTCGTTTATAAGCGAGGATTTACCTGAGCCTGAAACCCCCGTAACAACAACGAGCTCACCTAACGGTATTTTAACGTCTACGTTTTTAAGGTTGTTTTGCCTTGCACCTTTTATCTCTAAAAATTTACCGTTGCCCTTACGTCTTTTTTCGGGAACATCAATTTTCTTTTTACCCGAAAGATACTGACCCGTTACGGAACGCTCACATTTTTTGATTTCATCAACCGTACCTGCACAGATAATTTCACCGCCGTGAACACCTGCACCAACACCAACGTCAACAATGAAATCGGCGGCATTCATAGTATCTTCATCGTGCTCAACAACGATAAGCGTATTACCTAAATCACGAAGATTTTTAAGTGACTGTAACAATTTCTCGTTATCTCTTTGATGAAGACCGATACTGGGCTCATCAAGAATATATAAAACGCCCATAAGTGATGAGCCTATTTGAGTTGCGAGTCTTATACGCTGACTTTCACCGCCCGAAAGAGTACCTGACGAGCGTGAAAGAGTAAGATAATCAAGACCAACATTACAAAGGAAAGAGAGCCTTGAACGAATCTCTTTTATAATCTGCTTACCAATAAGCTTATCTTTTTCGGAAAGCTCAAGCGCTTCTATAAACCTAAGCTCATCACCTATTGACATATCGGTAAACTCTTTGATGTTTTTACCGCCTACAGTAACGGCAAGAGAAGCGGGTTTAAGCCTTGCACCTTTACAATCAGGGCAATCGCAAGTGGTCATATACTGTTCAATTTCACGTCTTGACCAGTCACTTGTAGTTTCTTTATATCGTCTTTCAAGATTATTAACTATGCCCTCAAAATCAGTCATATAAGTACCGCTACCGTACTCATTTTCACGCACCATTTTTATACGCTCACCGTTTGTGCCGTAGAATATTGCTTTTTGGCCCTCGGGTGAGATTTTATTAAAGGGCGTATCAAGAGTGAAGTTATACTTCTCTGCAAGAGCATTATAATACATACCTGCTATTGTACTCGCGTCCGACTTACCCCAACCGCAGCCTTTTATAGCACCGTCTTTGATTGAAAGCTTTCGGTTAGGAACGAGTAGATCCTCGGAAACTCTCATAAAAACACTTAAGCCCGAGCAAGTAGGACAAGCACCGAAGGGATTGTTAAACGAAAACATTCGGGGCTCTAATTCATCCATACAAGAGCCGTGCTCGGGACAGGCAAAATTCTGTGAAAATAAAATTTCTTCACCGCCTATAACGTCAATAACAACGGTACCCTCGGTAAGCGAAAACGCAGATTCGAGAGAGTCGGTAAGACGGGAGGTTATCCCCTCTTTCATTACAAGACGGTCTACAATTATTTCAATATTATGCTTTATATTTTTTTCAAGCTTAATTTTTTCGGAAAGGTCGTAAACGATTCCGTCAATTCTTACTCTTGAATAGCCTGATTTAGAAGCACTATCAAGCTCTTTTTGGAATTCGCCTTTTTTGCCCTTTGCAATAGGTGCTAAAACCTGAAACTTTGTACCCTCGTCTAATTCGAGAATTTTATCAACTATCTGGTCGATAGACTGTTGCTTAATCTCTTTACCGCAAACAGGACAGTGAGGCACACCTATTCTTGCATATAAAAGACGAAGATAGTCGTAAATTTCAGTTACCGTACCTACTGTTGAACGTGGGTTTTTAGAGGTAGTTTTCTGGTCTATTGAAATTGCGGGTGAAAGACCGTCTATGCTGTCAACGTCGGGCTTTTCCATAATACCCAAAAACTGACGGGCATATGAGGAAAGGCTTTCCATATAACGTCTTTGCCCCTCGGCATAAATAGTATCAAAAGCAAGAGAGGATTTACCCGACCCCGAAAGGCCCGTAAAAACAACAAGCTTATCACGGGGAATTTCTACACTTACATTTTTTAAATTATGCTCTCTTGCACCTTTAACAATAATGTTTTTTTCCATGCTTTTATCCTTTTAATTTTTGTATCTGATCACGAAGATATGCGGCGTGTTCAAATTCAAGAAGCTTTGCAGCCGCTTTCATTTCTTTAGTAAGGCGTTCAATAAGCTCATTCTTTTCCTTTGCAGAAAGCTTACGTTTTGCAATCTTTTCCTGAACGTTATCTTTTGAGCTTATTTCAAGAATATCCCTGACGTCCTTCTTGATTGTTTCGGGGATTATTCCGTTTTCTTCGTTGTATTTCATTTGCTTTTCACGTCTGCGATAGGTTTCGGTAATAGCTCTTTCCATTGAGCCCGTTACCGTATCGGCGTACATAATTACCTGACCGTTTGAGTTACGGGCGGCTCTGCCGATGGTCTGAATAAGTGAGGTTTCGCTTCGTAAAAAGCCCTCTTTATCTGCATCTAAAATTGCTACTAATGAAACCTCAGGAATATCAAGCCCCTCTCTTAAAAGGTTGATGCCCACAAGCACATCAAACTCTTTTAATCTTAAATCTCTTATAAGCTCCATTCGTTCAATTGTATCAACGTCGTAATGCATATAACGGACTTTTATTCCGTAATTTGTAAGATAATCAGTAAGGTCCTCTGCCATTTTTCTTGTAAGAGTTGTAACGAGGACTCTTTCGTCACGCTCAACCCTCATATTGATTTCGGATATCAGGTCATCTATCTGACCCTCGGTAGGTCTTACACTAATTTCGGGATCAAGGAGCCCCGTAGGACGAATAACCTGCTCGGCAATTTGCGAGCTTTTCTCTTTTTCAAGGTCACCGGGGGTTGCACTTACAAAAATTTTCTGATGAGTTTTGCCGTAGAATTCATCAAATTTAAGTGGGCGGTTATCAAAAGCCGACGGTAAACGGAAGCCGAAATTAACAAGGCTTTCTTTTCTTGAGCGGTCTCCGCCGAACATACCTCTGACTTGTGGAAGAGTAACGTGAGATTCATCAACGAACAAAATAAAGTCATCGGGGAAATAATCAAGAAGCGTAAAAGGAGCAGTACCCGGTTTCCTTCCCGACATAACTCTCGAATAGTTTTCTATACCCTTACAAAAGCCCGTTTCGCGAAGCATTTCTATATCGTAAAGAGTACGTTGCTGAATTCTTTGAGCCTCTAAAAGTTTACCCTCTGCTTTGAATTTTTCAACTGTTTCTTCCATCTCGTTGTAAATATTCTCAAGGGCTTTTTCCATTTTATCATGCTCAACGACGTAATGAGAAGCGGGATAAATCGCAACGTGACTACGGGTGCATTTAACCTCACCCGTAAGAGGATTTATCTCTGAAATCCTATCAATTTCATCACCGAAAAACTCAATTCTGTAAGCGGTATCGGAAGAATAAACGGGGAAAATTTCAACGGTATCCCCTTTTACTCTGAATTTATTTCTAACAAAGCTTACGTCATTTCTTTCGTACTGAATATCAACAAGCTTTGCTATAAGATCGTCACGGTCCTTTTGCATACCCGTACGAAGTGAAATAACCATACTGCGATAGTCAATCGGGTCACCGAGAGTGTAAATACAGGAAACACTTGCAACGATAATTACGTCGCGTCTTTCAGAAAGAGCAGACGTAGCCGAGTGACGCAATTTATCAATTTCATCGTTTACAGCACTATCTTTTTCAATGTAAGTATCAGTTGTAGGAATATACGCTTCAGGCTGATAATAATCGTAATAGGAAACGAAATATTCAACTGCATTTTCAGGAAAAAACTCTTTGAATTCCGAGCAAAGCTGAGCAGCAAGAGTTTTATTGTGAGCAAGAACGAGGGTAGGTCGGTTAAGCTTTTCAATAACGTTTGCCATGGTAAAGGTTTTACCCGAACCCGTAACACCTAAAAGGGTCTGCTCCATATAGCCTTTATTAACACCGTCAACAAGCTTTTCAATAGCTTCAGGTTGATCGCCCGTAGGCTTATAATCAGAATGTAAAATAAACTTATCCGCCATATACTCTTGCTCCTTTCTTAATCGTTATTATTTGCAGATTGATAGTATATTATATCATAGAAAATCTTATAAGTAAATAAATGGAAAAAGAATTTACAAATCAGACATTGCGAAGCTTTATAACAGCGTTACAGCTCCTAAATTTGCTGTTTTCCGCTTGTCATTAAAAATAGGTAAAAGATTTTATTATACGTGCCTTACAGCACTATAACTCTCCACCAACACTCCGCCTTGCTACGTGTCGGTCCCCCTCTCTTCACAAGAGAGGTACACCACCTTTGTAAACTTATTGGTTTAGTAAATTATTTGTTCCTTGCGAAGCTTTATAATCGGCACGAAGTGCCCCTTCACTCCTCACTCCTAACTCCTCACTAAATCGTGAGCAAAGCGAACTCTGGTGACCGGCGACTCATTTTATCAATACCTACAATTAATTGCGGTAATTTTTGGTATATTTTAACCTCTGTTTTTTAAATTCTTTTATTGCCCGATTTTCGTGTATATGATATTATTATTGTGTATTGAAAAACTTTATCAAAATCGGGAGTTGATATTATGAAAACACCTAAACAAGGGGTTTTATTTGATATGCTTACGCAGTTAAACAAATACTGCGTTAAAGAAAAAGTTGATATGCCCGTTTGGGAAACCTATGACGGTGATTATCTCGGTGAGGGCAAGCACGAATTCCGCCCCGAAACTAAAGAAACACTTAAATTAGGTGACCACTGGCTTGCACGCTACGACTGTGCAAGAATTTTTAAAACACAGGTTACTCTTCCTGAAAGCTTCAAGGGCGAAAAGGTTTACCTTAACCTTGATTTCGGCGGTGAAATTCTCATAAGAATAAACGGCAAAATTGCAAACTCCGTTTCATCAAGAGAAAAAAGCGGTTGGGTTGGCAGAGAAACCGTTAATATCCCAGAAAAATTTCTCACCTTCGGCAAGCCTATGGAAATTGAGCTTGAGGCTTGTGTTGATTCAGCAGGCTTTTGTGATATGGCAATGGACGGTGCTAAAGAATGCGAATACACTCTCAAATTCGCAAACTTTGCTGCAGTTGATAAAATATGCGAAAAATTTTATCTTAACTGTGTTACAGCTTGGGATGCTCTCCCCTGCATTAAGGATGAATTTATAAGAGAAAGCGTTTACAAGGTGCTTGACGATTCACTTCACCTTGTGGACTTTGATTTCCCCGAGGATGAAACAAGAAAATCTATTGTAATCGCTTGTGAGCATTTTGACAAAAAGCTTGCAGAAATTGAATACACCGCACCGTCAGAGGTTATCTTTGACGGTCACAGTCATATTGATATTGCTTGGCTTTGGAGAGTTCAGGAAACAGAAAGAAAGAGTGCAAGAACATTCGCAAATAACCTTGCTCTTATGGACGTTTACCCCGAATTTACTTTCACACAAAGTCAGGCTATCGCCTACGATATGATTAAAAAGAATTACCCCGAGCTCTACGAAAGAATCAAAGAAAAGGTAAAAAACGGTCAATGGAATATCGTTGGTAACACCTGGGTTGAATGTGATACTAATATCGCTTCGGGCGAAAGTATGATTCGTCAGCTTCTTTACGGAAGAGAATTTTTCCTTAAAGAATTCGGCGTTTCTTCTGATACATATTGGCTACCCGACTGCTTCGGCTTTTCATACGCTTTACCGCAGATTATCAAAAAGAGCGGTATGAAATATTTTATTACAACAAAGCTTCTAAATCAGGATACAAACCGTTTCCCTCACACTCTTTTTAAGTGGAAAGGTGCTGACGGCTCTGAAATTTTAGCTTTGAATCAGCGTTCTCACTACCAAGGTCATTATGACCCCAAACAAGTTTGCGATGCTTCATTTAACAACGATTTAAAACACGTTTTAAAGACAGGCTTCGGTATGTTCGGTTACGGTGACGGTGGCGGAGGAAGCACCTACAGAATGTTAGAAAACGCAAAACGACTTAAAAACTTCCCCGGTCTACCCAAAACAAGAATGGGTCATCCGCAGGAATTCTTTGCTGAAGCAGAGAAAATCCGCGATGAACTCCCCACATACTGCGACGAGCTTTACTACGAAAACCACAGAGGTACCTACACAAGCCAAGGCTTTATTAAAAAAGGCAACCGTAAAAATGAGTTCCGTTTAAGCCGTTGCGAAATGGCAGGCGTTTTCGGTGGCGGTTACGATATTGAAAGATTACAAAACCTTTGGCTTTTATTCCTCAAAAATCAGTTCCACGATATTCTTCCCGGCACTTCTATTCACGAAGCTATGGAGGATTGCCGACCCGATTTTGAGAAGCTTGAAAAAGAAGGCAACGAAATTTATTGCTCTTCACTTGAGGGTATTACCGCAAACGTTACCGCGGAAAAAGACGGTGTTGTTGTTTGGAATATGATTTCAAACGAGGTTACAGCACCCGTTACATTCAAGGGCAATAAAAAGATTGGTGCTCTTTCAAGAACGTTTACGAAAGACGGTGAGGAATACACCGAGTTTATTGCCGATAAAGTTCCGCCTATGGGCTACAAATTCTTTGCTTTTGAGGAAACCGCCGAAGCAAAAGAAAACGTAAAAATCGGCAACGGTATCATTGAAAACGAATTACTTAAGGTTACATACGACGAAAACGGTATTCTTACCTCAATTTTTGATAAAGAAAACAACCGTGAAACCCTTGACGGTAAGGGCAACTTGATTACAGTATTTATTGATAAATGTATTCACGAAACTGCCTGGAACCTTGAACAGAACTACGAAAAGAAAAAATGGGTACTTGAAAAAGCGGAAAGTATTGAAATTACTGAATGTTCACCCGTAAGAGCAGTTCTTAAGGTTGTAAGAAAATTTAACAAATCAACTATTTCACAGAATATTATCCTTTACGCAGGCAGCAGACAGTTGATTTTTGAAACAGAGGTTGACTGGCAAGAACGCGACAAGGTTATGAAGGCAGCTTTCGACGTTAACGTGCTTAACACAGAGGCTACCTTTGAGGCGGCTCACGGTGCAATTAAACGCCCCACCCACCGAAATTCATCCTTTGATGCAGCTCGTTTTGAGCAATGTGCTCATAAATGGGCAGACCTTTCCGAAGGCGACTACGGTGTAAGTATTCTCAACGATTGCAAATACGGCTACGATATTCTTGATAACAGAATGAGAATTACTCTTCTTCGTGCACCCACAACACCCGACAGATACGGTGATTTAGGCTATCATTCATTTACTTATTCTTACTATCCCCATAGTGGCACTTGGCAGACAGGCGGTACTGTTAAAGAGGCATTCTCACTTAACTGTCCTCTTAACGCAATCCCTGTTTCTGCTAAAGCCGGTACACTTCCCGAAAGCAAGAGCTATATTAATTGTGACAATGACGATATTGTTATTGATGCGGTAAAACAAGCTCAGGACGGTAACGGTATTATCGTAAGAGTTTACCAGAGCAGAAGAGTTCGCGGTGAAAGAACTCTTACAATTAACTTACCCTTTACAAAGGCTTACGAATGTAACCTTATGGAAGTTGACGAAAAAGAAATTACTGCAAACGGCAACAAGCTTACCTTCAACGTTACACCCTTTGAGGTTAAGACGTTCAGAATTGTTTAATTAAACGCAGAGGTGATATAGACTATGGCTAATTTTACAAACCCTTATTCAGCGGGTACAGGAAACAGCAAACTGTTTCGTATTCCCTCAATACTTACTCTAAAAAACGGCAGAGTTATTGCAGGCGGTGATATAAGATACGGCAACGGTACCGATGACCCTGCTAACATTGAAACGGTTATCCGTTACTCTGACGATAATTGCAAAACCTGGTCCGATATTGTCTGGGTTAACCATTTCAACGATATGGAAGATGCTGACCATAACAATGCAATCCCTACTTCTGCATCTTTCTGTGACTCTGCAATCTGTCAGGATAAAAACGGTGTTGTTTATCACGTTTGCGATGCTTGTCCTGCGTATATGGGCCTCTGGAGTGCAGGTACATACGGTAAAGATAATGGCTTTATTGACAGTAAGCTTGCTCTTTGCGACAAAACAAGCCACGAAAAAGCTGAAAGCACAACCCTTGATAAAAAGCATTATCCTTATTACGTTGATAATTTCAATGAAGATGGCTTCGCCCCCGTTTTAAGATTTTCCGATAACTCAAGCTACAAAAATTATTTTGTAGACAGGTTCTATAACATTTATGAGAAAAACGGTGAGGAATACTCCCCCATTCTTATAAAGCAAATGAACAAAGACGGCTCTTTGAACGATAACGACGTAATTTCAAATATCTTTTATGCTTATGCACCTATCAAGATTTATCCCACCTATTACCTTTGGGTAAGAAAAAGCTTTGATAACGGTGAAAGCTGGTCTGAGGGTAAAATCCTTAACCTTGAAATAGGCTCCAAAGGCTTTACGGGCTTTTCTCCCGGTGTTGGTATCTGTATTGAAAAAGACGGCAAGCAGAGAGTTATATTCTCTGTTTACGACAACAATGACGCAAGAGAATATACAAGCGTTATTTATACTGACGACGGTGAAAACTGGAAACGCTCAAAGAAAGCAAATCAGGTAGGTCTTGCAGGTAAAAGCTCTGAAAGTCAATTTGCTCTTCTTAACAACGGCGTTTTAAGAATGTATTCAAGAAACATTGCAGGTTATATAAGCTATACCGACTCCACCGACTGCGGTGAAACTTGGAGCAGCTACACTATTGATAAAGCTTTGGGTTATTGCTCAAACTGTATGTTCTCGGTTATAAATTACAGTAAAAAAATCGACGGTAAGGACGCTATAATTTTAGCTTGTCCCTCAACTAAAACAAGAAAGCTCGGCGTAATAAAAATCGGTCTTTACGATGAAAACAACAAAGTTGAATGGAAATACAACAAGAAGGTTACCGACAGCTTAAACCCGTTTTCTTACGTATACTCTTGCATTACGGAGCTTTCCGACGGCAGCATAGTTGACCTTTACGAAAGCGACAAGGCAGAATTTAGTTTAAAGGGTTATTCACTTGACGAATTAAAGGTAAACGAAAGCAACAAGCTTTCACTTGTTGATAGCATTAAGTCGAAGATTTATAATAAGACGAGGAAATAAGTTCGCTTCGCTCACTCTTTAGTGAGGAGTGAGGAATTAGGAGTTAGGAGTGTCGGGGCACTTCGTGCCGATTGTAAAGCTCACTACGTTCGCCAAATGGCAAGTGGCAAATATGGTGCGAAAGCACCGCGATATAAATCCTAACGGATTTGCGATATATACGTTGTATGCGATATACCTTCGGTGCGATATGTGCCTTCGGCACGAGAATAGAAAGGATTTATATCATATCGCATTGAGCGTAGCGAAATATATCGCGTTTTGTGTAACAAAATATATCGCACAAGCTCGCTTGTATATCGCGATTGTAAAGTCACCAGAGGCTTCACAAAATTGAAAATGGCAAATGGCAAGTGGCAAATATGGTGCGAAAGCACCGCGATATAAATCCTGACGGATTTGCGATATGTACGTTGTATGCGATATACCTTCGGTGCGATATGTGCCTACGGCACGAGAAAAGTAAGGATTTATATCATATCGCATTGAGCGTAGCGAAATATATCGCGTTTTGTGTAACAAAATATATCGCACAAAAGTCGGAGGCCAAGCGGTCTTAGGAAGACAATCCAAG
>JAZUQS010000050.1:0-3267 GCA_045605825.1 Acutalibacteraceae bacterium
TTTTGCATCCCAATTAATTTTGCCGTTTTCTACGTAATACCATACGTTATTGAAATATACAAGTGTTGTTATACTCCAATCAAGGTAGCCGTCAACTACATAGAACCAACTGCCTGAATATTCTACAAGACCTGTATAATCTGAGAATAATTTACCATCTCTTACGTAATACCATTCGCCGTCAATCATAGCGAGTGTATCACCATTCATATCAAGGCAACCGTTTGATACGTAATATTCTTCGTTATTGTAATAAACAAAGCCGTTATAATTCCAATCAACGTATCCGTTAGCTACATAGTAATATGCACCTTCGTAATTCACAAGACCTTTATAATCGTAGTTGCTTACCGAGCCTACCTTACATCTCCATCTATTGCCACTAATATGCTCAAGTGTTGGAACACCGTTAACATTAAGAACGAAGGCTTTCCCCTCAGGGTCGAAAGATGAACAAGAATCACCGTAGCAAGCCTGAACAGTATAGGTATATTCGTTAGTATAGAAAACGTCTGCATCAAGGTAACTGTTTCTTGTACCCGCTGTTGTGCCTATAAGCTCCCATTCAGTTGAATTATAAGCTTTTCTATATACATTATAGCTGTCAGCACCGTCGATTTTTCCCCAAGCAACTAAAATATTATTTCTGTTAGAGGTACTTACTGATGTAATCACGGGTGAAGAAAGGTATCTTATGTTTGTTTCTGCAGGCTGACTATAAGTAACTCCACCACGGGCATACACACTATAGTAATTATCTTGTCCTGTTGTTGCGGTTGTGTGAATATATGATGTTTCATCTGCATCAAATCTAGCTATTTCCTGATATGAGCCAGAACCAACCTTATGATATACCACATATTCTTCAGCACCGGCAACCTCATTCCAAGAAAGCTTTACGCCTTCAAAATCATTTGTAGCAGTAAGACCCGTAGGTGCAGAAAGATATTTAACCCAAATGCCTTCATCATCAAATAATGACGTGTTTTCACCAATAACTGAAACAACTGAATAACCGTAGGTTTCGCCGCCGATTACGTCATAGTCGTCATATGTGTTAACATCAACTGAGTCTATAAGCTCCCACTCTTCATTTTCAGCGTTATATTTATAAACGTCATAAAGCTCAACGTCAACAATATTTTTCCAAGAAAGAGTGATTTTATCTCCGTATGCAACTGCACTGCTTATAACAGGAGTTGCGATATAGAAAATCTCTTCTGAAGGCTCTGAGTTTTCTGCTTCATAAACGCCACCGTCACTAAGTGTGGCAACAGCATATACGTATGTCTTTCCGGTAGCAACTCTCATATCAAAATATTCATTTGTATCAGAGCTGCCTATAGCAGACCAACCTGTTGAATCTACTTCTTTTCTTAAAACCCTGTAGCCGTCCGCAAAATCAGCTGCATCCCATTTAACAATAACGCAATTCTTGCCTAATTCAGTTGTTACGTTCTTTGTAACGGGAAGCTTTCTGACTGCTGTATAGTTGTCGCCAACAACACTTTCTGTTGTTGCGTTAACTGACTGAATAATATATTTATATAATTCACCGTTAACAACATCTGCATCGGAAAAATTAAGTTCAGTAACGTTTTTAACAAAAGTATAGCTTTCATCAGAAGAATTTTTCTTATATAAATTATAGCTTTCGGCACCGTTAACCTCTTTCCAGGTTAATGTAATAGCCTCATCTGAAATATTAGCATACACGTTATCAGGAGAGCCTAAGAAAACAAGTTCTTTAGGTGCTGCAGAGGTTTCAGCAAGGTAACCTTCGCTATGAGCCTTTACTGTAAAGAAATATTTCACGCCACTTTCAAGAGCTTTACTGTGACAAGAGGTTTCGGCAACGTTTTTAACAAAAGTCCAATCCTCATCGCCCTCAGCCATCTGATAAAGACTGTATGTCTCTGCAGCTTCGAGCGGTGTCCAAGAAACGTTTGCACCGGTTTCGGTCATAACTGCATCAATGTAATCAATAGTACCGAAATATTTACCTTTAACACCTGTTTCACTGTGAGGAACACTACCGTAGCTGTTGTAAGGCTCTGCAACGTATTCAAAAATTTTGCCTAAATCCTCGCCTTCGATTTTATCAACGTAGCTTGTTTCAGGAGCAAGAACCTGTTCAGCTATTACCGTCCATTCCGTTGCATCCTCTGCTTTACGGTAGATTTTATACCATTCAGCACCAACAACAGCTTCCCAAACAAATTTAAGACCTTCTGTGTTTGAAAGAACTTCTTTATTCTTAACAGCATTAAGAGTTAAAAATGAATCTTCTGCAAAAAGAACAGGGTCTGTTGCTTTAGTTTTGTCGTTAGAAGCATCACCGTCATCGGAAATATACTCCACGCAATCAAAACTAACGTTTGTTATAGGACGATTTTTTGATATTACTTCAAAAGTGATCTTAACAAAGGATACTGCAGAAGCACCTACAGATACACCGTTAGGATTGAAAAATGCAATAACGTACTTGCCTTCTGCTTTATTGCCCTTTTCATATAAACCGTCAATGTTAGTATTAAACTCACCGTAGTTGTTTTTTATACCGACAGGTCCACTTTTATCTTCAACCACTTTAAGAACGGTATTATCAAAATTGATATCAAAGATAACAGAGTTTATTTTTGGTTGATAAGGATTTAATGAAATATAATATGTAATTTCATTGTTACTGAAGTCTGTATTTACAACTGTGAAATATTCTTGCACTTCTGCAGCTGAAGCCTGCACAAAAGTTATGCTGAACATTGACACAATCATAAATACACATAAAAGCAAAGACACAGCTTTTTTCAAAATAATTCCTCCTAAGAAAACTGTAATAATACATACTATATAATACCACAAAAAAACTCAAACTGTCAACGATATAAAGAAAAACAAATGTTAACAAACATAAATTTCTTTCATCAAACAAATTCATCGTTTTCTGTTTACGCACAAAAAAACTTCTATGATGAACCATCATAGAAGTTTTTTGGTATTTCTATTTAACCTTATTATAAAACCGTTCGAAGCCTCAATTGATGTTTTATTCAGCTAACAGATAAACATCACATAACAGCAAGACCGTTCACTACTTCAACGAATGCACCGTTATAAAGAACTTTTCCTGTATAATCCCAAGCAATAGTACCGTTTTTAACGTAATACCATCCGCCCTCGTAGAAGCAAAGTGTATCACTATCCCAATTGATTTGTCCGTTTTCAACGTAATACCATACGTCATAATAATACGTAAGCGTTGTTACG
>JAZUQS010000051.1:0-20241 GCA_045605825.1 Acutalibacteraceae bacterium
TGTCATCAGGTGATTGACATATTCGATTTCAGGGTAAAGTGTTTCAAGACGCTCTACAAATTGTTCTATGTTGGGCTCTTCAAAATATAACTCAGATTGATTGCTGTTTTGAATTATACTTCTTTTTGTGAAATGTTCCCAGTATCCCGATTCCTGTAAATATAAATTATTCGTCAATTCCATATTTCCATCGTTGTATTGAAGAAGTTGAAATCCAAACATACCACTATAGAACTTTAACGCACGGTTACAATCTTTAACAACAATAAGAGTTCCTTTGTATTTCATATACGTTTCCCTCGTCAAATTCAAGTTTGTCGAGTTGATTATATCACAAATTGATAATTAAAACAATAAAAGAAAAACCATTGGTTTTCAATCGTTTTTGGTCGGAGTAGCGATATAGTAATCAAGCGTAAACCCGCATAAATACTAGGTTTTCGCAGTCAAAAACAGTACATATCCTTTGATTACTATGGAAATTACTATTGTTTTGAATTTTCAAAAAGTCAAGTCCCCTAAAAAAGAAATCACCGCGCCTATATAAGTAGACGCGGTGATTGATAAATATAAGTATTGTGTTGGAAACTTATTTATGTTATAATTAAACAAAAGATTATAATTACTTAAAACGAAGGGGTTGTTTCAAGTTGACCGAGGTTGAAAAGGCCGCATTATTAAATACGGCAAAAAGTCTATTTCGTGATTCTTTTGCTGCTAATCATTATAAGAATACGCAAAATTTAGATAAACTAAAAAATTTCATTGTTAATCCTTTTTTATTGAAGTATCTCACAAAATTTGCGTTTGGTGAAGACACCCCGGAAAATCGAGCAAAAGCATTATTATATCCAAGAGCTTTCGGTACATCAATGACAACAGGGTTTGGAAATTTTGTTCAAAGGTTTTGTAATGAGCTCCGTCAATCTTATCCATCTACAACTGCAGGAATGGATATTGAATTTATTGATGCTGTAGATGGTAGACGAAAATATTGCCAATTAAAAGCAGGACCTAATACAATTAATAAAGACGATATAAAAACTATCAAAGATCACTTTAGAGGTGCGATTCACCTTGCAAGAACAAACGGAACAGCAATCGCATCTATGGATTGTGTTGTAGGTGTTTGCTATGGAACACGTGAAGATTTGAGTTCATTTTATAAAGCAATTGATGAAGATTACCCTGTTTTAGTTGGCGATGAATTTTGGACACGATTAACCGGAGATAACCATTTTTATGAAGATTTGATTAATGCATTTGCTGAAGTTGCCGATGATATTAATGCAGTGGAAATGGTGGATGAAACGGTTCGGAAACTAGCAGAAAACATTCAAGAAACTGCCGAAGAGGAGTAACCATAAAGGAGCGTTTTAAACGTTCCTTTTTTTGTGTTCCTGTATTGAAATTTTGAGTTGAATGCCTATCCTACGTGATAATTCGACGGGAACAGCATTTCCAATTTGTTTATATTGATCTGCAATACCTCCAGCAAATTGCCAGTCATCGGGGAACGATTGAATTCTAGCATATTCACGCACTGTAAAGGGTCTAACCTCTTCAGGATGACATCGATCAGTTTGTTTTTGTGAGGGGCTGCATGTAAGAGTTAAGCATGGTTCATCCCAGGAAATACGTCGCGCCATGCCGCGACGACCACCACCACTATAATAGGATTTTCCCATATATGCTTTAGCAACATCATCAGGGAGATCTACCCAACAACCACCTGGAGGGACAAGTTTAAAAACAGCTTTTTTCTTGGCACTATATTCTTCACCTATGGATGGCGGGCAATTTTTTAGAGCTGTGCGTAAAGTGGTCCATTCTTTATCGGGTGTTGGATATTCAAAATTTATATCATTAACTAAGTCATTACGGATGCCGATGATTACAATTCTTTCTCGTTTTTGTCCAACGCCATAGTAACAAGCATTTAAAATTTTCTTTCGATTATCAATTGTATATCCCAAGCTTTCAAAAACAGAAATAATTGTTTCCAATGTACGTCCGTTATCGTGACTTGCAAGTCCCCTAACATTTTCAGCCAAAAACATTTTTGGTTGGACTTCCTGAACGCATCTCGCAAACTCATGAAAAAGCGTTCCACGAGTATCATCAAATCCCATTTTTTTACCTGCGTAGCTAAACGCTTGACATGGGAAGCCACCGGTAACAATATCAATTTTTCCTCTAAATTCAGTGAAGTCTACATTATGAATATCTTCACAGGTAACATTCCAATACGGTCTGTTAGTTCGTAATGTCTCACAACAGGCTTTATCGAATTCAACGTGTTTGAGTGTTTTAATTCCTGCTTGCTCAAGACCTAGAGCTAATCCACCTGCTCCGGCAAAAAGTTCAATAGCGGTAACATCCTCAGGTGTGATTTCTTCATGAAAAGGGATGGGATCATTTAGCGTTGAAGTGTTTATGATGTCATCTGGCATAACATCAAGTGCCTCGCAGAGATCCATAACTTTTGATTTGAATGGATTATAATTGTCAGAGATCATCAATGACAATTGATTTTTAGTTATACCAACTTTGTCTGCTAATTCGGTAAATGTTTTTATTCCACGCGAACACATTGCTTCTTGAATTTTTAATCTCGATATGTACATCTGTATCACCTCATGAAGGATTCTGTAAAAATCATAACACATAACAACCCAAAAGTCAACACAAAATCATAACTTTTAACAACCCGAGAGACGTTTGTTGAAAAATGATAAAAAATTGGATATTCGTTTATAAAAATAAATGTGGCAGAGTGCAAAAAAATAAAGCTGATTCGTTCTGAATCAGCCTTAAGGTAATTATGGTAGTCAAAATATGAAATATTTCATATTATTGTCTGTTAATACTTTTGAATCATTTTAGAAACAGAAAAAATGATTGGAGAATGTGAGAAACGTTAAAAAAAAGAAAAATCCAAACCCGACAAATAGTCGAATTTGAATTTTTGGTCGGAGTGAAGGGATTTGAACCCCCCGACATCCTCACTTCGTGCCACTTGCGGTGCCCGAAATTGTTTGCTCGCTGTTCGCTTCACACAATTTCGACCGCTACGCCAACAAACGCTCCCTTCATCGTCCACAGGACGCGGTCGCGTGTGTTGCCCAAAGCAGGCAAGCACCTGCTTGCGTTCAGGATGTCGAGAATTAAAGTCTTTCGTTACAAAAATAAAAAGAGCAATACCGAATGGTATTACTCTTTTTATGGTCGGAGTGAAGAGGCTCGAACTCCCGACATCCTGCTCCCAAAGCAGGCGCGCTACCAACTGCGCTACACCCCGAAATTGTTTATTAAATTCAACTGTTAAATTATAAAAGAAAAGTGAGGCAATGTCAAGAGGGAACGACTATTTATATTTGAATAAATGAAAAACACATACGGCGTGAGGGTTGCCGTATGTGTTTTTTGTTTATGCTGACAATGCAATGTTTACAGCTGTCTGGTAATCTGTAATATCAAATGTTTCATCGCGGTTTGCATCGGCGGCAACAGAATAAGTATCAGTAATATCCTTATGCCCGTTTAATGCTTTTTCTATTTCAGTTAAATCAATGACGTTGACAACGCCATCACCATTGATATCACCTTGAACTACAAGGGTTAACCCAATAGCAACTTCGTCACCGTTTAAAATTTCTACTATTGAACCCGTACCATAGCAATTTTGTGTATCGGTAGCATAAGACGGTGTAACTCTAATATCGCCATCAACCGAGAATATATTATCCAATGTGTTTACGTTGTTGGGGCTACTGGTGTAAATAACGCCCAAAAAGTCAATAAAAGTTTTATCAGTTCCCTTTATTGTTGCGAAAATATTTTTGCAAAGACTACTCGGGATTTCAAGAACGTTACCGTTTTCCGTACTTGTTGCAACACAATAGAAATATGTATACTTGTTCTCTTCGTAATTGTCAAAGAATATTGCAATCGGATCAATTGTATTTGGCTCATTTAACGAGGTTTCTATTAACACTGCATCACTTCTGTCGGGGTTATTACAAGCGTACCATTTGTACGTTGTATTAAAGCCTATAGCTTCAAAGTGAAGTATATAGTCGTAACCTGTAAGAAGAGGTTCAACGTCACGGAGAATAGGGTCTATGCTGTTGTAATTTGCGAAGTTGAGATTGTTATTTTTGCAGAATTCATCAACGACGCTATCTTCATAAGCGTAGATTGTTGTATCGGTATCATCACAGCTGAATTCCTTGATATCTGAGCCGATAAGAACGTATTCACAATCAGGAATATCCTTAATGATTTCAGCGTTTTCTAAAATGAGGTGCTCTGCTGTTATAGACCCTAAAGCGTTTTCACCAACATATTTAAGATTCGGTAAAGTTACCTCGCCTGCATAGGTCGTTACATTTGCAAAAGCATTTTTTTCAATACTTTCAAGGCTTGAAGGCTTGATTTTGTTGATGCTCATTGCTGAGCAACCGTAAAAAGCCTCCTCGCCGATTGATTTAATATCAGCAAAATTATTAACTGTTGTTACTCTCCAGGAGCTTGTTGCAAGAACCTTACTTAAGCTCGTACAGTTTTTGAAGAAACCGTAAGGTAAAGCTATATCTTCCATATACAATGCAACTCGCGTTAATTTTGTACAGTCCTCAAAAACGCTTGTTCCTAATTCGATTTCGATACCATCCTCTTCTGCATAGATATTGTTAATTACAGCTGAGGTCAGGGCTGTGCAGTTTGCAAAGGCATAATCGCCGATTCTTTCAATACACTCAGTATAAACCTCTGAGATACTTGTTCCGTAGAAGGCGTAGTCACCAATAGTATACAGATAGTCGGATGGTAAGTACGCGAGAGCGGTGTTCATAAATGCTCTGTTACCAACGTCCTCAAGGTTAGTCATAATTGCATTGAATAGCTTAGGGTTATTAATGAAATATTCATCAGGAACCGTTGCAACGTATTCTGCTATAAATTCCTCAAGCTCAGGTTTATCACTTACATAGGTTGAACCGTCTTCTTCAATGGGTAACTCGGTAATCTGAGTGAGATCGAGATACGTAACATTAGGACAACCTGAAATTGCATTTACGGGAAGTGACCTGATATTGTTAAGGGTGATTTCAGTAACCTTGTTGCAATTTGAGAAAGCACCTTCGCCAATTGATGTGTTAGTGGTTATAGTAATTGACGGTAAATTGTTGCATTCAGAAAAAGCGTATTTACCGATAGAGGTTGATTTGTTAAAGCTGAATGTACTTATATTAGTGCTGAAAAAAGCATAATCACCAATAACTTTTACAGCTGGCATTGTGTAAGTTGTAAGTCCGGTATCATAAAAAGCGTAATCACCAATTTGCTGTGCGTTATTGAAGGAAACGGTAGTCAGCTTTTTGCAATCTTTAAGGAAATTTGATGGGATAAATTCCAAAGAATTTGCACTTAAGCTTACAAGGTTCTCAAGATTGCTTAAATTAAATCTGCCTTCTTCGTCAACAGGGAACTCAGTCATTGAATCAAGGGAAAGGTTTTTAAGATTAGTGCAATCGTTGAAAACGTCAAAGTCAAGTGATGTTAAGCTATATGCATAAAAGCTTTCAAGGCCTGTACATCCGCTGAAAGCACCTTCCCCTATAGCTGTTGTTTCTAATAAGCTAACCGATTTTAAAGCTGTACAATTAGCGAAAGCATTTTCACCTATGGTTTCACACGCACCTAAGACAACACTGTTTAATGAATGCAAGTCTTTAAATGCATTGTCGGGAATGTGCTTCTGACTATTAAGACCAATGCCCTGCAGGTTTGTGAACTTCTGGAAATTTAACGTTGTAATATCGTCAGCATCTTCGTAGCTTATTAAGTTGAGGTTAAGATCTGTAACGGTATGCTCGCTGTTCTCAAAAACGTTCATATTGATTTCGTAAAGGCTCGCAAGTGAAACTTCACCGAGATTAGTACAGTCTGCGAAGGCTCTTTCACCTATTGTTTCAACACGTGAGCAATACGGGTCTTCTATAGCTGTTCCGCGAAATGCCTCGCACCCGATTTCTTCAACGTAAAAGAAATCGTAATAATATAACTTGCTACATCCTTTAAAAGCGTAATCGGGAATTGAAATTACGTTTTCACATTCGAAATGTTCGATATTGGGGAAATAATCACGGCATCTGAAATCACCGGGCAGTTCATAAAGATTGTTTACGACAACCTTTTTAACGTTTGTGGAGCCTGCGAAAATAGAGAAGTCAAGAAGTTCGGGTAAATCGAGTTTTACCTCTTCAAGATATGGCATATCTGAGAAAGCACCCTCGCCGAAGTTTTTTGCAGAGTTAAACGGAATGCTGTTAAGAGCAGTTCCTCTGAATGAATAATTACCAACTGTAACGACATTACCAAGCGTTATCGAAGAAAGCTTCGAGCAGCCGTCGAAAAAATAATCAGGAACATTTGTGATGCTTTTATTGGTAAAAGAAGTAAGAGAGGGGAATAGATCAGACAATTTACCATTACCGAAATCAAAGCTGGTTGCTTTTGATAACGATAGAGATTCAACGTTTTTGCTTCCGTTAAATGCAGTGTAAACGAAGTCTGTAATTGCTGAAAGACTTACGGTTTTTAAGGAAGTGCAATTACCGAATGAGTTTATACCCAATGTTGTTGCCGATGGTAATGAAAGTGTTTTGATACCGGTTTGGGCAAATGCACAATCGCCAACAGTTTTTAAAGCTGGTAAAGTAAGGTTTTCAAGTGAAGAACAACCGTAAAATGTATAATTACCGGTAGTAGCAAGGCTATCAGCTATAATGGTGGTCAAAGCAGTGCAGTTGGTGAAAATTGAATTTCCGAGGGTAGTTATACCGGTGAGAGTTAAGTTTGTAAGATTTTCACAATTAGCGAAAGCACTATTGCCCAAAGCAATTATGTTATTGGTTAATGTGACATTGGTTAAGCTATTGCAATATGCAAAGGCTTTTTCACCAATGTGGGTTACTGTTGAAAGACTGATGGTTTGTATAGGTGTGTTAATAAAAGCATTGTCGCCGATTGTTGCAAGGTTAGAAGAGGTGAATGAGGTAATACCTGAGCCTTCAAATGCATTTGCACCAATTGTAGTTGCTTTGCTGAGTTTTAAGGTTGATAACAACTCGCAACCCCAAAAAGCACGTTCACCTATTGTAACAGCTGATGTCATTGAAATTGTTGTTAAGGAAGAACAGTTTTTGAATGCGTTTGTCTCAATGTTAGTAACGCCTGAGCCTGAAACAGAGGTAAGGTTAGTACAACCCTCAAAGGCACCTTCGCCTATTGTTGTAGTAAGCTTGCTCAAATTAACGCTTGTTATATTAGTGTTACCGCTGAATGCGGATGCTGCAATTTTAGCAACACAACCACCGTCAAAATAATCGGGAATTCTTACCTCAGTATCGGTACCTGTGTATCCGATAAGAACATCGTTTTCATCAATTATAAACATCGATGTATCTATGTTATTGTTTCTATAGGTTACTTTTGCCGTCGAACTGTTTTTATAGCCTTTACAAAATGCATAAGCGGTGAAGCTTGTACTTTCTTCAATACGAACAGGCCCCGTGTATTCGTAATATTCATCTGCTTTCATGTCCGTGGTTCTGTACATAATTGTAGCACCGGGGGTGTCACATGTGATTTTAACGTTTAAATAACCTGAAAATTCACCTGATTGGTATGTGAAAATAGGTGTGGCACAAGTATTTTCAGCGGTTATAAGCTGACCGGGGACGACGTAATGAACAGATGCTGTTGCACCTTGTTGAGTATTTTTATATAGAGTGTTGTAAGCTGCTTCGGGTGAGTAATAATTACCTGATGCCAATAAATATGCAACACAGCAGGAAATAAACGGTGTTGCCATAGACGTACCCGACATGATTTTATAGGTATTATTTAAATATGAGCTCAAAATGTTAACACCGGGTGCAGATAAAGTATCTTCAGCTCTCCAGTTGGTCGTGGAAGCACGTTTCTTATTAACGTCAATTGAAACTACACAAATTACTTCGTCGTAACAAGCAGGGGAATAAAAGGTGAAGTCAAGGTCTGCACCGTCATTACCTGCTGCAGCAACGACGGTAATACCTGCGTTGTAGGCATTCTGAACTGCTTCGTGAATAACCTCGCTTTCACCCTCTTTTGAAAGACTGAGGTTGATTATATCAACGCCGTCTTCAATAGCCGCCTGAATACCGAGGTAAAGCTGAACTTCTGTGCCGGTTCCGTCGGCACCGAGCACCTTATACGGCTTGATTTTAACGTTTGATTTCGTGTTTGCTGCAATGATACCTGCAACGTGAGTGCCGTGGCCTCTCAGGTCATAGCAGGATTCATTATCAACACTGTCAAAGCCAGTTGGGATAACTCGACCTTGAAGGTATTCGTGGTCGTTGGCAACGCCCGAGTCAACAACCGCGATTGTTACAGATGCTGAGCCCATATTAGCTTTTGCATTGGTGTAACCGAAAACGTCTGATTGATATTGAGATGATATATCAATAGCCGCTTCATTAACGCTGGATTCAGCTTCCTCAATTGCGGTTTCGGTAACAATACCGTCCTCCTGAACGTATTTTACACAGGAAAGCGTTGAATAATATTCAAGTGCAGCTTCGCAATCCTCCGAATTTTCAAACTGCAAAATATAAAGGTCGTTATATCCGCTTACTGAATTTATTGCGTTAAGAGTATCAATTTTTTCTGTTGATTTAACAATCAATCTGTTAGTACTCTCGGAGTTTTCCGTTTCGCTTTCATCTGCAGCGGTAAAAAATACTGCACTTTCTGAAGAAGAAAGATCTTCATACTCGTTGATTAAATCAGCTACGTCTTCTGTGAAATTATCGAGATTTTTCGGTAACTCTATATCAAGTGCAGATACCGTGCTTACACTTGTAAAAATAATACTGAAACTCAATAAAATAGATAAAAACTTTTTCATACTTTCACCCTTCTGTTTTGTATTAGATATACATTTCCATAAAATCATCTGAATAGCTTATGGTGTTCAGTGTACGAAATAGCTGCCCCCTAACAGGTTATTATCGTTTTTTATATGTATAATCCGTTGCTTTTATTATACATTTATAAAAGAAAAAGTCTAGGATATTGCCTAAATATCGAAAAATTATGCCTAACTATCGAAAATGTACGGTAAAAAGGCGGATAGAATTGCTTGAATTAATCTTACTGTTGACAAAAATTACTAAATGTGTTACTTTGTAATAGCGTTCCGTGTAAACGCTATAAATTTATGAAAGGAGTTGGACATAATGACAAAGGCAAATTTAAAAACAACAAACTATCCGGTAATTGTGTCCGCTTCCTGCTGACATAAGCATTTTTGATATGCATTTCCCCGGAAAGTTTAGTGCTTTTCGGGGTTTTTGTTTTATCTTGACTGCTTTTTTGCAGGTTGTGAAATTTACACATTCTCGGACCTCTCACCGAGAAAAACTGATTTTCAGTTTTGAGGACACTCTCCGGAAAACTATTCTCAGAATAGTTACTTAAAATATTACGAGTCGTTAACGTAATATTAATTCTGAACGGAGGAAATGATGAAGAAAGAAAAAATTAAAAAAGAAAAGTTTGAAACAATCAAAAACGTGCTGTATGCATTAAAAATCATCAACCAATGTGCACCAAATATGATGGTTGCTCAAATGTTGATGCAGGTTTCGTTTTGGTTTTTTACGGGCTTTGTCAAGGATGTTTTATTTTTAAAGCTTTTACTTGATTTGATAATGAGCGGTGGAACCTTTAAAGAATACGCGTTGCTCGTTCTTATGCTTGTTGCTTCAGAGCTTATAGCAACGGGTATAAACTGTTTTTCCGATTATTACGGTTCTGTAAAATGGAAAAAGTTTTATAAAACTCTTAATGACAAAATTTTTCAAAAAGCCGTCAAGGTTGATATGGCGTGCTTCGAAAATCCTGAATTCTACGATAAATATAAACGTGCTACCGAAATCATTTCCGATGACCATATAGCAATGTTTGCATGGCAGTTTTCAAATATTATTGCGGGCAGCTTAACGGGTGTATTTCTTGTAGCTTATGTAATATCTATTGACCCTAAAATTTTGCTGATTCTTCTTGTATCGGTTTTCGTATTGATTTTCGAAAGCATTAAAGGAAAAATCGACGTAAAAAAAGACAGAGAAATGACACCTCACAAGCGTTCTAAGGATTACGTGAAAAGAACGGTTTATTTACGTGAATACGCAAAGGATATGAGGACCTCGAATATATTTGAGGTAATGCACCAAAGATTCAAAACTGCAATTGAGCATAACCGTGAGATTATAAAAAAATACGGTTGGAAAATTGCATTTTTTGAAACTATGTCGGGCTTTTTCGGTAAGGCGTTGCCCGTTGCAATAACTTATATTTATGCATCATTCAGATTTGCGGTAAAAAGAGATTTGGCAGTTTCCGATTTTTCTGTAATTATGACTGCCATGAGCAATCTTAAGGATGTTTTTAACGACGTAGGTCAGGCAGTTTCAGACGTAAGAAAGGAAGCCGAATATTTTAAAAACTTAAAAGAGTTTATGCAATATGAATCTACCGTTATAAGCGGTGAAAGAGTTGCTGATGAGCTTCAAAGCATAGAATTTAAAAACGTTTGCTTTAAATATCCGGGAGCTGAGAAAGAATCTATACATAATTTATCACTTGAAATCAATAAAGGCGAAACGATTGCCGTTGTGGGTAAAAACGGTGCAGGTAAAACAACCTTTGTTAAGCTTCTTTTAAGATTTTACGATTGTGACAGCGGTGAAATACTTTATAACGGTATCAATATAAAAGAATATGATATTGAATCACTTCGTAGTAGATTAGCTACTGTTTTTCAGGATTATAAGGTTTTCGCATTAACTATCGAAGAAAATGTTTTGTGCCGTGAGGTCAATGGGGTTTCAGATGAATCGGCAGTGCAAGAGGCATTGAGAAACAGCGGTGCAGACGTATGCGTTGAAAAGCTTTCTAACGGTCAAAAGACGGTTCTTACCCGTGAGTTTGATGAAAAGGGTACGGGACTTTCTGGCGGTGAACAGCAAAAAATTGCTGCTGCAAGAATGTTTGCTAAAAGCTTTGATTTGGCAATTCTTGATGAACCTTCATCAGCACTTGACCCAATAGCTGAATACAAAATGTATGAAAGCCTTATTGAAGCTACCAAAGAAAAAACAGTTGTATATATTTCTCATAGGCTTTCGAGTGCTGTGCTTTCGAACAGAATATACGTGTTTGATAACGGAACAGTTTCTGAAAGCGGTACTCATGACGAGCTTATGAAAAACGGCGGAGAATATTGCGAAATGTTTACCCTTCAGGCATCTAACTATATTGACGGTGAGGAGGGTGATGAATAATGAGAAAAAATAAAGAAAAAACTCAGGTGAAAACTAATCACAGCACAATATCAAACATATTTTATATGCTTAAAACTATGTTTAAAATTTCACCGGTGCTTGTTGTAGGCGAAATTTTTCAGCATATTTTCAGCATTTTACCCGGTAAGCTCGTTTCTGTTATCGGTCTTAAATTCGTTATTGATGAGGTTCAAAACGGGGGAGAAAGCTGGAAAATTCTTTTAGGCATAGCTTTAATGGTTGGCGTACTTGTTTTCGGTGAGGTTTCAACCTCTGTTTTCTTTGAACTTTTCGTTCATAGAGAAAGAGAAAAGCTGGATTACGGTATTCAGTCTATGTTTTACAAAAAGGCTTCACAGCTTGATTTGAAAAAGTATGATGATCCGGGATATTACAGTGATTTCATTTTATCGATAGAAAATTCTGTTGATAGCATCAGGTACGTAGTAAGTATGGTTAAAGGCTACATCGGTGAGCTTGTATCATTTGTAACTATAGCAGGTGTTATGCTTACTATTGACCCTATATGCCTTCTTATTGTAATAGGTTTTGTAGCTGCTTTTATTCCTTTAGGAAGATATACGGGTAATTTACAAATTAAACGAAGAGAGGCAATAACAGAAAAGCACCGTAAGGGCGATTATTTTGCACGTTTATTCTATTTGCCCGAATATGCAGGTGAAATAAGAACAAGCGGAATATATCCTCTTTTAAGAAAACGTTTTAACGAAAGTGCAGACGATGTAGTAAGTACACAGAAAAAGTTTGTTAAAAAGCTCGATTTGTTGTTTTATATTCAGGACGTAAGCATTCAGTCCATAGGCTTTGTGCTTGTATTAGGTCTTTATATCGGCTATCAGACTATCGTTACAGGGAATATGTCTGCAGGTGATTTTGTTGCAACGTTTAACGGTGCATTGTTGATAGGCGGAAGTATATTGTTTTTAACTGTTTACGGTGTAAGAGGCTTTACTGAAAGGTCTAAAATGATTGAAAAGTGCAGAGCGTTTTTAGCTGAAACAGAAACTATTGTAGACGGAAAGCACGTAGCAGAATGCGGTAAGCCCGAAACAATTACCGTTGAAAACATTCGCTTTTCTTATGACGGAAACGATAATGACAGTATTGACGGTATTAGCTTTGATATTAAGCCTTACGAAAAAATCGCTCTTGTTGGTTATAACGGTGCGGGTAAAACTACCCTTACAAACCTTCTTTTAAGGCTTTACGACGTAAGTGACGGCAGTATAAAAATAGGGGATAGGGATATCCGTGAAGAAACTGTTGCATCTCATAGAAACCGTTTTGCAGCAGTATTTCAGGATTTTCAGATTTTCTCTGCAACCGTAGGTGAAAACGTTGCCTTAAGTAAAGAATATGATCCCGAAAGAGTTTGGAAAGCCCTTGAATCTGCAGGCTTCGATAAAAATTTACCCAACGGGCTCGAAACAATTCTTTTAAGAGAATTTGACGAAAACGGAGTAATGCTTTCGGGCGGTGAGCAACAAAAAATTGCAATTGCAAGGGCATTTTATAAAAGGTGTCCGTACGTTATTCTCGATGAGCCGTCGGCTAACCTTGACCCCGTTTCAGAGTATGAGCTTAACCACGCAATGATGACGGGTGCAGACGATAAAACGGTTATTTTCATTTCCCACAGACTATCTACAACGAAAAATGCAGATAGAATTTTTATGATGGAAAAAGGAAAAATAATCGAAAGCGGAAGCCACGAGGAATTAATGCAGTTGAACGGTAAATACGCCGAGATGTTTAACTTACAGGCGGAGAAATATAATATGTAATATATTGAGATTAAAAAGATACACCCCGAAAAGCACAAGCTTTTCGGGGTGTATTTGATATATTAAGCTTATGATTTGAGGAATAAGTTTAATATTTGTTGTAAATCTGATGCTGTTATTTGAGAGTCGTTATTTATATCACCTGCAACTAAATATATATCGGTAAGCTCTTTATTGCCGTTTACGGTTTTCTCCAATTCCGTTATGTCAATAACATTAATTACACCGTCACCGTTTATATCACCCTGTATAACTACTGTATAAACTTCTGAAATTAAATTGTTCTCATAAACAACAAATAATGAACCTGTGCCGTAGGATTTTGTGTCGTTATATGCATATGAGGGTACGTCATCATAAACTGTTGTATTTTGAATATTTAAAATATCAGCAATATCAGTTTGATTCTGCGATGTGTATATTATCTTGTTTTCATAATCAATAACTGTTTCGTTTTTTGCATAGATGTAACATAATTCATTTTTACAAACAGAGCTTTGAATTTCAACTGTTGTAATATTTCCGTTCTCATCTGTATCAGTGCTTGTCATTTTACAATAATAGTAAGGGTATTTGTCGCCCTCTTGAAGTGTTAATGAATTTGTTACAGCATTTTCAATTGCTTTGTCATCTTCACTTACAATAGCATCAAAAGAGCCGTACCATTGGTATTTACTGTTTATTCCTATAGCATCAAAGAACAAGGAGCCTGTAGAGTTGCTGTAAACCTCGGGAATGTCTGTTACGATTGAATTTTCTTGGGAAATTTCGTAGAAAGTATGTCCATTTGTCTCCGCCCATATTTGAGCCGTGCTTCCTTTAGTACCGTAAATTCGGTAGTTTCTACCGTTTGTATCTTCTGAACAAGCTTCAAAAGTTGATGGTAAAGCTATAATGCTGTTTTCAGTTTCGGGAAGATATGCTATATTTTTTATTTTATTAAACTCTACTCTGTTTATTGCACTTTCTAAAAAGATGTTTTCAGTGCTTTCAGTTAAACCGTTTAAGACGATATAATTCAAAGCGGGGCAATCAACAAATATTCTTGGTCCTACAGATTCTAAGTCGTTTGAAAAAACAACTTTTTCAAGATATCTGTTATTTGAAAAGGCTTGTTCTAAAACTGTTGTGCAAGATGGTAGAATGATTTCTTTTACTGATGACATATAATCAAAAGCCATTACGTCAATAAGTGTAACGTTTGGAAGATATAATTTTTCAACGTTTTGGCAGTAGTTGAAATCGTGAGTATAAACGTATTGTATATTTTCAAGAAAACTGAAATCGCTTATTGTGGTGCCGGCAAAAGTAGAACCACCTAAAGAAACAAAATTTTCGGGGAAAGTTACTTTCTTTAATTTAATACAAGAACTGAATACGTTTTCGTAAAGATTTCCGTCAATTAAAGAGGGGAAAGAGGCTTCGATAAGGTTTTTACAGAAAGAAAATGCATTATTGTAAATAGTTGTAACGTTTGGAAACGTTGCATCTGTAATCTTACTGCCTGAAAAGGCGTATTGTGGGATTAACGTGATTTTTTCTGTTGTTAAACCGTTTAAAGCACCGCACCATCTAAAGCATTCTTTCGAAAGCGTTGTAAGGCTTGGCATATAAATATTGTCAAGGTTAGAGCATTTATAGAATGATTGAATTCTGACTGTGGTAACTCCCGGAGCAACGATTTTTTGGAGTCCGCTACAATTTTTAAAAGCATAACTACCTATATAGGTGACAGTTTCTGGAAGGGTAATTTCTTCTATAAAAGACATATCTTCAAAAGTGTTGTCGGCTATGCCGATTACGGTGATTTCTGATATTTTATCAGGTACGGTAATGATTGGCTCGGTGCCATAGTAACCGTTAACGTAGCCGTCTTTTGTAACTGACCAAACAGCTTCATTTGATTGATAAGCAATTGTTTCTGCACTGACAGAGCAACTTAAAATAGAAAAGAATAATGAAACGCATAATATCATGCTTAAAAGCTTTTTCATAAATGTACCTCCTATATAGAATTCGTTTTTTACAGAGAGTGTTTCTTGTGTCAATTCAAGAAAAAATCTATAAAAAATTGAAAAGATTATTTATAAATAAATTTCTTTTACACATAGAAAAACATTTTCTGTAACTTAACAATAACACGAAAACTCGTTTTGTCAACTAAAATCTCGGATTTACAAGAATTTGACAGTGTATTCATATAAAATATAATTAGAGGTGATTAGTTTGGATTTTTGCGATAAATTACGCTCATTAATCGAGGAAAGAGATTTAACACAAAAGCAGGTAGCAAACGATTTGAATATTGCACCGTCAACAATGGGCGGATATGTTCAGGGTAGTAGTGAACCTGATTTTGAAACGTTAAAAACAATTGCAAATTATTTTGACGTTTCAACAGACTATCTCCTTAACGTTTACGAAAAGAAAACAAACGATGCTTTAGAGAACGAACTTTTACGTGTTTTCAGAACAATGGAAACTGAGTATAAACACATTTTTATTGAACAGGGTAAAGCATTTTTAAAAATTGATAAAAATAAATAATGTTAAAAGGAAACAGAGTGTTGTACCCTGTTTCCTTTGTTTATGTGGATATTAATAATGATGTATCGCTTTGGGAAATGATGTTATGCTTCGCATAATGATGTAACTCGTTACACTCGTAATGAAGTGATGTTTGCAAAAAATTAGGAGAAGCCGACATCATTAGCGTAGCGTCATCATTAACGAAGTGACATTATTTGCCATAGGCAAACATCATTAAAAAAGACTTGCTTTCGCAAGTCTTTTTTTGGTGCCGGTGACCGGGGTCGACGGGCTCTGCCCGTCATTCGCTTCGCGAACACCCGATTATGTTCGCCTTAGGCGAGGGGGTTCGACCCTAATTGTTATTAACATAAAAAAATAGAACTCACAAAATAATTGTAAGTTCTCTTTTTTGGTGCCGGTGACCGGGGTCGAACCGGTACGGTATCGCTACCACTGGATTTTGAGTCCAGCACGTCTGCCAATTCCATCACACCGGCAAATATTACCTTGATATTATATTATATGACGATAAAAAAATCAATATTAAATTTTGAGAAAAATAACATTTAACAAAATTATCCGCCCTTGGCGAACCGCCGAAAGATGGACTATTGCGAGTTCGATTCTCTGTTGGATTTATTTTTTGACAAAAAGAAAAAAGCACCCGCTTCTTGCAAGTGCTTCATGGTGACCCGGACGAGAATCGAACTCGTGTTACCGCCGTGAAAGGGCGGTGTCTTAACCGCTTGACCACCGGGCCGTATATGAGGGGCTTAAAGCCCTTTTATGAAAACACCTCAGTAGGTAGGTGTGTTGAGTTGGTAGCGGCAGTGGGATTCGAACCTACGACCAATCGGGTATGAACCGAGTACTCTAGCCAGCTGAGCTATACCGCCATATATATGAACAACATACATACCTACGTTGGCGATTTGCTTTCCTTTTCGAAAGCCTGTTAATTATAATATGCAGATAACGTTTTGTCAATACCTTTTTTAAAAATATTTTAAACAAAATTTATATTATTATTTTAATTAATGTAAAAAATCACTTGACAACTTGTGTTTTTATATGTATAATACTCTTTGCATTTGCGGATGTAGCTCATCTGGTAGAGCGCCACCTTGCCAAGGTGGAGGTAGCGAGTTCGAGCCTCGTCATCCGCTCCATATGCGCCGGTAGCTCAGTTGGATAGAGTGTCTGGCTACGAACCAGAAGGTCAGGGGTTCGAGTCCCTTCCGGCGCGCCAAAAGAAGAGAAATCACGTTTTCGTGGTTGCTCTTCTTTTTTTGTTGCCTTGAAGACAAGGGACTCGAACCGCCTCGCCGAAGGCGAACACAATCGGGTGTTGCGAAGCTATACATCATTTATAATAAATCCCCGAAAAGAAGTGGAAAACTCTTTTCGGGGATTAGTGTTTAGTTAATTAAATTAATCAAGCACCTGTATAGCCTAATGCTTTAAGCACATAAATTACCATATTTAAAAGATATTTAAGAATCTCTGTAAAGGTTGCGCTTAAGTTGCTTGTGATATTACCTGTTGTATCATTGTTGCCGTAGCCGTCGATAGCACCGTTATTATCATCAACACCGTCGTCAGTAGCAAATGATATAAGAAGAGGGGAAAGAAGAGCTACTGCAAAGTATTCAATAGGTGTAACTGAATTTAAATCCATATCAAGGAAATCAAAAACAACGTCCATAAAATGACCTGTACCCTGAGCGAGAATGATAGCCTCTGCCATTTGCATAATTTCCATATCGCTTATAACAGAATATTCATTTCTTAAAACGAGGGAAACCATAAGGAGAAGAATTTTAACGTCTCTGCTGCTTAAGGGGTAGTTTTCGCTACCTGCATAGTGAGCTGAAACGAGCTCTGTTGCAACATCCCAACCGTCTTTATAGTCGCTGTCGGGAATTTCAATTCCGTATTCTCTTGCAAGCTCCTGAGCACTGCCTTCGCCGTAAAGAGGCATATTAAGAACGTCATTAAGACCGTCTACAACGTCTCTTACTACGCCGTAGTAAATGTCACCGGGCTTGATGCCTAACTGCTCGTCGTTGAAGCCTCTTTCAAGTCTGTATTCAACGCCGTTTTTAAGGAATTGCTTAGCAAAAGCGTTAAGACCCTTATCCATCTCTGCTAATTGCTCGTCTGAATAATCGGGCACCATTGCTTTTAAAGCAGCGGTAT
Source organism: Acutalibacteraceae bacterium (assembly GCA_045605825.1). Taxonomy (GTDB): domain Bacteria; phylum Bacillota; class Clostridia; order Oscillospirales; family Acutalibacteraceae; genus DTU089. The sequence goes on from JAZUQS010000051.1 coordinate 17,936, forward strand.
CAATTTTATCAATTGTTTTTGCCTCGTAAATGATGCTGTCTTCACGCATTTCGACATATCTGTACTGAAGAGGATACATTGTAAGAGAGGTTGTTGCAAAGTCAGAAATAACGTTACCCTTAGTTGAAGTGTAAGAAGTAGCATCACTGCAATGCTCGTGACCTGTAAATACAAGCTTAATGCCTGCATTTGCCCATTTTTCAGCGGTAATAGTATGATTTCTGATAATGAAATCGTGACTTAAAAGTCTTTGCATGGGAAGATGGTCAAGAAGGTTGTGGTGCATCATAAGAATAGGATATTTGCCGTCTTCATAAGCCAATTTAGCCTGCTCAATAACCCATTCAACCTTTTCGTTATTCATACCGTCTTCGGTAGATTTATCGGGGTCACAGCTATCAAGAGCAATAAGGCGGTATTTATCGCTGAGGTCAGCGGTATAAGAGCAGTTATCTTCCATAACAGAGAGAGCCTCTTTATAACCGAATTCATAGTAAACCTGTTTGAATTCAGCAAGACCTGTTTCGCAATATTCACCAACCATGCCTACGTCGTGGTTACCGTCGATAACGTAAATCTGTTTGCCTGTTTCAGCCTCAAATTTACGGAATTTTTCAGCAACAACCTTGTGGTCGTCAATGAAAACCTTACCGTCGTTTGTTAAGTCACCGGGAACGAGAACAAACTGAATTTTGTCATCTTCTGCACATTGATTTAAAAATTCATCAATAATGAGTGTACTTTCGTTTTCCATTGCGGCACGTCTGTTAGCGTAGCCGAAAATTGGGTCTTCGGAGTACCATTCAAGAGTTTCCTCGTGGGGCTTGTAGTGAAGGTCAGATGCAACTGCATAAGAAAGGTCTGCAGCGTCATCAGATGCACTTACTGAAACCGCACACAAAGAAAAGAGCATTGATAAGGTCAAAAGAATAGCAATTAACTTCTTCATAACGTTTCCTACCTCATATAATAGTATATATAAAAATTTTAGCATTAAAGTTAATTTATGTCAAATAAAAAATATTCATTTTCTGGTCAAATGATTGGTTGTAAAAAGTTGCCAATAAACTCACCTTGTTTGTATAAAAATATATTGTAAGTGCATAAAAGATGTTGACAATTACATATAATAATGATATGATTTAGATGAAAGGAGAACGGTTTGGGCGAAAGGTCAGATTGCTCTCCTTTCATTTTCTGAGTATAAAATAAAACAAATGTTTTATACTCTGACAGAAAGGGTGTTATTATGAATATTACTATTATCGGTCGTAAATGTAACCCTCGTGATGATTTTCGCTTACGTGCAGAGAAACGTCTTTCAAAGGTTGAAAAGCTTTTCGGTGAAGAGGCTTCAGCTAAAGTAACGGCAACGGTTGAAAAAAATTGCCATATTGTTGAAATAACCGTCCTTAAAGGTGGTATGATATTCAGAGCAGAGGAAAGAGCAGATAATATGCTTGATGCTCTTGATGAATGTGTTGATTCTCTTATCCGTCAGGTTAGAAAAAATAAAACAAAGCTTGATAAAAAGCTTCATTCCGCAGTGCTTGACGATTTTATGGATGGCTTTACGGAAGAGGAAACAGAGTATGACGTTATAAGAGAAAAAACAGTTTTTCTTAAGCCGGAGAGCGTAGAAGAAGCAATTCTTCAAATGAATCTTTTAGGTCATAAATTTTATATGTTTCTTAATTCGGAAACGGATACTATAAACGTTGTTTATAAAAGAAACGAAACGGGCTACGGTCTTATAATTCCTGAAAATAATTGATAATAATTTTTAAAATATATTCCAAAGGGTCAGCCGTTTTTACGGCTGGCTTTCATTTTTTTACAATAAAGCTTCGATTTGTTGTCTTTTTACTCAAAAAAATCAACATATATGCCTTGAAATTCGTTTTTTATGAGTATTGTAATTGTTATTAAAATAATATATATTATTATTGTATACTTAGAGAAAAAATTAACAAAGTAAATTATTTCTTAAAGGAGAATTCAGATATGAGCAGAGTTTATAATTTTTCTGCGGGTCCCTCAATGCTTCCTGAGGAAGTATTAAAAAAAGCAGCGGCTGAAATGCTTGATTACGAAGGTAGCGGTCAGTCAGTTGCAGAAATGTCTCACCGTTCAAAAGAATTTGAAACAATTATCAAAGATGCAGAAGCACTTCTTCGCGAGCTTATGAACATCCCTGATAATTACAAGGTTCTTTTCCTTCAGGGCGGTGCTTCAACACAGTTTGCCGCAATTCCCATGAACTTTATGAATGGTTCAGGCAAGGCTGATTTCATTATCACAGGTCA
>JAZUQS010000052.1:0-44410 GCA_045605825.1 Acutalibacteraceae bacterium
AAACTCTGTGAGCGGATTGCGCTGTGCATCACCGTCAGAGAAGTATTTATCGTAGTTGAGTCCGCGCTTGTCAGAGGGTACTCTGTAAAATTCACCCATATCAATAGCATTTGCACATTCTTCATTTGTAAGAAGAGTTTCATACATTTTCTCACCATGACGAATACCGATAACCTTAATTTCTGTTTCGGGGTTGAAAAGCTCCGTAACAGCCTTTGCAAGAGTTTCAATCGTGCAAGCAGGTGCTTTCTGAACGAGAATATCACCGTTTACACCGTTTTCGAATGCAAAAAGAACAAGGTCAACAGCTTCATCAAGTGACATAACGAAACGTGTCATTGAGGGCTCTGTAATAGTAATGGGGTTACCTGCTCTAATCTGGTCAATCCAAAGAGGAATTACTGAGCCACGGGAGCACATAACATTGCCGTAACGTGTACAGCAGATTTTAGTAGTGCTTGTATTTCTTGATTTTGCAACAGCAACTCTCTCTTCAAGTGCTTTTGTAATACCCATTGCGTTTACAGGGTAAGCAGCCTTATCGGTTGAAAGGCAAATAACACTCTTAACGCCCTCTTCAATAGCGGCTGTAAGAACGTTGTCAGTACCGATAACGTTTGTACGAACTGCTTCCATAGGGAAAAATTCGCAAGAGGGAACCTGCTTAAGTGCTGCTGCATGGAAAATATAATCTACGCCGTGCATAGCATTTTTAACAGACTGTAAATCTCTTACGTCACCGATATAAAACTTAATTTTCTCGGCAACCTCAGGCATTTTTGCCTGAAATTCGTGACGCATATCGTCTTGCTTTTTCTCGTCACGTGAGAACACGCGAATCTCACCGATATCGGTGTTCAAAAAGCGGTTAAGCACCGCATTACCGAATGAACCTGTACCACCGGTAATAAGTAATGTTTTTCCTTCAAATAAACTCATTTTTATTCCCTCTCATTTTATATTTTTCAATTTATTTTTTACACTTTTAAACGTTCGAATGGGTTTATATACCGTAAAATACTTTGTAGATAATTCGTTCCACGAGTACTTACCCAAGTACTTGAAAACCTTTCTTCTGTTTCGATGCTGTTCAGCAGGCGAAGACAGATGTTTTGATACCGAAATAGCTTTTTCTATGCTTATTTCGGAATACAGCAAACCGTTTTTGATTTTATTAAAAACCTCAGCACCTGTTTTCGTATTAATAAGAATTAACGATTTTGCGCTTCTTGATTTACGAAGGTCTTCGTCATCGATATCTTTAATATAGTCAGCAATTGTAATATCAGAAACTCTTGAAACGGTTGCGTAGCTACACATAGAGCAAGACGGTCGACTCAATAAGTTGTTTGCAAATGCATACCCAAACGAAGAAGATAACCAATTCTCCTCCATACACGTACCATCTGATAAACTTATTTTAAACACGCAGTCAGCATGTTGGTCATCTGAAGTTTTCTTGTGTCTAAACGAAACGTCACATATTTTTTCTTGTACGTTTAGAGATTTCAAATATTCCTGATATGCTTTTGAAGATGCGACTCCATGACATACAAAATCAATTGTAATTAAATTTGAATGTTCTTTTCCCAGATAGGATTTAAGTCCTGCAACTTGACACGGTGTTCCGCTAAATAAAACCGTTTTCCCCTTTTGGAGATATTCCTTGGTTTCTTTATAAATATTGCAAGCATTGCTTTGAATATATTTTGAACCGCGCATTTTTGATAATTCATCAATATTGGTTGCTACGCAATGCTGTACAGTAAGAAAATCATCAGCAAAAACAGCCCCGCAAACAACCCCATCTACGTCAAAAACGCTCTGTGCAAGCTCACTGAAAACTCCTCCGGATGAGCTTAACCTCACAACATCTTCATTTTGGCTACACGCAATAATTGCTTGAAGAGGCATATCCTTTTTTACTTCATTGCAACTTGGACAAACCTTTTTGCACCTACCGCAATCAATGCATTGTTGTTTATTGATATACGGTTGCAAAAATCCGTCTTTGTTATAATCGAGGCTTATACATTGTTTCGGGCACACATTAGCACAGCTGCCACACCCTGTACAATGCTCAGGAGAACAAATTTGTTTCATTACTCTTCCAGCGCCCCCTTAAGATACTCTAAACTTGACTTGCGCATACTTGTCAAATTGGAGTGTACTGCGGCATAATCGATATCCCCGTCAGCTCTGAACGAATTAACTTGCGAATAGTCAATCAAACGGTCCTGCGCACCTACTGCATCAAGCAAGCTGTATATACGGGAATTCATACTGTTTTTTTGATTTTCCTTGAATCTCGGCAATGTGAAAAACGGTCGTGAAAACAGAATCGAAAATACAGTGGCATGAAAGCTGTCTGTAATTACATATTGGGCATTTTTTATCAGATTAAGAAATTCCAACGGACCGGCATCATATATTTTGGTATAAGGGTTCTTCAAATGTCTTTCACAAAACGGAACAATAACAACCTCTAACCCTCCGGAAATTTCGCGCAAGTGCTCGATTGCCACGTCATATTCATCGTGATTTCCAAACAAATAGCAGAATATATAAGGATTCTTCACAATTCTCTTTTCGCCTACAATTTCCGACCATTGTTCTCCGTTTAAAAGAAGGGTTGGGTCAAGAACATGCTTTGCATCACAACCTGAAAGCTCTTTTACTATATCAACGGCATTGGACTCTCTAACAGAAATATTATCAAGATATCTGACTAAATCCGAGAAATCCTTTGCATATTGATCGGGAATTTTATCCAAGCCTATGCTTGGAGCATACGATATTTTTTTCTTTTCCTTTTCTGCGAAGCTTAAAAAGTAGGCTTTATTGTTGCCTCCGTAAAAGGTTGGATTCCATATCTGGTCACTACCGCAAACAAACATATCATAATATTTATTTGCGCTCTTTAATTCATCAAAGCAATGATACTTTTTTTCAGATATGTTTAAATACTTTTTTCTGAACCTATCAAATGATTTCCTTTTAATCTTTTCACAAAGATATGCGTTTTTGTAAGAAGGAGAAATACTTCTCAATTTATTATAGATGCATGTGTTTTTGAGATAATTACTAACACTTGGTTCAAAATACCCTTCCGGCTCGATATACTGTAAAATCTCACAATTGTAACCCAATGAATCAATTGTAGTTGACAACGCATACGCCTGCAAGCACGCACCGTAATTATCTAAAAAGCAAGTCATCAGTCCAACTTTCTTCATTTTTTACCCTGTGCATCCTTTCTAATAATTTTTCCGGCACGTAAAGAACTCTTGATAGAGATATCTCTGGGAATCGGGATTAATCTTCTTACAGCAATTTTTAAGTAGTAGCTACGAGGAGGAACAATAATCTTTTCCGTTGCTTTTTCAAATTTAGCATCAACTTTTACTTTACTCGGATGCTTTAAAGGAAATGACAATTGTTTAATAGGAACCAAACAGAATTTGCTTGTAAGATAATTATCCATACTTGTTCCGCCGTGGGCAGAAAATGAATCTGCTCCGATATTGGTAATCTGATTATATTTGGGAGCAATACCATATTTATTATGGTATCTGAGTGTGAAATTCATATGATAATCCCACGAAGCATATCTGCCTTCCGCTTTGTTCCTTATCTCGCTCTGCCAATTATTTAAATCATAGCGGAACAGCCTTTTGCTTTTATAATTTTTACTTGCTTTTAATATTCCTGCTTCGTCGAGGTGTTCGAAATCATACTCATAATACTTATTAAACTTTTTACCCCAAGATGCCCAGCCACATGGCAGCATATGCTGTGTAAAAACGTAATCTGAGCCATCTTGCGTATCGTAATTACTCATATAGTTCGTTCCGCATATCCACAGGATATCATCATTTTCTTCGTATCGCTCGAGTAGCTCCTTGCAATACTCAAAAAAGCTATTACAGGGGAAATTGTCATCCTCAAGAAAAATACACGTTTTTTCTCTCTCAAAGATTTTCATTGCACTGATACCTATATTATAACAGCCTTGGTTTGTTTCCTCGTACATTTTTACAAGCTCACAATCCCAATTCACCGCATTTTCAACTGCTTTACGGCACTGGGCTACCTCAAGCTTTTCCTCGTCATTTCGTCCGGCATCGGAAACAAGATATAACTTTTTCGGTGCAACTTTTGAGATTTCCTCTATAATTTGAACAGACTTCTCCGTTCTTTTAAAGATAAATAATGCAACAGGTACATCAAACATGTTTGTCACCATTCTTCATAATTAAATTTACCGTGTACTCCGGCAAGCTGTCATAAAAAATCTTTTGTAAATCTTCCCATGACACACTACGTCTGTTTAAAATAAATTCAACACAGTCATTAACACTGTTATCTCTTTTTGAATATACGTTAAAAATATTTCCGTATTTCTCGCAATCAGAGGTAGCGCCATCATTACTACGGTAACAAAAATTGATAATCGGCTTTCCGGTTGAGAAGTATTCAAAAAGCTTTCCCGGTACAGCATAAGGCAAATCATTTCCAACGTTCAATAAAACGTCTGCACTCTGGATTGCTTTTTCTGCTTCAGTTAATGAAACACGTCCGCAAATCACAAGATTTTGCCCCATTTTTTCTTTTGCTTCATCAACCAAATCTTCGCAACCCCAGGAATATAGGTATATTTTTACTTGTGGAATTTGAGCACACACATCCTGCAAAAATGCAAGAATTTCGTCCGGTCTTCTGCAATTCGGGTAAAAAGAACCGGCATAAACTATATTAATATCATTACGATCGAACAGTTGCTTTTCATTTTGTTTTTGCTCTTGCAAGGAGGGCAACCCAACATAAGAGATTTTGTCTGTTTTGAGAATCATACTTTCAACGGTTGGCTGATAATATTTTAAAACAAGCAAAGAATCAAAAGAACTATTCAACTTATAAAGCAATCGCTTTTGATTGAAAAGTATGATTCGGTCCTTTATACCGGATGATGTACTCCATTCAAAAATATTATCTAAGAAATAACCGATAACACGTAAATGCTTGTATTTCTTTTTCAGCTTCAATCCAGCAAGCAGACACTCAACCGGACGATACAGACAAACCACCGTATCAATATTGTTAGCTTCAATAATTCGGCACGCTTCCGAAAACAGTGCCATTGTAGCACCGTCATCCTGACAGTACCCAAATATACGGTTATATGCCGATGAGGGTTTTCTTTTATAGTCGCAATAAAAAACGTTGGTATCAATATTCTCGGGTTCGTCGAAAGAATATGCGACAACAAAAACATTTTCCTTTTGCTGATAAGAATTTACAAGCTTAGACACGCAAGCTCCGTTACTTGATGGAGAAGGTAAGTATTTATCTGTAATAAATAAAATCTTATTTTTTCCCATTGTATTTTCCTTTCAGCCTTTCCATGACAAAGGATATCAGATATTTGAAGCTTTCCATTTTCGTAATCCAAGCAACTGCCACATAGAAAATTCCTCCAATTAAAACCTGTACAATCAAAAGAATTAAACTATTACTTATAGGCAATCGCCCGGCAAACATTACCACTATAGCCATACACACCGACAAAGCAATGTTTGCAAGCAAATCCTTTATTTGCAATAGTGCACCGTAATTAATCAATTTTCCTACAATCACAGCGGAAAGAATTGTTGCTACTGTCGTGATAACTGTTGTACTCCAGGCAATTGCATCTACACCTAAGGGCAGAACAACAAAAACCGCCGCAATTCCGAGTATGCTTCTAAAAAAGGATATAAACAGCACACTGCCGCTTTTTCCCATAGCCTTCATAACCTGTTGGTTTGCTGTAAAAATAGGTGTTAACAGGAAGGTCAGACACATAATACGAAGGTAGGGAACGCATCCAATCCACTTATCAGTCAATATTGCAGAAACAAATTGAGGTGCTACCGCAAACATACCAAACTGCAATGGGAAAATAATAAAGGATGATATTCGAATTATTCGTGACGTATAACTTTTTAAAGCCTGTACATTATCCTGAGTTTTTGCAAGCACAGGAAAAAGAACACCGCTGATACTTTCGTTTATATTTGTATTGATAATTTGAGGGAATTGCTTACCCTTTGTATAATAAGCCAAATCTGAACTGGTATATACTTTACCTATTACTGCACTCTTGATTTCAATGCTCAAATCCTCTAAAAGAGAAGAAGCTAACAGTTTTCCTCCATAAGAAAACAAAAATCTTGCTCTTTGAAAAGAAAACTTGAGTTTTGGTCTCCATTTTACAGTAAACCACAAAAATACCGTGTCAACAACAGTGCTTGTCAAATACTGGAAAACAAGTGACCATGCACCGAAGCCACGCAATGCCATAACAATACCAACCACAGCCGAAACAACTGCACCGGTTATTGTAGCAAAGAAATACTTTTTAAATTTCAGCTGACGTGACACATATGCATTTTGAACCGAGTTTATCGCAGCGCACGGAATACGCAATGCCATCACCCGAAGTAGTGGAGAAAGGATAGGCATTTCATAAAAACTCGCAATCCATGGTGCAGCGATAAAAATCGCAATATACATAACCAAGGTCATCGCAAGATTTATGTAGAATACAGTTGAAAAATCTACATCATCGGCATCTTTCTTTTGTATCAACGCATTTCCGAAGCTTTTTGTCACAAAAATGTTACAGATATTTACAAACACGCTGATCAAAGCAACTGCGGCATAATCATCCGGTACAAGAATACGTGCCAAAATAACCGTAACTAACAACGTAACGCTTTGTGCCAGAAACCTCTCTGCAAATCGCCATATAAGATTGAAAAACGTTTTTTCTTTTATGTTTTTTTCTGTCATTAACTTTTTAACCTGCCTATAATATCACAAAGAATCTTTTCAATTTTTATTTGCCATTCTTGCGGAATTCCCTCTTTTTTACATACGCCCAAATAGTAGTCTGCAAATACTAAAAAGGCGTCATAAACACAGAATATTCCGCTTTCCGTCACATTATTGAAATAATTATCAAAAACACCGTTTGTTAATAACTTAATACCAACGTCTTTTTCTTTCCAAATGTACAAATTTACCATAAGGAAAAACAAGTCATAAAAAACAGGGTAGTAATTCGCATGATCGTAATCTATAAAAAACAAGCGTTTATCCGCATCATACATAAAATTATCAGAAGATAAATCACCGTGCTGTCTATACAAAACTGTTGAAAATAAATCACACCCTTGTACAGAATCAGAAATATTCGCACAACGGTAATCCGTTTTTATTTTATCAATACCGTTTGTTTTGTAGTACGCAGAATAAATATCAAAAAGGGTTCTAAATACTGTTTCCCATTCATCTTCCGCAACACCTCGGTTATCGATCATTCTTTCCTCAAAAACCAAGCCTTCGTCGTCTGCCAACAGCAAATCAACCATAGGAAAATAATTAACAAAATAACCCCTGTTGCGCATATACAAGTCATATCTGACTTTATTTGGGCAAAACGTTCTTATTTTTTTATCTTCATAATTAAAAAACTTTGCATCACGGTTGTAAATTTGAGGAACAGTTGAAAAATAAACTGCCTGTGCGGAAAACTCTGTTCCGTTTTCACGAATTTTTACCGAATAAAATATACGTGCAATTAAAATTTTGATCAAATTTTTCAGACTATGTTTTGAAGTAGGAAACCAATTATCCTTTATATTTTCCTTTAAGATGTACGTTCTTAAATTGTCGTGCAGAACATACACACCTTTCTTCAAACACTCTTTATGTTGTTTTAAGAATTTCTTTTGGAATTGTAAATCACTAAGAAATTTCATTTTATAACCTCAATCGCTATATGATAACGGACCGTCATCATATATAGTTTTCGAATTTATAAATTCCGCCAATCGTTTCGCCGCAACAGCGTAATTCCATTCATTATGAATGGTGTGATATGCATTGCTGCCCATTTCGTTACACAATGACATATTTTGTGAGAGCTCGTATGCCGATTTTGAAAATCCTTTTACGTCGACAATCATTCCATTTATACCGTTTTTTATAAGATACGGCGCACATCCGGGATGTATGGTTGAAAGCACTGTACATGCACAGCTCATCGCCTCATTAACAACCGCACCCCAACCCTCTTGGCAATCGCTGGTCATTAAAAAAACGTGGGCTTTTTCCATTTCCAATTTCACATCCTCAGGACTCATTGAGCCTGTTAAATCAACAAATTCCTCTAACCCTTTCTGAGAAACCATTGATTTTATGTGATCATGCATTTCGCCGATACCTATCATTTTCAACTGAAAATCAATATTCTTTTCTTTCAGATGCGATGCGATTTCAATAGCAATTTCAGGATGTTTCCAATCTATAAATCTGCCTGTCCATAAAAACGTAAGCTTTTCGTTTTTATTCTTTTGGATTTCGTCTAATGATTTCATCGACATTTCGGGAAAATATCCCCATTTTAAAGCTTTTCCCTTCGGATAGCCAAAAGACTCGTAATCTTTTCCTACGTAAGCACCTGCACATAACAAGTCAGGCACGTTGTTCTTGTTGATTAAGTATTTTTTTCTCAATTTGATGAGCTTCAAAGGACGTAACAAATCAAATCCCGGTTTCTTAAACAATCTTTCAGAAAAAATAAACGTTGTCTTATTTGTCATTAATCTTTTTCTGAAAAGAGGCTGTGGTTTGCTACCAAAAATCACCACGTCAGCATCAAGAACCGTTTTTTCTATCATTTCGCTGTTTTCGGGAGTATATTGAATTAAATAGGGCAAATCATACGTATGATAACCCAATTTGAGTTGTTCTTCGGGAAGTTCAGAATAAGCTATAAATTTGAAGTCACTACTATATTTTACAAACTCATCCCATAACGGCTTTTGATGATGATTCATAAAATTTGTTACAAAAACTGTTTTCATTGGTTACATCTCCCATAAAAAAACATAGTCTGCATAGCTTGCGCTACTTAACCTATGTAAGAAGAGCAGGAAGCACAACATTATAATAATCATTTCGATTATTCTTCCAGATCTGTCGCGTTTTAAATACCCTACTACATCAGCTAAAGCAATCGGAGCCCCCTGCAAGAAGTAGAACGATACTCTCTCAAGCGCCATGTTATAGAATCTTAAGAAGTACAAGCCCAGACCCATTGAAGTCATTGAAAATCCTATATATGGATCCTTACTTTCTATTGATAAACGCTCTTGTTTTTTATTACGCTCACTTCTGATAAATAGAATATGACCTGAAATTGTAATAGTATATATAAGAATAGGAACGATTCCGTTAAAAGAATACGTAGCATTTTCTGCTGCATATACGTCATCCGACAACACTTTACCGAAACTGATAATTTGGGATGAAAAAATAATGGTAAGCAAAATCGGGAAAATGATCGTCTTTTTGTTTCTTCTGAAAATATCCAAATGGAGCAACGGATACATAATGATTGATACCAAAGCGGATTGATGAATTGAGTACGCAATCAAAACTAAAACAGCAAATATGAAGAGTTTCTTTTCTTTTGCTTTTTCTATCGCATACAGACAAATACATATTGCGATTGCCTGTCGCATACCGGTAAGGAAAAAGCCCATGTTACCCAGCGAATAGAAAAACAGAAACGCCCAGAACACCTCGTTTGTATTTTTATATATAAACCAACAAATAGTATAAATGGAAAAGAATGAATATAATACAACAAGTAATCGCCCGTTATCAGATACATACGACAGAAGTTTATTAAGTAGCACAAAACCTACTTCAAATTCAGGCTCCACGAAGACTTTGTCCCACGGCGTTTTTGCAATTTGCTCAAAATAAGCAATATAAACACGCATATCATATACGCTACCGTAGTTTTCATCACGTAGCGCAAAAAGCATAGCAAGCACAAAACCAACTATAATAAGATAGGTTTTCTTCTGCTTTTCTGTATATAGGGTCCCCATAAAGAGTTTTGTTCCCACTATAAATGCAAACATTCCAATCCAAACTAGCATTTCTTATCTTCCATTTCGTATATTATATAGTTTGATATATTCTGCAAACCTATCGTTTGCATCAAAAGTTTTAGCTCTTTTTAAACATTCTTCTACATCAAACCGATTGCTGTTTCTAATCTCAATGATGTTGTTAATTAACGCTTCATTATCATCGCAGTCTACAACACAGCCACAGTTTTCATTAACAATCTCCGGACTACCGCCTGTACGAAAGGTTAACACCGGTGTGCCACAGGCAATAGCTTCCATATTGACTGTCGGGTAATTTTCCTCTCTCGTAGGGTTTACAAATAAATCTGCAGCGGTATATATTTCGGCAAGTTCAGTTTGATTTCTGGTGCGATGAATTGAAATAATATTATTGGGTAACTGTTGGTCTATCTCCGTATTGGTTCCAACCAGTATAATCTGATAATCATCCGACAGCTTTTTGGAAAGCTCAATAAATACGTCCAAGCCTTTTCCTATACCCCAATCAAATGCTACGCCGAGAATTATATATTTTTCTTTCGGAATATTGTGTTTTTCTCTAAAACTACTTTCTATCGGTTGAAAAACAGAAATATCAATACCGTTATTAATAACCTCGACAGGATAATCCTTTAAAAAAGATTTTTTTACCAATCCCGCCAACCATTCAGATGGCGTGATGATTGTCATATCAAGCCCCGTAAACAGTTCTTTTTTTCTGTTATAAAGCGTATGACTACGGTCAAAAAGCCAACTATAACTTCTACGTTGCGGACAATTATGACATCCGGTTAACCATTTATCACATTTTTTCAAAGTAAAATGAGTACAGTAACCGGTAAAAGCCCAACAATCGTGAAAGGTCCAAAATATTTTTATATCAGGATGCTTTTTGAAATACTGAAAAAGTGATTTAAGATTCACATTATGACCGTGCAAATTATGTAAATGCACAATATCAGGAGAAATCTCATCAAGCTCCTTCAAGAGCCTCTTTGTCGCAAAAAAGGTGTTAAACCCATAATTGCCGAACACACGTGAAAAAAGAGCTTGCAGTTTAGTACTCCACTTGGAAAGATATTTCCTTCCGTGAGGGTCTGAAGATTTTTCGGAAGTGTAGAATATATAATTTTCAACATGATTTTGGTCAAGAAGTGCTGCAATCGCAGAACAAATCTTTCCTGTGCTACCTACACCGCAAGTAGCATTGATTTGAACAATCTTCATGTCTTCTCCTTTCGAAACGGCAATACTATATGCAATCGAACTTTATACGAGTGCCGTAATCGTTTCTTCTACTATTCCTCGAATTTTTTCTCCGTCATGATTCTCTTTTCCACACTTATATGCTCTTGTCGCATACTCCGCAAGAATTTCGGGAGATTTCAAAATCATTTGTAAGGGTTCCTCAATTTTATCTTTTTGCGTCACGCAAATTGCTGCACCTGTTTGTGCAAAATATTCCATCGGAGCTGTGTCTTCGTTACCCAATGCCAAAATACATTTTCCGCTTCTCAGATAGTCTGTAATCTTTGTAGAAAAAGAAAGTCTTGCTTTTTTGCTTAACGGGCCGTCAATATCCTCCACAAAAAGAAGAATGTCCGCTTTTTCCTGAATGGCAGTGACTTCTTCCATTGGAACCGGTGGGCAAATATGAACAGAATGTCCCAGCTCTTTTGATTCTTCGGGTGTCAAGGCCGTAGGTGTATATACGTCAAGCTCAATCAAATTTTCTTTTTCGTTAAGCTTATCAAGAACCTTTGAAATAGCGGTAATAGTAGAAGCTCTTCCGATGGCAAGGTTGCCGGTATAGACCATTTTTAACGGTTTTTTGCAGACTGCCGTCATGGGAATATTCTTCTCCGGCATATCTACGGGTTTTGTGAGAAGTATAGAATCAATGCCAAAAAACTCATCGGCCTCTTTTTTAGTCTTGGGAGAAATTGCCCAAAATTTATTTGTGTATTTTGCAAGCTTTTTCAAACTTCTCCTTTGAAAAAACCGAAACATCTTAAAGCCAAAGTTGTTTTTAAGTTGCTTATATGTGAAGTTATCATCCCAAAAATAACCTATCGCCTTTGCACCCGTTTTCTTTACGATATAACGACAAATTCGATTGAAGTGGATATACCCCTCCATAGAGAAAACGACAACATCCGGAGAAAAATCTTCCAGAAAAGAATCAAGTTCTTTTGTGCGCCATCTACCGAAAAACCATATAATTTCTCGTATAAAAAGCTTGGCATAGGAACGCTTGGCTCGGTTTTTACCATAGAGCTCTTGGTGTTTTTCCAACGTATCTAAATCACCTTTTGAAGCTTCTTCATCTGCAACAATCTCTCTGCCGATTTTGATTTCCGGTTTAATCAGGCTTTTTATCACTTGCTGTTCCGAAATTTGAAAATATTTCGAACACACCTTACTATCAGGACGCTCCTCGCGTATATACAGATTTGCCAGATTCTGTGCATCGTATTGAGAAAATAGCGCCGAAAATGTATTTGAGGAACTTGCACTCAGCTTCGAATTCCATGCGTCGACGGTACATATCAGAATTTTTGGCATAATCCTTCTCCTTTTAACAATTTCGGTCTTCTGCTATTCCGAGCAGACTCATCCTGTTTTCCATATATTTCCTTATGAATTCTTTTTGATCAAAATTTTGCTCTACGAATATTCTTCCCGCACGTCCCATAGCTGAACGTTTTTCGCTATCCTTTAGCAAATCGGCAATCGCAAGTGTTAACGCATCTACATCCTTCACCTCAACCGAAATACCGGTAACACCTTCTTCCGTTGCACTAGACGGACCCGGATACTTTGTTACAATAACGGGAACTTCCATAGCAGACGCTTCAATTACGCTCATACCAAAGCCTTCTCGATAACTCGGCAAAACAAAAACATCCATTGCAGACGTGTATTTCTCTACGTTTGTCACTCTTCCGGTTTTAATAATATCATCGCATTCACGGAAATAAGTAAGAAGCTCCGGCTCAATGGTTTCCTCTTTTTCAATAGGACCCACAAAAATAAGCTTGAGTTCAGGAAACTGTTCTTTTAATGATCTAAACGCAGTAAAAAGCTCGTTACAGCCTTTTTCTCTTCCGAGTCTGCCTACAAAACCTATTACGGGAACGTTCTCGGGAATATTATATTTTTCTTTGATTTCTTTTGCATATTCTTCTTTTTTGGAAACGTCAAAAGCTGTTAAATCAAGACCCTTTGCGCTACCATTCCATATAACAAGACTTTTTGTTTCGTCATATAGACCTTCTTTTCGGCAAAACTCCAAATTCCCCTTACTGTCGGGTTGAATTTGGGTAGAAAAATGGCAGACCATACGCTCAATCGTCTCAAAAATTTTTCTTTTTATACCACCCATCGTCACGTAGACCATACCCCATTGACAATACAAGCGAACGGGAATTTTTGCTGACTTTGCAGCGAAGGATGCATACATACTTGCATTTGGGGTGGAATACTGCACCATATCAAACTTTTCCTTTTTGAAAAGCTTTGTTAAAAGTCTGATGCTTGTTATAGATCCAAATACACTTATTCCTCTTGGAAATGGTATCGGATACGTATGGAGAAAGGGGTATTCCTCTTTTAAATTCTTTTCATATTCAGCATCCATGTTGCAAACTATGGAAACGTCAACACCACGTTTTGCATACTCATTCAAAAAGGGTTTGATCCAATTGTTTATAGATGACCACATCGTTGTCACGATACAGATTTTTTTCATTTTGCAGTCCTTTCCAAATTGTTTATTATAACGTCAAGCATCCTATCATGGTTTCCGTCACTCACAAAACTGTTATGCGGTGTAATAATCACATTCTCCATATCCCACAGAGAGCTTTCTTCGCAAAGCGGCTCTTCTTCAAAGACATCAAGAACTACACCGCCAAGACGTGTATTCAAAGCATCAACCAACGCATCGGTATCTACAATCGCTCCACGGGCAATATTGACAAGCACTGCCCCTTCTTTCAAGCAAGAGAAGCGTTCTTTATTCATCAGGTGTTTTGTTTTATCTGTCAGTGGCAATGTAAGAATCGTTACATCCGCCTGCATTAACGCTTCATCAACGTTATCAATGGACAAAATTTTGTCATATAATTCATTTTGATAAGGCTTGATATCTACTCCGGTCACAGAACAACCGAATGCTTTGAATCGCTTAGCACACTCGGTTCCCACACTTCCGCAACCTAAGATACAAACATTTTTTCCGTAAAGCTCCAATAAACCGCGATGTTTTTCCCATTTGTGCTCCTTTTGATTCTCGTAAAAACATACGCTTTGCTTATAAAGCTGTAATACACCACCCAGTGCAAATTCAGCCATTGGGATACTGTAAACACCGCGAGCGTTGTGTATTTCAATACCGTGTGTATCTACATAGTCCATGGGAACACGGTCAAATCCGGCACTTGTAAGTTGGATATACTTCAAGGCTGTAAACTGCTCAATTTGATGATACAGAAAAATACCGTTCCCGATAACACCTTCAACCCAAGTAACCTCACAAGGCAACGATGCCTTTTCTTGTTGCATAAAAATCACGTTGTGACCAAGCTCACGCAATATATTCAATTCTTTTTCTGTCCAGCCAAACGCACCGGTCACAAGTAAATTCATTTTAATTCCTCATCCAACAATCGTTTTTACTGCGGTTTCTAATTCAAATTTATTGTTGATAAAATAACCAATATGTTTCTCACATTCAGATTCAAATTCTCGTATTTCTCTCATTCCATTTACAAAAGTGGAACTAATAACTCCCATATGATCTATCTTATCCACATTGCAAAAGCTACGGGACAATATAGCACAGGTTGAGCCAAGTCTATAATGCTCTTTAATAATCATCTCTGCCGGAATCATACCCTTCCCCAGCGAAGCAATTCCACCAAAACCGTAGGGTATATTCTTTTCTCGGAATTTTGTACATAGGCGTTCAACCGTACCGTCAGTCAGCAGTTCAAACATAAACTTCATTCCGTATCCCAAACTCAAATCATTCAAGCCGATATGAATTAAGTCTATCCCTTCAAGGCACAACAAATCGTCTACAATTTCCACGGCTTCCGGCGTTTCAAGCAATAACATTGTCTTTGCACGTCCTCTCACAGCTGAAAGGAAACGTTTTACCTCATCCACTGTTTTGAAAAACGGAAGCATAACTATATCGGCTCCGTTTTTAATTGCCGTATCAATTTCTTCTTCTGACGAAGTATACGAATCTGTTGCATCATGAATAGGATTAACTCGTACAAGCAGCTCGGCGGTTGTAATCGCTTCGGAGATTTTTTTGACATCATCCAACGTATGACGAGATTGCACAGTATCCATACCACCCTGACGTTCAGACTTTCCTATGTATTCAAGGTCAACAAATATTCTGTCTACTCCCGCCGTTTCAGCAATTTGTGCAATTTCTGAACGGTTTGTTATATACATAAGCTTCAATGCCATTATTCATTTACCGTCTCTTTCTGTTCAACTGTCTCAGACGTTGTAACTGTAACGCCCGTGTTTTCGTTATCTGCATTTGAAATAACTTTCCAAACAGTAAGCCACATAATTTTCAAATCCAACCACAAAGATACATGATCCACATACCAAACGTTCATTTCGATTCTGCGGTTCCATTCAACATCTTTACGACCGTTTACCTGTGCCCAACCGGTAATACCGGGACGAACGTTGAACATACGGCGTTGCTCATCTGTATATTCTTCCCACGGCCAAGGGTGATAGGTCAACGGAGGGCGCGGTCCCACAAAGCTCATAGTCCCTACAAGAGTGTTAAAGAATTGCGGAAGCTCATCTAAACTTGTTTTACGAAGAATATTACCTACACGGGTGACACGAGCATCGCCCTTTCCCGAATACACTCCGGTGCCCATTTGTTCTGCGCCAACGCACATAGATCTGAATTTCCAAATCTCGTACACCTTGCCTTTGTATCCCAAACGTTTCTGCTTAAATAATACCGGACCTGGTGAATCAAGTTTAATTGCTATGGCAATAATAAGCATTGGTATGCAACAAATAACAATACCAAGCACAGACAACACAATATCAATCAATCTTTTAAAACACTTGCTATACATAGTAAAAAACTACCTCTATCCTATTAATTTAAGTTGCATTTTCACAAATACACATAATTATACTTATACGTGTATCATAATACCACAAAGCTCTTTTCAATGCAATAGAATTTTATCTATTATTGTATTATATATTATTTATTGTAATTTAAACTCATTAAATTGTAACGAAATAAGCTACAATATAAGATTGACAAATTATTCACAATGTAGTAAAATGGGTAAAAAATTAATAAAGGAGTTACTCTTATGGCAAAAATATTAATCAGCCCCTCAAAGTACGTTCAGGGGTCAGGCGAAATGGCTAATCTTTATGATTACGCAAAGAACTACGGCAAAAAGGCACTTATTCTTATAACCGCTTCAGGCTATAAAAGAATAGGCAATATTATCGAGAAAAGCTTTGAAAATAAAGACGTTGAGGTTGTTTTTGACTATTTCAACGGCGAATGCTCAAAAAATGAAATCAACCGACTTATTGATATTATGAAAGAAAAGAATTGCGACCTTGTTATCGGTATCGGTGGCGGTAAAATTCTTGATACATCAAAGGCAGTAGCATTCTATTGCAAAACTCCCGTGCTTATCTGCCCCACTATCGCTTCAACCGATGCTCCTTGCAGTGCACTTTCAGTTATTTATACTGACGACGGTGTTTTCGAAGAATATCTTTTCTTACCCGCAAATCCCAATATGGTGCTTATGGATACCGATATCATTACCGCATCCCCTGCCCGCCTTACAGTTTCGGGTATGGGTGACGCTCTTGCAACTTATTTTGAAGCAAGAGCAGTTAAAGCCAAGGATGCAGGCACTTGTGCAGGCGGTAAGGTTACAAATGCAGCTATGGCTCTTGCAAAGCTTTGCTTTGATACGTTAATTGAAGAAGGTGTTAAGGCAAAGCTTGCTCTTGAAGCAGGAGCTTGTACGGAAGCAGTTGAAAAAATTATTGAAGCAAACACACTTCTCAGCGGTATCGGCTTTGAAAGCGGCGGTCTTGCAGGTGCTCACGCAATTCACAACGGTCTTACCGTACTCCCCGAATGTCACCATATGTATCACGGTGAAAAGGTTGCCTTCGGTACACTTACACAGCTTGTTCTTGAAAACGTTTCATCAGAAGAGCTTGAAAGCATTATCAGCTTCTGCATTGAGCTTGGTCTTCCCGTAACCTTCAAGGAATTAGGCATTACAGAGCCTACAGACGAAAAGCTTATGGCAGTTGCTACTGCCGCTTGTGCAGAGAGTGACACACTTCACAATATGCCCTTTGAGGTTACGCCCGAAAAGGTTTGCGCCGCACTTAAAGCAGCAGATGCTTACGGCAGATATTTCCTTGGTGAATAATTTTTTAGCTTTTAAAAAAAGAAAACTGTTGCAATTTCGTAATGAACTGCAACAGTCTCTTTTTGTTTTTATTTGAATTTAAATTATTTTTTGAAGCTCTCAAAAAGTGAAACGAGGTGCTTACCCGTTTTTGCCATAAATACAGCACATTCGGGTAAAATTTCTTTAGGCTTTCCGCCCATAAAACCATCGTCAGCTTCAAAGGTTAAATCACCTTTGTAATCAATATCTGCAAGGGCTTTCATAACCTTTTCCCAATTGATATTTCCATAATAAGGAAGAGTATGAGAATCGTTAACGCCGTCAACGTCGTGAACGTGAAGGCATTTAAGGCGTTTATTGCCTAATTTTTTTATAAATTCATCAGGGTCTTCTCTTACTAAAGCCGCGTGACCGATATCAAGACAAGCAACGAAGCAATCGTTATTAAGCTCATCAATATATCTTATAAATTCATCAGGCTTTGAGCAGGTTGAATGGTTAATATGGCCCGTTCGCTGCCACATATTTTCAAGAGCAACCTTTATTTCATATTCCTCGCAATAAGGGATAAGCTTTTTATAAAATTCCATATTGTACTCAAAAAGCTTTTCAGGATTGCCCTCAACGTCATATTCAAGATGCTGACAAGGATGAACGATAATATTCTGAACACCTAAATAAGATGCCCTTTTTATTGCGGTTACGATTTCATCAAAACGCTTTTTCGTTCTTTCCTCATCCTTAAATGAAGAGCCGAAGGGTGCGTGCGACTGATTAAAATATACGCCCTTGCTTTCAGCTAGTTTTCTGATTTCGGTATAATAAGCTTTGCCAAAATCAGCCTCGTAAATAGACTTATCAAACTGCGAAAAATCTATTGCATCATAGCCTGCATCAGCTAAAAGCTCAACTGATTTTTCAAGACCGAAAGCCTTTTGAAGCTGGTCAGTTGTAGAAGAAAGTTTCATAAAATCACCTTAAATCGTAACTATTCTTAAACGTGGGCTTTGCCTTCCCATTCCTTAACGGTAGGCACTTCAAGAAGCTTTGCTATTGTTACTGCAACGTCTTTAATTGAAACGTCGAAAATTTCTTTTCCTTTTTCGAAGGGCTTACCGCAGAATAACACGGGAATTGTCATATCCTCGGGCATATCTGAGCCGTGGCTTCTGTCGTGACCGCCGTGGTCGGCAAGAAGAATGATAGTATAATCGTCGGAAATATTGTTTTTAAGCTTTTCAACACAAGAAAGAGCCTTGCTTACGCTCTTCATATACTGCTCGCTCATCCAACCGCAATCGTGACCGCCTACCTCATCGGTTTCGCCTAAATAAAGGAATAAAAAGTCGGGCTCTTCTGCGTTTATGTATTTAATAGCTGCATCTGTAATCTTTATATCCGTATCGCTCTGCTTATGCTGATTAATGCAAAGAGCAGTATGGATATTATCAGGTCTTCCTAAATCACGAAGCTCTTCCCAAGTATAGAAAAAAGCACATTTTTTGTCGTAATCGTCAAACTGGTCAAACATACCCTTGATAGGTCTTACCTGAGGGATATAGGTGTTAGTTGTTATACCGTGTCTTATAGGGTCAACGCTGTGAAAGAGTGACATATGACAAGGAAGCGTAACGGAAGGCATAACCGTTTGAGCCTTTAAAGAATAGGTGCTTTCCTCAACAAGCTTTTGTGCAAATGGGTTACCGCACTCCATCATACCGTCGGGTCGCATACCGTCTACAAGAATAAGAATCACTTTTTCAGCCATAATATTTCGTCCTTTGCTTGAATTTTTATAAAATTATGATAGCACAGAGAAATTGTAAAAACAACTGTTATTTTAAAGTCGCCAGTCTCCAGTGGCTTTGCAGGGATAATAATTGTAAGGAACGCTCCTTTGTCGCGTAGGGTACCACCCACCGCCCCGATTCAGTAATAAATAAAGGATAGTATATTCTCACGAAATATACTATCCTCTGAATTTTTAATTTATTGAAGGTCGGTCTCCCCTCCTTTTTACCTGCGGTAAAAAAGAGGGATAAATAGTTCTTCTATCCGTCTAAACCTAAGACGTAAGAGAACTACCCACCACCAAAAGCAAAGCTTTTGGTCCCCCTCCCTATTTGCTATCGCAAACAGGGATGAAAAGCTTTCGCCAATTCTCAATTTGTTACTCCTTACGAAGCTTTATAATCGGCACAAAGTGCCCCTTAATTTGCCACTTGCCACTTGCCATTTCCAATTTAATTTTTAACTTCTTCTTTTTCTGAAACCTCTTCAGGCTTTTTCTTCTTTTTAATATCGTGAACGAACACGCCTACTATGGGGAAGATAAGCTGAGGAATATGTGAGGGAAGAACGCTGTATGCACCTGAAAGAATATCGTAAATAACCCAAAGGCTCATATTGACAATTGTCCAGATTCTGTATTTTGCACCGTTTTTCTGACCGATACACATAACGAACATTAAGCAAGCAACGATTGCTAAAAGTCCAAGCCAAGAGAAGCCTTTACTTACAACAAGATTTACAACTGTAAATGCTACGCCGTATATTACTGCAAGCCATTTGGGAACGGGCTTGTTTTTTGATTCAAATGTATAGTTAATTAAGGTAACGATACAACCTAAAACGCAGGATGCCGCACCGTTAAGACCGCTGCCGTCCAAGAAGTAGCTGATAGCAACGAAAAAGTTACCGCCGAAAACGAAAAACAAGATTTTTTTCATATTTTTTCCCTTTATAAGAGAAGCGGTTATCATTGATGCCAAGCCTAAAAGGCTAAAACCGTAAGCAAGAATTTCTTTAATATCCATCTTTCACACCAAACCCTTTATCCAACCTAAAATCGTAAATCCATCTGCAAATTCAAAATTAATTATACCGATAATGAAAACGAAAATAATAATTGCAGGTAAAACGAAGGTCATATATGGCTTCATCCATTTTTTAACCTTTATACCCTCACCTGTATTTGCCTCTGCCATAAAGCTTTTGAAGCCCCAGCCCTTTTTAGTTACGCAGAAAAGCACATAGCAAAGAGCACCTATGGGAAGGAAGCAGTTGCTTACAAGGAAATCCTCTAAATCGAGAACCGAAGAGCCTGAAGCAAAGGGAACAAAACCTGACCAAAGGTTAAAGCCTAAAGCACAAGGCACGGAAAGAACTAAAATAGCTATACCGCAGATAATACAAGCTTTTTTTCTTCCCCAGCCTGTAAGCTCACGCACACAAGCAAGAATATTTTCGAATACGGCAATAATTGTTGACATTGCCGCAAAGAACATAAACATAAAGAAAAGTGAGCCCCACCATCTGCCGCCGGACATATTATTGAAAACCTTTGCCATAGCAATAAACAAAAGACTGGGACCTGCGCCCGGCTCAACGTCAAAGGTAAAGCAAGCAGGGAAAATTATAAGACCCGCAACAATAGCAACAAAGGTATCAAGAATAAGAATATTCTTTGATTCACCCATAAGAGCACGCTCTTTACCGATATAACTACCGAAAATCGCCATTGAACCTATACCAAGGCTCAAGGTAAAGAACGCCTGATTCATAGCACCAACAACAACGTTGCCGTCAACTTTTGATAAATCGGGCTTGAGATAGAAGGTAAGACCCTCTTTTGCACCGGGAAGAGTAAAGCTATTTACTGCAAGCACAACCATCAAAAAAAGCAAAAGTATCATCATATACTTCGTAACTCTTTCAACGCCGTTTTGAAGGCCGACTGAAAGAATTAAAAATCCTAAAACAACGACTATTGCCATAAAGCCCACTGTAATTGCAGGGCTGCTGAGCATACTTCCGAAAAGGCTTTGTGACTGCTCGTTTGTAATGCCCGTCATATTACCGCTGATAAAGCTTACAAAATAGTAAAGAATCCACCCTGTAACAGAAGTGTAAAACATCGTCAACAAAAAGTTTGCAATAAGAGCGGCGTAGCCGTGAAGATGCCATTTCTGCCCCGGTTTTTCAAGCTTTTGATAAAGCTTTACGGGACTGCTTTGAGAAGCCCTTCCCAAAGAAAACTCCATTGTCATAACGGGTAACCCCAAAATAACGAGGAAAATAAGATAGATAAGTACAAATGCACCGCCACCGTATTGACCCGCCATCCAAGGAAATTTCCAAACGTTACCAACTCCGATAGCACAACCCGCACTTAAAAGGATAAAGCCTAAACGGCTACCTAATTTTTCACGTTCCATAAAACTCTCCTAAATTTTTAATAAAAAACAGACCTATTGTAGCAAAATAATATTGAGTAGTCAATTAAAGAGTGAAATAAATTTTTATGTATATAAAAAACTTGACAAGACTTTTAAAAGTTTATATTCTTGTAATAATTTAATTGTCTTTTTATTGTATAATAACCGCAATAAACTATTATTATTCTTAAAACATCTTGTTTTTTGGAGGCTAATATATTGATTAAAAAAATTACTGCAAACAAAAAATTGCTCATACGCAGTTTAATATGTTTTGCCGTTGTTATAATTATCGCTTTAAGTGTTGTATCTTTAAAGCATTTTGTTTCAAAGCCTGATACAAAACTTGAAAGTACAACTATGGTAACTGAAACTGAAATTATACCCGTTACTGATAATTCAGGTGAAATTGTTACTGATGAAAACGGTGAACAGGTTTTTGATAAAATCACGGTTACTAAACCGCAAACAATAACCACAACGGGAAAGCGTGACATATTCGACATAATTTTCAATAAAACCGAGGAGAAGTCTACAACAAAGCCTGTTGAGGACGATCCCCAAAACAGCGAGTCTACCTCCGACGCATCGGAGCCGTCAGCAACTATCCCTGCTACAGATGAAAACATCCCATCAACAAACGATTCTTCTCAAGAAGAACCATCCAGCCAAACACAAGGTAACGCAAATGAATCAGAAGCATCTACCGAAGCTACAACAGGGTCGGAGGATACCACCGCACCAAAGGAAAGTAACGGCTTTACATACACTATGTTAAACGGCTCGGTAAAGCTTCTTGGCTATACGGGTAGCGATTCCGTTGTAAGAGTACCTGCCGAAATAGACGGTAAGCACGTTGCATATTTGGGAAGTAACGTTTTCTCAAACAAAAGCAATATAACCTCTATTGTTTTTGAGGGGGCTTCATCAGGTAGCGAAAAATTTTATCTTCCCGCCAACACAACCGTTTTTAATTCCTTACCGAATCTTACTACGGTTGAATTTCCCTTTGAAACAAGCAATTATTTCGTAAATAGCGACGGCTCTACAAGCTATACTTACTCCTTCGGCACGTTGTTTTCAGGCTGTCCTAAAATAAGCTCTGTTAATTTCGGGGCACATATAAACTCAATGCACTCCCCTTCTATGTCAAGAATGTATTCAATTGACGGTGTTGTTTTTGCAAACACCTCTTCAGAAGAATCTCTTATCTGGTACCCTATTGCAAAACCACAGGCAGAGTACGTTGTTCCCGAAAACACAAGAAAAATTGAAAAAAACGCATTCTTCAATAACTCTTACGTTGAAGCAATAACTATTTCTTCTAAAACCACAACTATTGCAACGCCTAATTTCCGTAGTTGCTCAAAACTTTCTTCCTTTTCTGTTGCTGAAGGTAACGCAAGATTTTCTGCAATAAACGGTGTATTATATTATCCATCCTTTACAAGTAATGATACAAGCTTTTTCAATGCATTTTATCCTATGGCAAAGACGGATATAAGCTTTACCTTCCCTTCGGATATGGCGATAAGCTTTGATGCAAACTCCTTTTGCGGTAACCCATATCTTAAGGAAATAACTATTTCTAAAAATTCAAGAATTGACGGTGCAATGCTTTCTTCAGATTCAAGACCTATAAATCTTGAAAAAATTCTTGCTTCTAAAACCTGCCTTATTCCCCCAAGTGCCGAAAGCATTTATACAATAGAATATTACGATTAATCAAAGGTAAGATGCTTTTTGCATCTTGCCTTTTTGTTTTCAATATTACTTGAAACACGTCTTTTTTCGTGATATAATTTTTTTAAATATTTTCCGAAAGGATATGATACTATGAAATATTTAGGCTTTGCTTTGCTTGCGGTTTTAGCAATTTTAATTCTTTTAATCGTTATTGCGGCATTAAAAGCGGTTAAAATCAAGGCTAAAGAAAACACAAGCACACCTGCAATTAACCCGACTAAAGAAGAGGCAGACGATTATGCTGAAAAGCTTTCTAAAATGGTGCAGGTGCCTACAATATCTTTAAGAGGAAACACTGACCTTACGGAATTTTACAAATTACATAAGGTTATGGAAGAAAACTTCCCTCTCATTTTCTCAAAGCTTGAGAAAACCGAAATCGAAGGCAACCTTCTTTTCCGTTGGAAAGGTAAGGATTCAAAGAGAAACGGTCTTTTGCTTATGGGTCATCAGGACGTTGTTACTGCTGACGAGCCTAATTGGGAAAAAGACCCCTTCTCAGGTGAAATTTCTGACGGCAATATTCACGGCAGAGGTGCTATGGACTGTAAATCAACGGTTTTCTCAGAATTTCAGGCTATTGAAGAGTTACTCGCTGAGGGCTACGAGCCTCCTTGCGATATTTATCTTGCAACTGCGGTTGATGAAGAAATTTCAGGTGACGGTGCTCCCAAGCTCGTTAACTACTTAAAAGAGCAGGGCGTACATTTAGACGTTGCTATGGACGAGGGCGGTGCTATTCTTAAAGACCAGCTTCCCACAATGAAGGGCTGGTGTGCCGCTATCGGTCTTCTTGAAAAGGGCTATATAGACCTTAAGGTTATTGCAAAGGGCAAGGGCGGTCACTCTTCAACACCGAGAAGCAACACTCCTCTTGCAAGGCTTTCAAAATTTGTTGCTGATATCGAAAAGGATAA
This sequence comes from Acutalibacteraceae bacterium, assembly GCA_045605825.1. Lineage (GTDB taxonomy): Bacteria > Bacillota > Clostridia > Oscillospirales > Acutalibacteraceae > DTU089. Next base: position 24,309 of record JAZUQS010000052.1, read on the forward strand.
GCCTTTTAAAGCAGAAATTTCAGGTGCGGTTTACGCAATGCTTGACGAGGCTGCCCCCTTCTTAGGCTTCCCGCTTCGAATGGTGCTCGGTAATATGTGGCTTTTCAAGGGCTTGCTTACAAAGGTGCTTCCTATGGTTTCGCCTATGTGTAATGCATTCGTAAAAACCACCTTCTGTTGCACAATGGCTGAGGGCTCACACACACCAAACGTTATCCCCTCTGAAGCATATATAGTTTGTAATCTTCGTACTTCACCCCACCAGAACGTTGAAGAATCTCTTGCGGTGCTTAAGAAATATGCAGACAAATATGATTTGGAATTTGAAATCATTCACGCAAGAAACGCTTCAAACACAGTTGACTATAAGGGCGAGGAATTTACGTATCTTAAAAAATGCCTTAACGAGTGCTACCCCGATGCAGGCGTTATCCCCTACCTTATGACAGGCGGTACAGACTGCCGTCACTACGAGGATGTTGCCGATAACTGCTTACGCTTCTGCCCGATTAAAATGAGTAATGAACAGCTTGCCGCTATGCACGCCGCAAACGAAAGCATCGGCGTCTGGGAAGTTGCAAACTGTGTAAAATTCTACAAATATTACATCAAAAATCATAAATAAACGTAAGTCGATACAAAATAACGGATATCTGAAATTGCTTCAGATATCCGTGTTTTTATATCACATTAAAGTTAATATTAATTATTCACACCAATTAAAACTCTGTTGCCGTCCTCGCAAATACCTACTTCTGTTATGGAAATATTGTCAAGCGAAAAGAAAAAATCACGGGTTTTTATTCCAAGTGCCGTAGGAATAAGATATTCGAGCATTCCGTGATGACTGAAAACTGCAACAGTTTCACCGAAGGAATATTTCTTCTGTATGTAATCAATAACCTTTTGGGCTCTTAAATTGTTATCCTCTATGCTTTCGCAACCGAAATTATATTTATCATCTCCAAAAAGATTGGGACACATTTTTGTGTTTTCGTAATATTGAGAAAGTGTTTCTTTACTGCAACCGTAATAACCGGGTGTGCATCCGCACTCAATAAGCTCGGGGCAAATTTCAAGTAAAGGCTTATCGTCTTTTGCCTTGCAAACACCTGTTGCTGTTTTAAAGGCTCTTAAAAGTGAGCTTGAAATATACCCGTCTATTTTTACGTCTTTTAATTTTTCCCCAAGCTCAACGCATTGCTTTTCCCCCTTTTGAGTGAGCTCACCGTCACTTGGGTCACGCCCTGCCCAATCGTTATAATCTGTTTCTGCATGGCGTATAAACATTATTTTTAACATACCGTTGTTTTCCATTTTTAAGCTCCTTCGAAAAATTTATCGGTGCCTTTCAGGTATACGGCACTCAAAAATCTTTCTTTTACCCATATTCTTTGATTTTCTGCCGTCATTTGAATTATCTTTCCAAGTAGAAATTCTGGCAAGACTGTTACCGATAAAATATTTTAAATAAATATCCTTTGCTTGTTGGGTTTTATTAAAGGAATAGCCGTTTGCTATAGGCTCCTTGCCCTGCAATTTCAATTCTCTTAACCCGAATATATTTAAAATATTACCGCCTTCGTCAGTAAAATAAGTGTTAAACGATGGGTCTAATACTACCCATTTTTTAAGTTCTTTACAGTAAACGTGGGTAACGAAGTGACATTCGGTTTTCGTTATATTATAAAGCAATATAGGGTACGCCTTTATTCCGTGAGAAAGCAATAAATCAGTTAAAGCTATGGCTTTATCTCTGCAATTAATAGCCCCCGAAAAGCCTTTTTGATATGAATATTCAAGCATTTTGAGAGTATCGTCGGGTAATATTTTAAAGCTCATACCACAATAATACGTATTATCAGTAAGCCATTGCATTATGGCTTTTGCTTTTTCAAAATCATTGTCAACAGTATCAATGCCGTCTATCTTATACTTTTCTTTTATTTTGTCATATTCATCAAGGTAAGAAAATAAGTCTTCTTCTTTTGGTTCCTCTTTTAATTCAGCATCAAGTATTTTAAATTCCGCTGAATGAATATAGTTGTTATCGTCACCCGCAAAAGCTAAATAATTTTCCAAAACCTTTAGCTTTCTATATCTGAATTTTCTTATTAAAAAATGAATGTTCATTTTCTCAACTCCTTGATGAGCATTGATTTTTAATTGCAAATTGATTATACAATAAATTTTTTATAAAAACAACAGGTCTGCGATAGCATATAATTGCCGTCGCAGACCCTTTTCTATTTTTTCATTATTCATCATTCATTAGCGAACGTAGTGAGCTTTATAATCGGCGAAGCCCCGACACTCCTCACTCCTAACTCCACACTCCTCACTAACAAACGCCGTATACGCAAAAAGACAATACATTTTAGCCCCAAACTGCGTAGAGGGTTGTATCCTTTGTAAGCTTAATTCTTGCACCTGATTTTACGTCAACTGTTTTTGAGTTATCGGTGTAAGACCAGCCGAGGAAGGTTTTATTGCCCTTAACGGGTACGAAATCGGTAACGTTAACTCTTTCACCGTGATTTGCGATTTTTTCGATAGGCACGTTTTCACCGCCGTTAGCATCGTAAATCAAAGTACGCTTAACAGAGTCGTCATACTCAATAATAAAGCCGTAAGCTACTTCTTCGCTCTCTTCTGCAACTGAAAGCTTATGTGAGCCGTCGTTAAGAAGAGCATTTTTTGTCCCCTCGGCACCGGTAAAGTAGCCGTCGCACTCTTTAAGAAGAAGTGAAAGCATCATTGCTTCTGTTTCGTTGTTAATTACTGCAAGTGCTCCGCCCTTTGCCTCTGCAATAGCTTTTGCCTGCACGTAAGAAACGTTGGCATCATAAACCTCGTATCTTCTGCCGTTAAAGGCTGCAGCATTTACGGGTGTTGTTTCATCAGTATTGATTTCGCAGATAAAGCCTGTGTTACGTCTGTATTCTTTAGTTGTAACAACCTTGCCGTTAGAATTGATAGCGTAAACGCCCTCTTCCTCTGCTTCGTTTACGAAATATCTGTCAAGAGAGCCGTCTTTTACAAGACTGCTAACTGCTTCAAGCTCTTTTTCGCTATCAAGAGTAACAAGGCTACCGCCCATTTCCTCACTGAGAGCTACCGCAGTAGGATATGATACGGGTGTATCATAAATTACGTAAATATTTTTATCGTAGGAAATAATTCCGTTGGGGCTTGAAAGCTCAATATCAGTTGCTTCAGCACGGTTTTCATACTGAGGTCTTGCAACGTAATTAATTCTTGCATGATAGTAAGAAGAAAAACCTGTGCTTGCAGGATACTGACAAGCCTTAACCGTATCAGACATATTGCCCTCAACAGTATAAATAGTGCCGTTTTCAACACCTACAACAAGACCAACGTGGTCAACACAGCCGTAGGATCCTGAACAAGTACAGCTGAAAATAAGGTCACCTGCTTCAAGGCTTCTGCTTGAAGAGAATTTAAAGCACTCTGCACCAACTGAGGGAAGAGTGGAATAATATGCGTTACTAACACCTGAAAGCTTGGGGAACACGTTTGAGGGAATACCAGCAACGTAAGCGCACCAAGAAACGAAAACGTTACACCAATAAGTACCGTTGTTGCCGTACCATCTGCCATATTCGGTGATGTTACTGCTATCGCTACCGTAACCTGAAAGAGAGCCTTCGTGGTAACCTACCTGAGATTTTGCAACGTTAACAAGGTCTGTAACCTGATCGCCTGTAAGCTCTACTTTTGAAAGATTTTTGTAAAATGAACTGCTTCTGTAAGAAGATGAGGCTGAGTATTCGAGGCTTTTGGCAGCTGCATTTACGCTTAACATTGAGCTAAGCACGAGTACAAGAGCAATTATTGCTGATATACTTTTAATTCTTCTGCTTTTTGTCATAGAATATTGTTTGCCTTTCGTAATTTTTTATATTAATAATTATTTCACGTCTGTAATAAATTATTACAAATTTGTAACCTTTTGTAACAACCTCGGGCATTATAACACATTAGTTTCCCTTTTTCAATGTGCATTTTGCACTATAAACGCCTTTCTCTTTTGTTATTTATACCAAATAGTTTACAAAAAACGGTCAAAAATCGCAATTTTCTGTTACAAAATGAAATTTTTATGAACAAAAAAATATTTAATTGTCACTGTAAAAAAGATATGATATATTAAAAATGTAATAAATCTTAATTTTATCGGCTATATACTTATGGGAGGTGTTTTAAATGTCACGAATTCTTGTTGCAGGAGCAGGGTGCGGCGGTCTTGTAGCATCAATAAAGCTTGCAGAAATGGGTCACAACGTAACAATCTTTGAAAAATGCGATAAGGACCGTTTTGGGTTAGAGCAAACGGATGCTATAGACCTTACTGCATTTGAAATGGCAGACATACCCGTAAACCCTGATTTTACAGTAGGTAAAAATACTCTTACAATTTTTCCGCCTGATAAATCTGTTGCATCAATTACTCTTCCAACGCCATCTGAGGATTCCGTTTTAGTTGACAGACGTCACCTTGCAAAATATCTTACCGACCTTTGCGAAAAAAGCGGTGTGGAGATAATGTATAATAGTATAGTAAAAGCACCTATTATTCTAGGTAGCCGAGTTGTTGGTATAAAAACTGACTCAGGCGATTTTTACGGTGATTTAGTTATAGATGCCTGTGGTATAGATTCACCCTTGAGAAATACCCTTCCGTCGTTTATGAATATTAACCGTAGGTTAAACGAAACCGACGTGCTTTATACATACAGAGCATATTTTAAAAACGATAAAACCGCCCCGCAACCCGATACATACTATAATATATATATTAACGGTGGCGGTACTGACGGCTTTTCCTGGCTTATTACGGAAGATGACAAAATAGACGTGCTTATTGCAAGCTTTACTCCTCTTGATAATGAGATTGTTTTGAACACTCTCCAAGGCCTTTATGAAGAAAATCCCCATTTAAGTAAGGATTTTCTTTACGGCGGAAAGTTTAAAACTATCCCTCTTTGTCAGCCTTTAGGCTGTCTTGTTGCCGACGGTTATGCCGCAATAGGTGACAGTGCTTTTATGACCTATGCAGTAAAAGGCTCGGGAATTGCTTACAGTATGGTTGCAGGAAAGCTTCTTGCAGATGCAGTTGAAAAAGATACATACGAGCTTTTTAATTGCGAAACGCTTTGGGAATATCAGAAAAGCTTTTTTAAGGAAATCGGTTTTTCTGCCTGCAGAATTGTTCTTGTAAAAAATATTTTGCCTTATCTAACCGTTGAAGAGGTTTCAGAATTTTTCAAGTCGCAGATTATAACAACCGATGAAATATCAGTTATTGTTACAAACAAATTCAGTACCTTAACAAACAGCGAGGGAAGAGCATTTTTAAAGGAAAAGGTTAAATTATTAAAAAACGACCCGATTTTAAAAGAGAAAACCTCTTTACTTGCCGTATGGTTAGGAAAGCTTGCTTTAACAGAGCCGTTTTTACCGTCGAAATATGACAGAAAAGACGTTGAAAAATGGGTTTTGAGATACAACGAGTTTTTTGACGGTATGAAAACACCGTAACCTTCGGCTATTGTTGTCATTTTCAACATATTCCACAGTTAAATTTTTACTTATAAATAATTGAAATAGTTTTTATTTGTGATATACTATTAGATGAAATATTCTGTACCTACGTACAGTTGAAAGGATGATATAACTTATGGCAGAGAACAGATTTCTCGGCGAATATCCCGTAATCGGTATTCGTCCCATTATCGACGGCAGACGTGGCCCTCTTAAAGTAAGAGAGTCTCTCGAAGAGCAGACAATGAACATGGCAAAGTCAGCCGCAAAGCTTTTCACAGAAAACCTTAAATATTCAAACGGTGAGCCCGTAAAGGTTGTTATCGCTGACACTACTATCGGTCGTGTTGCAGAAGCTGCTGCTTGTGCAGAAAAATTCCGTAAGGAAGGCGTTATGATTACTCTTTCCGTTACACCTTGCTGGTGCTACGGTAGCGAAACAATGGATATGGACCCCGCTACAATTAAGGGTGTTTGGGGCTTTAACGCTACAGAGCGTCCCGGTGCTGTTTATCTTGCAGCTGTTCTTGCTGCTCACGCACAGAAGGGTCTCCCCGCTTTCGGTATCTACGGTAAAGACGTTCAGGATGCTGACGACACAACAATGCCAGAGGACGTTAAAGAAAAGCTTCTCAGATTTGCAAGAAGTGCAGTTGCAGTTGCAACAATGAAGGGCAAATCATATCTTCAGATTGGTTCAATCTGTATGGGTATTGCAGGCTCTTCAATTGATACTGATTTCTTTGAAGAATATCTTGGTATGCGTGTTGAATCCGTTGATGAGGTTGAAGTTATTCGTCGAATGGAAGAAGGCATCTATGACGAGGCTGAATATCAGAAGGCTTATAAATGGGTTAAAGAAAACTGCAAGGTTGGCTTCGATAAGAACCCCGAGTTCGTAAGAAAGAGCGACGAGCAGAAAGAAAAAGACTGGGAATTCACAGTTAAGATGATGTGCATCATCAAGGACCTTATGAACGGCAACAAGAATCTTCCCGAAGGCAGAGAGGAAGAAATGGTTGGCCACAACGCTATTGCAGCAGGCTTCCAGGGTCAAAGACAGTGGACAGACTTCTACCCCAATGCAGACTTTGCAGAGGCTATGCTTAACACAAGCTTTGACTGGAACGGTGCCCGTGAGCCCTACATCCTCGCTACTGAAAACGACACTCTTAACGGTGTAAGCATGCTCTTTATGAAATTACTTACAAACAGACCCCAGATGTTCGCTGACGTTCGTACATACTGGAGCCCCGAAGCAGTTAAGAGAGTTACAGGCTATGACCTTGAAGGTAAAGCTAAAGAATCTCAGGGCTTTATTCACCTTATCAACTCAGGTGCTTGCTGTCTTGACGCTTGCGGTGAGGTTAAGGATGCTGACGGTAACGGTATCATCAAAGAGTGGTACGATATTACTGAAGCAGATATCAAAACAATCAACGATGCAACTGAATGGTGCGCAGCTGACAACGGATACTTCCGTGGCGGCGGATATTCAAGCCGTTTCTTAACACGTGCTGAAATGCCCGCAACTATGATTCGTCTTAACCTTGTTAAAGGCCTTGGACCGACAGTTCAGATTTGCGAAGGCTATACAGTAGCACTTCCCGATGAAGTTTCTGACGTAATCTGGAAGAGAACAGACTACACATGGCCTTGCACATGGTTTGCTCCCACTCTTACAGGTAAGGGTCCCTTCACTTCAGCTTATGAAGTTATGAACCATTGGGGTGCTAACCACGGTGCTATCTCTTACGGTCATATCGGTGCTGATATCATCACTCTTTGCTCAATGCTCAGAATCCCCGTTTCAATGCACAACGTTGACGAAAGCAAAATCTTCCGTCCTGCTTGCTGGAACGCATTCGGCACACAAGAGCTTGAAAGTGCTGACTTCCGTGCTTGCGAAGCATACGGCCCGATGTATAAATAAATCTTTGATTTATGGCGTTGTATTCTTCCGGATACAACGCCAGTTTTATTCGCCTTACGGCGAGTTATATTGCTTCGCAGTGATATTTGTCTTACGACAAGTGATATTGCCTTCGTCTGTTTATAGGTGAATAAAATATCACTGAAACCGTATGGTTTCAATATCACTTCATGAAAGGGAAATACCACTCTGTGCATTTAGCACAGAATATCACTATAAAAAATTACTACCCGAAAAAGAGTTTTCTTTTCCTCTTCTTCGGGTAGTTTTTGCATTATGCCGGTACAAGCATGGAATTTGTGTGCCAAATTCCGCTCTCTTTATTGAAAACTGTTCTCAAGAAACCTTGTCTTTCGACAAGGAGTTTTTTAGTTGCAAATTGGAAATGGGAAGTGGCAAATTTCGGGTCTGCGACGCGATTATAAATGCTTCGCAGACCTTTTTCTAGTATCTATTCAATATTATCTTTTATCTCTTATCTTGCGAAGCCTCTGGCATCTTAATATTGGCGATATACAAGCGGGGCTTGTGCGATATATTTTGTTATACAAAATGCGATATATTTCGCTACGCTCAATGCGATATGATATAAATCCTTACTATTCTCGTGCCGAAGGCACATATCGCACCATAGGTATATCGCGTACAAGGTACATATCGCAAATCCGTCAGGGTTTATATCGCGGTGCTAAAGCACCGTTGCCACTTACGATCTGTTGTTTATCTCCCCATAAGCTCAAGGGGGTCTACGTTTTTGCCGTTGTAAATTATTTCAAAGTGAAGGTGGCTTATATCGGTTTTTTCAAAGGGCACCGTGCCTAAAAAGCCTATTAATGCTCCCGCATCTACGGTATCCGTTGCTTTTACTTCAAGAGTTTCTTTATTAAGACCGCAATATTTTGCAATTACTCCGTTTCCGTGGTCGATTTCAATAACTGTACCTAAAAGAATATCGTCGTAAATTTTTGATACTGTGCCGTAAGCAATTGCTTTCACCTGTTCACCGGCGGCAGCTTGAAAATCAATGCCGTTATGAGTACGCCAATCACCCATTGTTGCACTGTACATAGGTCTGTCGGGGGCGTAATCTCGTAAAATATCCGTACCTAAAGGTAAAGAAAAATAATCCTCGTAGGGCTTTGAAAATTTGCTTTTTTCCGTTGTTGAGATTTCGGTGTTTTCTTCTGTTTCTTTTCTTGTATCGGGTACGTTTGTTACGTTGTTTCTTACCTCAAAATCAGGCTCTTCTGTAAGAAATTCGCTATCCTTGCTCGTCTCTTTTTCAGGGGATATTGTAACGTAATCGCTCTCAATAGGTGTTATATTTCCTAAAGCCCTTTCCGTTGCAATTTTCGCTGTAAATGCAGCACCGATTGCTAAAATCATAGCAAAAGCGTACGCCACCTTTACTTTATTCATCGACTTTTTATTTTTATTGTTTTTCACCGCTTGTACGGGCTTTGTTTCTCTGGGTGAATCGTTTTCAGGAATCTCTAAAGGCTTATTTTCCTTGTTGTTTCCGTCATTATTTTGGTTATCACTCATATTTCCCTGATTGTTTTTTCCTTCCATAATAAAAACCTCCTATTGTTTTTATTATTTATTGGCAAAATATCGGAAAATATACAAATTAAGTTGAAAATTGGAAAGGGGCAAATGAAGATGCAATTTTGCAAACAAAATTAACTTCACTTCACCGTTATTGTCGCATATTGGTCATATTCAAAGTTTTTGCTATCTAACGCTGTTAATTTACTTCCGTTTCCGTAAACATTTTCAAAGGTTGCGGAAATTTTGTTTGTCGTTTTTCCGTTAGAAGCAAGCTTATTAGGCTGTGCTGAATTATACGTTATATTTTTATAAACAACGTCTGAAATATTGAAATTCTCTATAGCACTGTTGTAAATAAGGCAACCGATTGCTCTGCCGTGAGCCTTATATATTTCCATATTTTCAAAGGTAACGTTTGAAATGCTTCCACCTTGATTTTCAACAACGATGGCAATAGCGGGAATTCTGTTTAAATCCCAGGTTGCATCGTGGAAAATAACTGTTGAATCCCTGAAGGTTACGTCTTGAATATCCTTTTCAACCTCACCGCATATACCAAAGCATCTTGCTTTACCGTTCCATGCGGTACAATTTGAAAACGTAATATTTTTGCTTATTGCCTCTGCTCTTCCGCCTGCGGCTTTAACGTCGAAAAGGTCGTCACCGCTTCGGCAGAATGAATTATCAATAGTTGCATTTCTTGTGTTACAAATTGCAAAAGCATCTGAATTCTGTCTGTAACCGAAAATATCAACGTTTTTAATTGTTACGTTTTCGCAGTCGTAAGTAATAAAAGACCATTCGGGAGAATTTATAATTTTAATACCGTCAATCTCTATATTATTACTGTATGCAAATACTATGCCTCGTCTTTCACGTCTGTCAAGATGAGAAAGGTCAATAACGCCGTTTCCGAGAAGCTTTACGTTATTACAAACGTTAAAATTCAAAAACGGTATACGGGTAAGACCTAACGGTAACTGACCCGCATTCATTTCGGCAGTATCCTGCTTGCTTGTATCCTGCATATCGTCTGCTTCGCTATTTATATCGTACTTATGCTCTGCAAGAAGATATGCACCGCGTTTAAGATAATAAACCGTATTGTTTGTGCCAAAGAAATTATAGCAAGGGCTTTTATGAAGTCCTTTTTCAACAACTACAACGTGGTCTATGCCGTACTGTCTTTCTAATTCAGCAATTTCAGCCTCTTCGTCAACAAGATCTTTTACAAAAAGAGTGAAGCCGTGCTCCTGATCATTTTCATTGAATACAAAAGTATACGTACCAATGTCGGTAATACGCATATTAACCGTACTACCAGCAAAAATAGTTTCCATTTTTGCTGACGATGGGAAAACATTTAAATCATTAATGAAGAAATCCTTTGCATTAAGCTGAAACTCTACGAAATTATATTGAGTAGTATCTATATAAATTTCGCAGAAGGAGTGAAGAGCACCTTTTTGAGTTTCACCAACAAAAACCGTTGTACCATATACGGGAATTGATTTTCCTTCAACGAAAACTTTAAAATACGGTGATTCAATTATTCCGCATATATCCTGGTAACCTTGAGCATTTACGTAAAGCTCGTCACCGTCATCATCTGCTCGGCTTAAAAACTCGCTTAGCTTTAACCCTGCCTCGCCGGGAGTTTTAACTGCTTCCGCAGGATATTCCAGGTATTCAAAGTTTTTTGTTGATTGCGGGCGATGTACCTCGTTAGGACCGTCAAAAACGTTGAAAGCTGAAAAAAACGCTAAAAATAAAGCCAAAATAGCTTTTAAGAATTCCATTTTAAAAATCCTTTCAAAGAAATTTTTATATTGAGTTTGATACTCCCCACTCAATAATCCAATATATTTAATTTATCACAGTAAAAAATCAAAATCAAGAAGCTTTTTTCCTTTTCCGACTAATTCTCGTATTATATACAATTATTATCCCTTGTTTATTTCCTCAAAAAGTGATATATTTATTATGTATAGTTATATTCTGAAAGTAACGGGGTGAGGTATTGAAGGAAATACTCATTATTGGCGGTATAATTTTAGTTACTTTTATTCTTATTTTAGTTTTTAATGCGATAAAATCTAAAGTAAAAGCACCGAAATTATCACAAAGACCGCAACATAAAACAGAAAAAGAGCAAGAGGAATACGCCTTGAGGCTCTCTGAAATGATTAAATGTAAAACCGTTTCCGTTGACGGAAGCTTTGACGATACCGAATTTAAAAAGCTTCGTAAGGTTATGGAAGAGCTTTTCCCATTAATACATAAAAATACTGAAAAAATGATTTTCAGCGATGACTGTTGGGTTTATAAGCTAAAGGGCAAGGACGAAAGCCGAAATATTATGATAATGAGCCATCACGACGTTGTTGAGGCTACGGGTGAATGGATTCATCCCGGCTTTTGCGGTGAGATTTTTGACGGCAATTTATGGGGCAGAGGAACTATCGACACAAAAACTCCCCTTTTCGCTGAATTTTCCGCCCTTGAAGAATTACTTGAGGAAGGCTTTATTCCCCAATGTAACGTTTATATTGCATCTTCTCATAACGAGGAAATCGGAGGTAACGGTATCCCCCAGGCTTTAAAATATTTTAAAGAGCACAACGTCACCTTTGAAACGGTGCTTGACGAGGGCGGTGCTATTATTTCGCCACCACTACCGATGATTAAAAGCAACTGTGCTATGATGGCGGTGCATGAAAAAGGCAGATACACTTTAAACTGCTACGCTAAAGACGGTGGCGGTCACAAGGGTCTTGCGGCAAACAAAAATACACCCGTTGCTAGAATGAGTGCCTTTATTACCGAGGTAAACACGAAAAATATTTTCATAACAAGGCTTCATCCTCAGGTTAAAGCAATGTTTACCCATCTGGCACCGTATACGCCCTTTGTTATGAGGCTTCTTTTTTCAAATCTTTGGTGCTTTGGCGGTCTTTTAAAAACGGTTATGCCGAAAATTAATGCTCAAGCAGGGTCTATGGTAGGCACAACCTGCACCTTTAACGATATCAATATGAATAAAGAGGAAAAGTATTGCTATTCGAAGGCTTTTATCCGTTGCGTTGACGATAAGGATTTAGAAAAAGATTTATTAGAAATCAAAAAAATTGCCGATAAATACGGAGTTGAATTAGTACCTGCTGAAAATAACGAGTATTTTAAGCCTGCAGACTTAAATCATCAGGCTTTCGCTTATACAAAAAAGATTATTTCGCAGATTTTCCCCGACGTTATACCTGCTCCGTATATTTTACCTGCAGGCACGGATGCCCGTCACCTTTGCGAAATTTGTGACTGCGTTATCCGTTTTGCCCCTATTGAAATGAATGATGAACAATTCGCAAGCGTTCATAGCGAAAACGAGCATATTTCTTTAGAGAGCATTGCAAATTCAGTTGTATTCTACAAGGAATACTTAAAAAATTATAAATAAAGAGTGATTATTTTGGGTGAGAGAATAAAAAAAGCTATAGGTATTGAGGGTAAATTTTCCGAAACCGTATTACCTATGATTCAATATTGCTTCGCTAATATTTTCATGGGTGGCGGTGGCTACATAATCAGTATGTATTTTACCGTTTTCCTTACAAACGTTGTGGGTATGGATATCAGCCACGCAACCTTTATCGTAATGATTGCTACTATTTGGGACGGTATAAACGACCCGCTTATGGGGCTTATTACCGACAGAACAAGGTCAAAATACGGCAGACACAGAAGATATCTTCTTTGGAGTATTCCGCCCCTTGTTATATCATATACAATGCTTTGGAACTCTTTCGGTCTTGACGCCAAAGAAAACCCAACAATTTGCGTTGTTTATTATGCATTCGCATATATTCTTTATAAAACGGCTTACACAATGGTAGACGTGCCTCATACGGCTATGCTTCCTACCCTTGCCCCCGAGTACAACAAGAGAACTCAATATACCTCGGTAAGCTATATTTTCAACTCTACAGGTATGATTCCCTCTTATATTATTCTTCTTGTATTCCTTTCTGTTTTCGGCTCGGGAAGTGAGCTTTCCGAAAACTCGAAAATGCCGTTTTTTGTTACGGGTATCGTGCTTTCAATCGTTTACGCCTGCTCAATCTTTGCAACCTTTAAAACCTGCAAAGAGCCAAGCTCACTTAACGATAAGCTTCCCCCTCTTGACTTGAAATTTGCAATAAATGAATATATTCAAGTATTCAGAAACAAATCCTTCAGAGACTATTTTTGTATGTCTTTCTTCTGGCAGATGGCAAGAAGCTTTTACTCAACAACTAACGTTTACTATATAACTTATCTTGCAAATCTTTATAGATATTATCCTCTTTTCAACACCTTTGCAGGTATTTTCGAATCCCTTGCATTCCCCCTCAATTATGCTCTTACAATGAAAAAAGGCAAAAGCAAGTGCGGTGCAATAGTTACGCCCTTTATGATAATCGGCTTGGGTATTGCTTTATTCGTAAAACCCGTTGAGCCCGGCGGAAATTACCTTTTAACCCTTGTTCTTATGATTTTAGGCGGTGCTGTGCTTTATCCCTTCGGTATGAGCGGTCTCGGTTTCGTTGGAAACAACGTTTTACCTGACCTTACCGACGTTGACGAGCTCATCACCGGTAGACGCCGTGAGGGCGTTATCGGTACTTTTAACACAATGATTAAGCAGGTTACCGGCGGTGTTATGACCTTCGTAGTTGGCTTAATTCTTAAAAATTTCGGTCTTGTTACGGGTAACGAGGGAGTTTACATTGAGCAAACCGATTCTGCTCTTTTAGGTATTCGTCTTTGCATTTCAGTTTTACCTATGCTTAGTGCATTAATTGCCTGGCTTATGCTCAGAAGATTTAAAATGACTAAGGATGACCATACTATGATAAGGGCAGCTATTGCCACAAAGCATAAATACGGCAACGTAATTCTCACCGATTACGAAAGAGAAAGATGTGAGCTTCTTTCGGGCTACAAGCTTGAAAACACCTGGCTTGGAAAGAACGACCCCGAGGGCGAAGCCCACTCACTTGAAACAAACGAAAACGGCGAATATATAATTCTTATTGAGAAAAAAGAAGAGCTTAAACAGCTCATTTCGGAGGCTGATTAAATGAAAAAGCTTGAAAAAATAGAAAACGTTGATATTACGGTAACAGAGCCACCAAAAAAAGATAAAAATATTCTCAAGGATATTTTGTTTTATCTTATCCAATGGACTTGGGGTCTTCCGGTAAATATTGTTGGCGGTATAGCTTACCTTATCTGCACTAAAATTTTAAAAAGACGTCACAGTAAATTCGGTTACGCTTATATCGTCTATCTCCCCTGGAATGCAGGCGGTCTTTCAATGGGTCTTTTTATCTTTATGAAGGACAGAGGCGAGGAGCCTAACCCCTGGAGCTATAACACCCGTATTCACGAATACGGCCACACCTGGCAATGCTTACTTTTAGGTCCGCTTTATTATATCGTTATTGCTATACCCTCTGTAATCTGGTGCAATTTCTTTCAGAAATACAGAGAAAAGAATAACGTTTCATACTATAAGCTTTATTGCGAAGCCTGGGCAAACTCCTTCGGACAGAAATTTACGGGTATGAAGATGGTGGAAACAAATAAGTAAATTTGATGTGAATCCTATCGCTATTCTTAAATGTTTTTATTCCCACTTCTATATGAAAGCAGGTGAATTTTTTGGTTGATTTTGATACACGTGTACAATTCTTAAAGGGTATCGGTGAGGCGAGAGCTAAAACTCTTGCCAAGCAAAGCATATACTCTGTGGGTGACCTTTTGCGTAATTACCCGAGAGCCTACGAGGATTGGAACAACACAAAGGCATTAAAAGATTGCGAAATCAACGAAAACGTTTGCATCAAGGCTATCGTTGCCGAAAATCCGAGGGTTGTTCAGCTTAACGGTGGAAGAATTCTTGTTAAAACGGTTATTGCCGACGGCAGTGACTATATCCCTGTAACATTTTTTAACAACAAATACGTAAAAGACCAGCTTAAAGAGGACGAAGAATATCTTTTTTTTGGGAAAATTACTTTAGATAAATACGGCAACAAAAATATGCTTTCGCCAAGATTTGAAAAATCTCTTGATAAGCAAAGAATACGCCCTATTTACAAGGCTACTGCCGCTTTACCATCAAAAACAATTGAAAAATTTACAGAAGCAGCCATTAACGGAATAAAGGGTCAGCTTCCCGAAATAATTCCCGATTATATAGTTAAAAAATATCGTCTTATGGGCTTTTGGGAAAGCCTTAAGGCTGTGCATTTCCCCGAAAGCGAGGAAGAGCTTGCCCTCGCAAAAAGAAGGCTGATATTTGAAGAGCTTTTGCTTTTGCAAATGGGTCTTCTTACAGAAAAAAATTCGGGTTCTACGAGAACATCGATACCTATTGAAAAGGATTTTTCCGAAGAATTCTATAATTCTCTACCCTTTGAGCCTACAAACGCTCAAAAAAGGGCTGTTTCCGAGGCAATAGGCGATATGAAATCAAAAAAGCCTATGAATAGGCTTTTGCAGGGTGACGTTGGCTCCGGTAAAACTGCGGTTGCCGCCGCAATTATGTATAATGCGGTGAAAAACGGCTTTCAAGCGGCACTTATGGCGCCAACCGAGGTATTAGCTAATCAGCATTTTAAAACCCTTTGTGCCTTTTTCGGTGAGGATATCAACATTCAGCTTCTTACGGGCTCCGTCACCGCTAAAAATAAGCGAATTATAAGAGAAGAGCTTGCAAGCGGTGAATGTGATATTGTAGTAGGCACTCACGCAGTTATACAAAATGACGTTGAATTCAACAAATTAGGTCTTGTTATAACAGATGAACAGCACCGTTTCGGTGTAGGGCAAAGGGCAGCTCTTTCGGGAAAGGGCAATAACCCGCATACACTCGTTATGTCAGCAACGCCTATCCCCCGCACTCTTGCTATGATGATTTACGGTGACCTTGATATTTCGGTACTTGACGAGCTACCCAAGGGCAGACAACCCGTTAAAACATATTGCGTACCCACAAGCTATCACGAAAGAATTTACAAATTTATAAGAAAAAATATTGCCGCAGGCAGACAAGCCTACATCGTTTGCCCTCTCGTTGAGGAAAGCGACAGTGACCTTGTACCTGCAACGGAATATTATGAATACCTTAAAAGCACTTATTTTGCCGATTGCACCTTAGGTCTTTTGCACGGTCAGATGAAGCCAAAAGCAAAAGACGAGGTTATGAAAAGGTTTTATTCAGGCGAAATTCAGCTTCTTATTTCAACGGTTGTTATTGAGGTTGGCGTCGACGTACCCAATGCAACAGTTATGGCTATTGAAAATGCCGAACGCTTCGGTCTTTCACAGCTTCATCAGTTAAGAGGACGAATAGGCAGAGGCACCGAGGAAAGCACCTGTATTCTTCTTTCAGATGCCCAAAACGACGAGGCTCAGGAAAGATTCGATATTATGTGCAAAACCTCTGACGGCTTTGAAATAGCACGAAAAGACCTTGAATTACGAGGTCCGGGTGACTTCTTCGGCTCCCGTCAGCACGGTTTACCCGATATGAGAATAGCAAACCTTATGACAGATACAAGAATTCTTTACGAGGCTCAAAAAACCGCTAAGGAATTAGTAGACGGCTCTTCACCCGCAACAAACGAGGAAATAGAAAGACTCAAAAAAGAAGTACAAAGGCTTTTCACAAGGGTTTCGTTTAATTAAGCGGCAAATGGGAAATGTGGTGCGAAAGCACCGCGATATAAATCCTGACAGATTTGCGATATGTACCTTGTACGCGATATACCTTTGGTGCGATATGTGCCTTTGGCACGAGAAAAGCAAGGATTTATATCATATCGCATTGAGCATAGCGAAATATATCGCATTTTGTATAACAAAATATATCGCACAAGCCCCGCTTGTATATCGCCAATATTAAGATACCAATCGCCAGAGGCTTCGCTCCAATTTAATTTTATATAAAACCAACAGGTCTGCGACGGCAATTATAAATGCTATCGCAGACCTGTTTTATTGTTTATAGTAACTCTTTATTTTTCTTTTAAGGAATTATAGTTATTTCTTTGCCTTTGCTGCTGCTTTTTCTGCTTTTATTTTTTCATCGTATGCTTTTTCTTCAGCTAATTTACGAGCTCTCTCAGCTTCTTTTTCAGCTAATTCCTTTTCATAACGAGCCTTAGCTTCTTCATAATGGCTTGAAATCTCGTCTAAATGCTTATAATTCTCTTTCTGTTTGAGAAGCTTATCTGCATCAAGGTAAGGCTTTGCAGCACGGTTGAAGAAAGCGTGCTTATCCATCTCGGCTTTTGAGTTTCTACGTGCTTCGTTTCTTTCTGCTTCGACCTTTTTGATTTCCTCAGAAATCTGTTTTACCTTTGCAGAATCTTTCTGCTTTTTAGCAAGGCGCTTTTCATCATAAAGAGGTTTAAGCTTATCGTCGCACTCGTCCTCAATATCAAAGAATTTTTCAAGAACTGCGAAATCGGGCTGTGAGAAATCCTCTTCCTCTGCAAAGTATTTCTTTACAGCCTTGAAAGCAGATTTTCTTGATTTTGCAATTTCAATAGCATTCTTTCTGATTTCTTTTTCTTCTTTTGTTGTTGCGGGTAATGCCTTAGCTTCTCTTATAGCTTCAACTATTTCAATCTTTTCTGCATTACGAATGCCGTTAAGACCTTTTGCGTAAATTCTTTCGCTTTCTTCAACCTTTTTCTGCATAATAACGGTTGAAAATACATCAAGCTCTTCGCAAACGAATTTTGCGATTTCAATTTCGTCGTTAAACTCTTTATCAGCCTCGTAAGCCTTTTTAGCCGCTTTTCTCTCAGCTTTATCTTTAATAGACTTGTAAGTAGACTTATCTAATACTTTAGGCTGTGCAACCGCCATTTCTCTTGATTTGCGTATAATATCAACTGCTTCAACAAGCTGACCGTCATCAAGAACACCGTTGCCGTAGTCTTCAAACATAGCTCTTATTTTAAGAACTCTGATAACAGATTTCTGTTTTATTTCGTTAAAGTCATACCAAATATACGGAATTACGTTTAATAATGCACCAAAAGCAGCAACTAAAATAAGCACTTTTATAAGGCTTAAAAGAACATCAGGGTCATAAAGTGCTGAAAGAGCATTATTGTAGTTATCCTGACCGTTAGCTAACTGTTCAGAAAGAATCTGTCCTACTGTTTTTCCGTCACCTAAAACTCTATTAAGAATTTCGGGTCTTGATGTAACTAAAGCCGCATTTTCTTTTGTGAGTCCGTTTTTTTCATAAATAACGGGAAGAACAGATGATGTAATAAGAGTAATAATCGTACCTACAGTTGCAACTGCAGAGAACATACCGTCGATTCTCTCACCTGTTTTATACTGCTGATAATCACGGATATCAGCCTGAATTGAGGGGTTAAGGATATGAGCAAATGAACCCATCAAAGCATTTAAGTAAAGACAGCCCATAATTAGCCAGATTGTGAGATTATGAATTTCTGATACAAACGGAAGCATTAAAAGAATAAATGCTACATTAAAAAGATTTGTAACGATAAGAACGGCCTTTTTACCCCATTTTCTGATACAGAAAGGTGCAGCAAGCATTCCCCAGAGAGAAGCATTACCGTAAACAGTTACAACAATACTGTAAGCGTTACCCGAACAAGCACCGCCATAGTTATAAAGCCAGAACATTACATTACTGTAAGAGGATTCGAGGAAGCCAATCCAACCTGCAAGAGAAATTATCCAGAAATATTTATTTTTTGCAACTGCTTTTAATGCGTCAATAAATTTAATCTGAACAACATGAGTTCTCGCCTGAACGATTTTTTCTTCTGTGTATTTATAGACAACAATACAAAGAAGAAGACCAAGTACGGTGAGAATCGGATAAAGGAATCTGTAAACACGGATATCGGTAGTGTTTGTATGGAATAAGTTAGCAGCAATAAGAGGCGTGAAAAGGTTTACAACAGTAGGTGCAAATGAATAAACAACGCTCTTTACTGAAGCAACGTCTGCTCTTTCCTGTGAGTTTGAAGAAAGAACGTGGATAAGATTCTCGTATGCATCGTAGAAGAAGTAATAGAAGAAATGCAACAGTAGGTTGAGAACCATAATTATTGCACATTTTGCAATATATGCTCTTGTTTCACCGAAAAGCATCCCCTCGCCTAACCAGTCGCCAAGCTTATTGTATGGGAACCATACCATCAAATTTGCTATAATAGCAGCCGGAAGAGCCATTGTGAAAATATAGGGTCTGTATTTACCTGCTTTGTTTCGGGTATTATCAATAATATTTGCTCTTATACCTGTAAGAGGAATATTAGCAACAACTGCAAGAACATACATTATGTACATATCCGTAGGGTCAATACCCAGTGTACTTGAAAGTAATGTGTTGTTAGCAGCCAATAAACAAGCGGTACCCATTGTAATAATCATATAAGCACCGATACCGCCACCTGAATAAGCGGCAATTTCGCGGAAGGTCATCTGGCGACCTGCCATTGGTGTTTTCCAATAGGTTTTAACCTTGGAAACGCCGTCTGTAACTTTTTGTTTTAAGTCCATTTTAAGCACTCCTTTTTAGCGTTGGTACTATTCTACCATAAAAGTAACACAGTTGCAATATAAAAATGGGAAGTAAGAAATTAAGTGCGAAATGAAGATGCTGATGCTTCGAAGGCGATTTAGTGAGGAATGTGGAGTTAGGAGTGAGGAGTGAAGAGGCTTCGCCGATTATAATTGCTCACTACGTTCTCCAAATTGCAATTTGCCATTTACTTTTCATACACTGTTTCACGTGAAACAATGTATGCTGTTTTTTGAAAAGGTAAGTTAGTGTCAATGAAACCTACGGTTTCACGACGTTCGGGATCTCACGTCGGGTACCACCCACCAACGCCTGACGGCGTCGGTCAACCCTCCTTTTTGCAAGCAAAAAAGAGGGATAAGTAGTCTTCTATCCGTCTAAACCTAAGACGTAAGAGAACTACCCACCACCGTTCCGATTTAATAA
>JAZUQS010000053.1:0-13803 GCA_045605825.1 Acutalibacteraceae bacterium
AAAAGACCGTTAAGGTGCTGTAAAAGTGTACTTTTACCTGAGCCTGTATGACCAATCACGGCAACAATCTCACCTTGTTCAAAATCAAGAGACACCCCATTAAGAGCACCCGTTTCAAACGGTGTACCCTTTGAATAACCATATATTAAATTGTGCACTGAAAGCACTGACATTTTCTAACCTCTGTTATTTATAAAATCCTTGAATACGCTGACAAATTCATCAGCAGTAAGGGGTGAACCGTTAAGCTCAACACCGCATTTTTTTAATTCTGTTGCTAACTCTAACGGCTTTGGAACCGTAAGACCGATACTTTTAAGAAGCTCAGTATGAGAAAAGACCTCTTGAGGTGTACCGTCAAGGGTAACACAGCCGTCATTCATAACCACTACTCTATCAGCAAGCACTGCTTCATCCATAAAATGAGTTACAAGAATAATTGAAATTCCCAACTCATTTTTCAACTTAAATAAAGCATTTAAAACTTCTTTTCTGCCCTTTGGGTCAAGCATAGCCGTTGGCTCATCAAGGACAATACAGTTTGTTTGCATTGCGATAATACCTGCAATAGCAACTCTTTGCTTTTGACCGCCCGAAAGTCTGTGAGGCTCGTGACGTCTGTAATCATACATATCGACAAGCTTAAGTGCTTCATCAACCCTACGTCTGATTTCATCACGTTTAACTCCTAAATTTTCGGGACCGAAGGCAACGTCGTCTTCAACTATTGTTGCAACAATCTGATTATCAGGGTTTTGAAAAACCATACCAACGTTACGACGGATATTCATTTCATTTTCCTCAACAGATGTATCGTAACCGTAAGAGGTTACCTTCCCTTCCGTTGGTATATACAAAGCATTGATAAGCTTTGCCATTGTAGATTTACCCGAGCCGTTATGACCGAGAACACAAGTAAACTGACCTTTATAAAAATCAAGGTTAAGATTTGTTAACGCCTCTGCACTTTCGTCAGGATACTTGAAGCTTACATTTTTAAACTGAATAATTTTTTCCATTTTATTTTGTCCACACTGCAGTTGAACCGCAAGGAAGAACAAAACCGCTATCGGTAACCTTTAAACCGATTTCAGAAGAATCTGCGTGTCCTCCAAAGCGTTTGGCAACTGTTGAATTCAATATATAGCTCATAACCGCAGGTGAAACTCCTGCTGTATAAGAATTTATAAGTACTGCGAGAGAATTTCCGGTAAGTAGCTCACAGCATTGTGAAACGAAGCCGAATATCTCATTTTCCAATTTCCAGACCTCACCACCGGGACCTCTGCCGTAAGAAGGCGGGTCCATTATGATAATATCATATTTATTACCACGTCTAATTTCACGGGCAACAAACTTCATACAGTCATCAACAATCCAACGGACATTTTTATCAGCAACTCCCGAAGAAGCTGCGTTTTCTTTTGCCCATTGAACCATACCCTTTGAAGCATCAACGTGAACAACCGAAGCACCTTTTTTTAGCGCCGCAACGGTTGCCGCTCCGGTATAGGCAAAAAGATTTAAAACTTTAACGTCATTTCTTCCGCTTTTCTCAATTATTTCACCAACGTAATCCCAGTTACAAGCTTGCTCGGGGAAAACGCCCGTATGCTTAAAGCCCATTGGCTTAAGGTTAAATTTAAGTTCTTTATATGAAATCTGCCACACCTCAGGGATTTTTTTATAAAATTCCCAAGAACCACCGCCTTGATTTGAACGGTGATAACGGGCGTGGGCATTTTTCCATAAAGGATTTGTTCTCGGTGTATTCCATAAAGCCTGAGGGTCAGGTCTTATAAGGAATATATCGCCCCATCTTTCAAGGCGTTCACCGTCAGAGCAATCAATAAGCTCATAATCCTTCCAATCTTCAGATATTCGCATTAAAGTAATCTCTCCTTGATAACCTGTGCAATTTCTTGTGCTAAAACATTGATTTTTTCCTCATCTTTTCCTTCAAGCATTACACGAACAAGAGGCTCTGTGCCTGAAACACGAACAAGCACTCTTCCTGTATCGCCAAGCTCTTTTTCGGCTGATTCGATAGCGTTTTTGATTTCCTTATCTCTCGGAAATCTTGCTTTACCGAAATCGGAAACGCGAACATTGATAAGCACCTGAGGGAAAACTTTCATTTCACTTGCAAGCTCTGAAAGCTTTTTACCGCTTTCTTTCATAATGCAAATAAGCTTAAGTGCGGAAAGCTCACCGTCACCGGTTGTTGCAAAATCACGGAAAATGATATGACCGGATTGCTCGCCGCCGATGATATAATCGTTTTCTAACATACTTTCAAGAACGTATCTGTCACCGACTTTTGTTTTTTCACAATTAATACCATTTTCTTCGCAGAATTTAAAAAAGCCCATATTGCTCATAACGGTAACAACCGCTGTATTATTTTTAAGCTTTCCTTTATCCTTTAAATATTTAGCAAATATAGCGATAAGCTTATCACCGTCAACAACCTGACCGTTTTCATCAACCGCAAGGAAACGGTCGGCATCACCGTCAAAGGCGAGACCTGCATCGCATTTATTACGAACAACGAAATCCTGCAAAACCTCAAGATGAGTTGAGCCACATTTTTCGTTGATGTTGGTGCCGTTAGGATGAGCCGCTAAAAAGAAGCAATCATCACAAAGGCTCATAAAAACATTAGGCGCAATTGCTGATGAAGCACCGTTTGAACAGTCAACAGCGATTCTCAAGCCGTTAAGGTTTTTAATATCATATTCTTTTAAATCATTCTTTGCGATTGATTTAAGATAATTCGAATAATCAGTTCTTGCAGTTTTTGATCGGGTAATTCTACCAACCTCACCGCCGACTTTAATGGGTGGGACTTGAGTTTTATCAAGAATAATGCTTTCAATTTCTTCTTCAAGGTTATCAGGCAATTTATAGCCTGTTCCCTGAAAAATTTTAATCCCGTTATATTCACAAGGGTTATGAGATGCTGATATCATAACCGCTGCATCATACTCGTATTTTTTTACAAGATACGCGACTGCAGGTGTTGGAATTTCGCCTAAAAGCATTACATCTGCACCAACAGAGCAAAGACCTGCAGAAATTGCAGATTCAAGCATCTGTGACGAAGCTCTTGTGTCCATACCAATAAGAACCTTTGGTCTTTTGTTGGTATGAGCTGTGAGCACCATAGCGGCAGGTCTTCCTATTTGCATTGCAAGCTCACAAGTAAGCTCTGAATTTGCAACACCTCTTGCACCGTCTGTACCAAAAAGTCTACCCATGATGAATCACTCCTAAATCAATAAGAATCAAAAGTACCTTGTGAATCGTTTTCAATCGGATTATAACCTAAATGGCGGTAACCCAATGCGGTTACCTTTCTGCCTCTTGGTGTTCTTGTTAAAAAGCCTAATTGCATTAAATAAGGCTCGTAAACGTCTTCAATTGTAACAGCTTCTTCACCTATCATTGCGGCAATTGTATCAAGACCAACGGGGCCACCGTTGTAATTCTCAATCATTGCTTTTAAAAGATTTCTGTCAACAAGGTCAAGACCTAATTCGTCAATTTCCATTCTTTCAAGAGCATTTTGAGCAGATTCAACAGTTATAACGCCGTTACCCTTAACCTGAGCATAGTCTCTGGCTCTTTTTAAAAGCCTGTTTGCAATACGAGGTGTACCTCTTGAACGTGAAGCAATTTCTAACGCACCGTCATTTTCCGTCTCAATATTTAGTATGCCGGCACTACGCTTAACTATTCTTGCAAGTTCTTCGGGAGTATAAAGCTCGAGCCTTAAAATAACACCGAAACGGTCTCTTAACGGGGCTGAAAGCTGACCTGCTCTTGTAGTGGCACCTATTAAAGTAAACTTCTTTAAATCAAGGCGTATTGAACGAGCCGAAGGACCTTTACCAATAATGATATCAAGAGCAAAATCTTCCATAGCCGGATAAAGAACTTCTTCAATGCTTCTTGAAAGACGGTGAATTTCATCAATAAAAAGAATATCGCCGTCGTTAAGGCTTGTAAGAAGGGCTGCTAAATCACCCGGCTTTTCAATTGCCGGACCTGAGGTAACGCGAATCTGAACACCCATTTCGTTTGCAACGATACCTGCAAGAGTAGTTTTACCTAAACCGGGTGGGCCGTAAAGCAAAACGTGGTCAAGTGATTCGTGGCGATTTTTAGCGGCCTCTATATATATTTTAAGATTTTCTTTTGCTTTTTCCTGACCTATGTATTCGTCAAGAGAATGAGGTCTGAGAGAGGTTTCGATTTCATTGTCATCCGAAATATATTCGGGAGCAATTACCCTCTCCTCATCTGCAATAAAAAAGTCGTTCATTATAATCTCCTATATATCAGTTAAAATCTCAACGTCATATTTTTAAGAGCACCCTTAATAAGCTCCTCAACTGAAAGCGTTGGTGAAAGCTTACTGACAGCAACGGAAGCTTCAGTTTGAGAATAACCGAGTGCAGTAAGAGCAGCTACAGCTTCCGACGTATTGCTCATATTGTTTACTGAAGACACTGCACTTGAAACGGCACTGCTTTCTTCTGAAACGAAAGACATACCGCCGATTTTATCTTTAAGCTCCATAATAACTCTTTGAGCAAGCTTGGGACCTACACCGTTTGCAGCCGTAATTGCTTTAGTATCACCGGAAGCTACGGCAACCGCGAATGCATCGGGGCTGAGCTCTGAAAGAATTGCAAGCCCGGCTTTAGGACCGACGCCCGAAACGCTTATAAGCAATTTAAAAGCATCTAACTCCTGAACAGTAGAAAAGCCAAACAAATCAAGAGCATCTTCACGAACATTAAGATGAGTAAAAACTGTAACCTCACCATCTTTCAAAGAAAGCTCTGAAAGAGTTTTTCTTGTAGTAAAGCATTTAAACCCTACCCCACCGCATGAGATAGCAACCGTTTGCTCATCCTTATATATCAATTTACCCGTTAAGCTGTAAAACATATAATCACCTATTTATTTATACCTAAAATCAAAGAGCCGCTTGAGTGGCCGTGGCATATTGCAAGAGCAAGAGCATCGGCAGCGTCGTCGGGCTTTGGTATAGAATCAAGATGTAAAAACATTCTTGTCATTTCCTGAACTTGATTTTTCTCCGCCCTGCCGTAGCCGACTATACTTTGTTTAACCTGAAGCGGTGTATATTCAAAAAGCGGTATACCTGCATTTTCAACAGCAAGAACGATAACGCCTCTTGCCTGAGCAACGTCGATAGCTGTTTTTTGGTTAGTGTTGAAATATAACCTTTCAATGCTTACTGCATCGGGCTTGAATTTTTCCAAAAGCTCGGTAAGGTCATCGTAAATCTTTTTAAGGCGTTCATTAAACGGCATATCTTTATCGGTAGTAACTGCACCGTAGCCCATTAACGAAAAATTGTTTCTTTCGTAACGGACGATACCGCAACCCACAATCGCATAACCGGGGTCAATACCGAAAATTACCACCTTAATTCACCACCAAAACATACACTCAAAAGCAGACATAATACCACCAATAATTTTGCAGTTTATTATATCATAATATACTATTATATAGCAATAGTTTTTTATTATATTTTTAAGTGTTTACAGATTGTTAAATTTAGTAGAATATGGCTAATAAGCATTAATATGTTTACTATTGATTTTTGTCTGAAAAACTGATATAATGTCGAAAAGATTTTCTCAAGGAGAGATAATTATGGATAAATTGAGAAACAAAAATACTATTGTTTTAATAATTTCAGCTCTTTTAGTTTTAGCCGCAGTTATTGTTGCGGTTGTTGCTACTGCGTCAGCTAATTCTGATAAAAAAGAAGCAGAAAAGACAACAACTGAAGAGAGTGTTTCTTTAGACCTTGAAGCAATTGCTAATATGAATTCAAGCAATAAAGATAAAGACGATAAAAACAATGACGAGAAAAAGCCTGAAGCTGATTCAGACGATTCTACAACAGAAGCTACTACAAACAAGGTTGTTGAAAAGCCTGTAACAAACAACACAGCTTCTTACACTACGGGCACCTACAAGGTTGCTACTCAGGAAGACCCGTTAGGTATGAGAATACAGCCCAATTCAGAAGCAGACAGAATTCTTGACATTGACAAGGATGTAGAGGTTGAAGTTCTTGCCGTTTGGGATGATTGGGGCTATGTTGTTCACAACGGCACAGGCGGATGGCTTTCAATGAGCTATCTTGAGCTTGTTTCAGGTAACTGATTATGTACCTTTGTAACGATTGTCCGAGAAAATGTAACGTATTAAGAAAAGCTCTTACCGACAACGGTAAGGGCTTTTGCCTTATGGGTGAAAACCCCGTTATTTCAAGGGCTGCTTTACACTTTTGGGAAGAACCACCCATAAGCGGTAAAAACGGTAGCGGTACAGTTTTCTTTTCGGGTTGTAACCTTCAATGCTCATTTTGTCAAAACAAGGATATAAGCCGAGGCGGTATCGGTAAAGAAATCACCGTAGAAAGATTAAAAGAGATTTATAAAGACTTGATTTCACAAGGTGCTCACAACATTAATCTTGTTACTGCAACTCATTTTATTGATGCAGTTTTAAAATCTCTCAACGAGCCTCTCCCCGTCCCCGTTGTTTATAATTGCGGTGGTTATGAAAGCATAGATTCGCTTAAAAGGCTTGAGGGTAAAATTCAAATTTATCTTCCCGATTTAAAGTACAGCGACAATTCTCTTGCTGTTAAATATTCTAAAGCACCCGATTATTTTGAAACGGCTACAAAGGCTATTAAAGAAATGCACCGTCAGGTTGGTGATTATGTTATTGATGAAAACGGCATTATGAAAAGCGGTGTTGTAATCCGTCATTTGATTTTGCCGAATAACCTTGAAAATACAAAAGGCGTTATTGATTGGGTTAAAAATAATTTCAATGAAGGTGAAGTTTTATTCAGCCTTATGAGTCAGTTTACTCCTATCTCCCCCTGCCCTCACCATGAGTTATCAAGAAGGCTCACCCAAGAGGAATACGACGAAATAGAAGATTATTTATTCGACTCAGGCATTGAAGACGGATTTATGCAGGAGCTTTCATCAGCTAAAGAGGAATATATTCCACCCTTTGATTTAACGGGCGTATAAAATAAAACTGTAACTATTCCCGCATCTTTTCATACTATGTAATGAAGTTTAAGTTTTTAGCTTCAAATACATTTCAGGAGGAAAAGATATGGCTGATAACAAAAACTATTCAGGCTCAGAGCTTAACCACATCAAAGAGGCTATTTGTATTGACACTAACAGAGTTTACGACTCTTGCGCCGACAAGGATTGCCTTACAGATTTAAGAGTTTACCTTACCGACAGAGGTCAATGTATTCTCGACAATGCTTCTGTAGTTAAACCAAGAGCCGCACAAATACTTAACTGCCTTGTTGAAGTTGAAAAAGTACCCTTCAACAAAGGGTGCTATTCCGTTGACCTTACGTTTTTCGTAAAGGTATGCCTTGACGCTTATACCTGCCCTACCGCTTCACCTACAATCCTTGAAGGTCTTGTTACCTTCGGTAAAAAATGCATTCTTTACGGTAGCGACGGTAACGTTAAAATCTTCTCATCAAGCTACGTTTGTGACGGCTTCGATGATCAGATGCCTATCGGTAACACTAACCCAAAGGCAAAGGTACAATGCGTAGACCCAATTGTGCTTGATGCTAAAATTTGCAGAGTTTGCGATTGCTGTAACACTCTCGGTAACTGCTGTGACAATATCCCGAGAAATATTTGTTGTTGCTTTGAGGGCGATTTTAATGCTTGCGACTGTGAAAAAGCCGTTAAGGTTACTCTCGGTATTTTCACAATTATTCAGCTTGAAAGAGACGTGCAGATGCTTATTCCCGCTTACGATTTCTGCGTACCTACTAAAGAATGCTGCTGCGACACAGAGGACCCCTGCGACACCTTTAAGAAGATTTGCTTCCCTATTGATGAATTCTTTCCCCCGAACTTAAAGGGAAATGACTGTGCATCATCATCCTTCAACCCCGGTGGCAACTGCGGATGCTCAAAATAAAATAGCATAATAAACAGAACGAAAAAACACCTGACACACTGTGTTAACAGTCAAAGTGTCAGGTGTTTAAATTTTAATTATTCTTTTACAAGCCTGTTGATGATATCTGAGTAAAGTGCACCGGGGTCATCGAGAAAGCCGTCTTTTAACTGCTCAGCTTGAAATTCATCAGTAACGTTAAGAGTGAGTGATAATAATCTATCACCAAGGCTTTCAATTTCAAAGGTTACGTCATAACCGTTATGAACTTTTTTGATTTCAACCTTATTCTCTCTTTCGGCTCTCGCTCTTGCAACGATATTTAAAGCAGTTTTAACTGCACGGTCTCTTACACCGGGAAGAAGATTGTTTTCAAGCTCTCTTGCACCGTAAATTCCCTTTGCAGAAACGTCAAGACAGTTTTCGCCGAAATACTCAGTTTCTTTAAGCGTTTCAGTTGCAAGAAGCTCGTCTATAGCTACGTTTGTATCAAAATAATTAACAAGACCTGTTTTTTGAAGAGCATCACAAATTTGCGTACGCTTCATAGGTGTTTTTACGTTACCGAGAATGTAACAAATAAGTATTTTAATTTCAAGCATATTTCGCAAGCCGCCTATTTCAATACCGCCTGCAAAAGCATCAAATTCAACCATTTAAGTACTCCTTACAGCAAGTTAGTAAAAACCTTAACTCGCTAATTTTATATAAATATTTTACCACTAAAGCTTATTAAAATCAATTAAATTACTGTAAATTTAAAAGAGTTCTAAAAGAGTTTCTCTTACCTCACCTGCAAGATAAAGAGAACCTACGACTAAAAGCACATCATTTTCACCCAAAGCGGCTGAAACCGTTTTTACTGCATCGACGGGTGACGGTATAGCGGTAACGTCATTACAAAAAAGTTTTGCAATTTCCGCTAACTCGTCACAGCTCATAGCCCTTGGATTATCAGGAGTCACCGCAATAAAGCTATCACAATATTCTATTAATGGCTTTAACGAAGTTTTAACGGCCTTATCAGCCATCATACCCGCCACAACGTAGATTTTATCGTATTTATAAAGATACGGTGAAACGCTGTCATAAAAAGCCTTTGCACCGTCCTCGTTATGACCTCCGTCAAGAATAACTAAAGGCAATTTTGATATTACCTCAACCCTTGCAGGCAAAACAGTTTTTTCTATTCCGTTATATATATCATCATCTGAAATTTCAAAAAAACTTCTAAGAACATAGCAAGCCTCAATAACGCAAGTCATATTTTTAATCTGATGGAAGCCTGCCATTGAGGTTTTATAAACGCTGTTTTTATACGTAAACTCAACTCCGAAAATGCCGGAATCGAGAACTTTGATTTGCGATTCATCAGGCACAACGAGAGAATTATCTCTTTCTAAACATATTTTTTTAATAACTTTTACAGCATTTTCGGGTTGCCCGTAAGAAGCTACAACTGTACCGTTTTCTTTAATAGTACCGCATTTTTCGAAGGCAATTTCTTCAATAGTATTGCCCAAAATTGCAGAATGGTCAATTGATAACGAGGTTATAACGTTAACTAATGGAGTTTCAATAACGTTTGTAGCATCAAGCCTGCCACCAAGACCAACCTCAAGCACAACAATATCACATTCAAGAGCCTTAAAGCATAAAAACGCTGATGCTGTAAGAGCTTCAAACTCTGTAATTTGCGCACCTTGATTTTCAAGAATTTCTACAAATTCTTTTACTTTAGTAACAGAATTCGCAAAAATTTCTCTTTCAATAGGCTTACCGTTATACTGTACCCTTTCAAGAAAATCGGTAACGTAAGGCGAGGTGTAAAGCCCTACGTTATAGCCTGCTTCTATTAAAACGTTTGAAATTGCGGTTGAGGTTGAGCCTTTACCGTTTGTTCCCGCAACGTGAACGTACTTCAAATGTTTATGAGGCTCACCCAACAAATGCAATAAGGCATCCATCCCGTTTAAACCGGGACGGATACCGAATTTTAATAATGAATGTATATAATTTACCGATTCAATATAATTCATTGTAACTTCTGAATACTTTCTTCAAGCATTGAAATTTTTGCTAAATGCTTAGCCTGTGCTTCACGCTGAGCAGCAACAACCTTTTCGGGTGCTTTAGCCATAAAGCCGGGGTTATTAAGCTTATTTTCAACAAATTCAAGGTCTTTCTTTGCAGTTTCAAGTTCTTTCTCAAGTCTTGCTTTTTCTGCAGAAAGGTCAACGAGCTCGTTAAGGGGAATGAAAATCTTTGCAGATTCAGTAATAACGCTTACGCTACCCTCTATATCAAATTCACTACCGATTTCGATTTCTGAAGCAGAAGCAAGTCTGTTCATAAATACGCTACCGTTGGTGAAATCTTCAATATATTTTGTTGCAATATAAAGCTTTGCTTTTCTTGAGGGTGGAACGTTCATTTCTGAACGGCGGTTACGAATAGCCTTGATAGCAGACATAACTCTATTCATTGCCTCTTCTTCAACAGGGAAGTTGAGAGCTTCGTCATATTTGCACCACTCGGAAATCATAATGCTTTCGCCGTCATGGGGTAGAGCAAGCCAGATTTCTTCAGTAATAAAGGGCATAAAGGGATGAAGAAGCTTAAGAGTGTTGCTCATAACGTATACAAGCACTGCTTTTGCAGTCTTTTTACCTTCTTCGTTATCGCCGTTAAGACGGATTTTTGCAATTTCAATATACCAGTCGCAGAACACGTCCCAAATGAAGTCGTAAAGATTCTGAACTGCGATACCGAGCTCATAGTTTTCAAGAGAGTTTGTAACAGCTTTAACGAGGCTGTTAAACTGACTGAGAATCCATTTATCTTCTGTAGCAAGATTTTCGGGGATATGGGGTGCAGGCTCATCCTCATCAAGATTCATAAGGATAAAGCGGTTTGCATTCCAAAGCTTATTAGCAAAGTTACGGCTTGCTTCAATCTTTTCGGGCATAAATCTCATATCGTTACCTGGGCTATTACCTGTAGCAAGAGAGAAACGAAGAGCGTCTGCACCGTACTGATCAATAATCTCAAGGGGATCAATACCGTTACCGAGAGATTTTGACATTTTTCTACCCTGAGCATCACGAACAAGACCGTGAATAAGAACGGTATCAAAGGGAACTCTACCTGTATATTCAAGAGCAGAGAAAATCATACGGGAAACCCAGAAGCCGATAATATCGTAGCCTGTAACGAGGGTATTTGTAGGATAGAAATGCTCTAAATCTTTAGTCTTTTCGGGCCAACCGAGAGTTGAGAAGGGCCAAAGAGCTGAACTAAACCATGTATCAAGAGTGTCCTCATCCTGCTTAAGATTTGCAGAGCCACATTTACAGCATTTTTCGGGTGCATCAACGCTAACGGTAACGCCACCACAATCTTCACAATACCAAGCGGGAATTCTATGACCCCACCAAAGCTGACGGGAAACACACCAGTCACGAGTGTTATTCATCCAGTTAAGGTAGTTCTTTGTGAATCTTTCGGGAACGAACTTTGTTTCGCCCTTTTCAACTGCTTCAATAGCAGGCTTTGCAAGAGGAACCATACGAACGAACCACTGCTTTGAAACCATAGGCTCAATTGTGCTATGACAACGGTAGCAAGTACCAACCTCATGCTTGAGAGGCTCAATTTCTTTAATATATCCGCCTGCTTCAAGGTCTGCAAGAATTGCTTTTCTTGCTTCCATTGTAGTCATACCTGCATATTTACCGCAATCAAGAACCTCAGGCTCATTTTCGGTTGCTCTACCGCTTGCTATAAGCTCGTCTGCAATTCTCTTATCCTCTGCACCTGTAAGACGTCCGTCATAAGTAAAGGTACGAACGATAGGAAGATTACATCTCTGACCAACCTCAAAGTCATTGGGGTCGTGAGCGGGTGTAATTTTAACAACACCTGTACCCTTTGTCATATCTGCATGCTCATCACAAACGATGGGAATTTCTTTATTAAGAAGAGGTAAAATAACGTGGCAGCCGTGAAGATGCTTGTATCTTTCATCCTCTGCATTAATAGCAACAGCGGTATCACCAAGCATTGTTTCAGGACGGGTTGTAGCAAGCTCAAGCTTTT
Source organism: Acutalibacteraceae bacterium (assembly GCA_045605825.1). Lineage (GTDB taxonomy): Bacteria > Bacillota > Clostridia > Oscillospirales > Acutalibacteraceae > DTU089. Next base: position 12,112 of record JAZUQS010000053.1, read on the forward strand.
CGCCTGTTTCTTTAACTGTGTAAAGAAGATGCCAGAAGTTGCCGTCTTTTTCTTCATACTCAACCTCTGCATCGGAAATTGAAGTATTACAGCAAGGGCACCAGTTAACCATACGGTTGCCTCTGTAGATTAAATCTTTATCGTAAAGAGTTTTGAAAACTGTATTAACGGCTTTGTTGCAGCCCTCGTCAAGAGTAAATCTTTCTCTGTCCCAGTCGCAAGAAGAACCTAACTTCTTTAACTGCTCAACGATTCTGCCACCGTATTTTTCTTTCCAATCCCAAGCACGAACAAGGAATCCGTCACGACCGAGATCTTCCTTTGTAATACCTTCAGCACGCATTGCTTCAACGATTTTAGCTTCTGTAGCAATTGATGCGTGGTCAGTACCCGGAAGCCATAGGGTATCAAAGCCTGACATTCTCTTCCAACGGATAAGAATATCCTGAAGAGTGTTATCAAGCGCATGACCCATATGAAGCTGACCTGTGATATTGGGTGGCGGAATAACTATAGTGTAAGTAGGCTTACCCTCTTCACACTTTGCATGGAAATATTTTCCATCTAACCAAGATTTATAAATACGTTCCTCAACGTTTTTAGGATCGTATTGTTTTGCGAGTTCTTTCTTCAAGAGAAGTCTCCCCCTTAAAAAATACTTTTAATAACTAAATTAATTTACAGATTATTATCACATATAATTATAAAAAAGTCAATGACAGAAACGAGTTTTTTGCCGAAAACAAAGGATTTTGAACGTAAATTTATTAACATTTATAATCTTGATTTTTACCAAGATTTATAATATACTGAATTTATAAATTATAAAGAAGGTGTACGTAATTTTGAAAGCAGAAATTAAGCAACGCAGTCTTTTCAAATACTACTTTTTATCAGTTATAACTCTCGGTATTTATGCTCTCTACTTTTGGAGCAAATTAGCAAAAGATATTAACACTCTTTGCGAGGGTGACGGAAGAAAAACGATGAAATACATCCCCTCTTTTATCTTAAGCCTTGCAACAGTTTTTGTTTATGGCTTTGTTTGGAAATATCAATTGGCTGAAAGAATGAATTTTAATGCAGAGCGTTACGGCTTAAAATTCAGCGAAAGCGGTGCTCTCGTTGTTTTTTGCAGTGTTTTTGGTCTTTTCCTCGGTCATTTTATTTTAATAAAAAACTTTAATAAAATGGTTGCTGAATTTAATAAATACAACGGTCTTATTGAAGAAACTGACGAATTCCCTTTATTTGACGATTCAGACGATGGAACAAAACTTGAAATCCCCGAAGACGATGATATTATAGAGATATAAGTATAATAATGTTAAAACCTCTTTACTTTTGCTATAACAAAAGTAGAGAGGTTATTTTTTGTTCTTTTATTGTGTCTTTATAAAATCACAAGGTGAATTTACTAATATCAAGTCTTTCACCTTTGGGATACCTTGAGTAAACAAAAACAACTCCCTGCATTTCTGCAAGGAGTTGGAAAATATGAAATAACACTGATTGTCTCTTTGAGTTTTCGGTGTACCGTTTATATCGTGTAATATCGTTGAAAATCCAATGTTTCTTTTGTAATTCCACCTTCATATATTTTCCTTATGTGTATATTTGTGTTTATTCCTCCTTCTTAAATTTAAAAGTAACATGTAAACAATATTTAGATTTGTTTTTTATTTCAAGTAA
>JAZUQS010000054.1:0-18869 GCA_045605825.1 Acutalibacteraceae bacterium
TTAAGGAGGGCGAAACAGTATGATGCCGAAAAATGTTCTCGGAATAATTTATTCCAATTCTTACGATGCTTCTCTTGGTGCTCTTACAGCAAGAAGAACTAAAGTCGGAGGCCAAGCGGTCTTAGGAAGACAATCCAAGCCCACAACTCCTTGGCTCACAGAACGACATGGCTACGATCCGACTTTTAAGGAGGGCGAAACAGTATGATGCCGAAAAATGTTCTCGGAATAATTTATTCCAATTCTTACGATGCTTCTCTTGGTGCTCTTACAGCAAGAAGAACTATGGGCTCAGTTCCCTTTGGCGGAAGATACCGTCTTATAGATTTTGCTCTTTCAAACTTTGTTAACTGCGGTATTACAAAGGTTGGTGTTATTGCAAACAGTAATTTCCATTCTCTTATGGACCACGTAGGCAGCGGTAGACCCTGGGACCTTTCAAGAAAGGTTGACGGTCTTTATATGCTTCCTCCCTTTACTCCCCGTCAGACAGAGCTTGACGCCAACGACAGAATTGAAGCTCTTAACAGAATTATGGATTTTATTTCCCATTCAAAGCAGGAGTACGTTCTTCTCGTTGACTCAAACGTAATTTGCAATATTGATTTGTCAAAGCTTTTCAATTTCCACGAAGAAAAGAATGCTGATATTACAATTGCTTATGCAAACGGTAAGGCACCTAAGCTTGAAAGAACAATGGCTTTAAGCCTTGACGAAAACGATAAGCTTACCGGCGTTGGTATCGACGTTAAAACTGATAACGACGTAAACTATTCTGCAAATATCATTCTTATAAGAAAAGCTCTTCTTGAAAGACTTATCGGTGATGCAGAAAGCTATGCTTACACAAGCTTCGAAAAAGATTTGATCCAGAAAAACGTTTCTCATCTTAATATTTACGGCTATAAAATCAATGATTGGAATTGCACAATTGATAGCGTTGAAACGTATTTCAATGCAAATATGGCTCTTCTTGAAAAGGCTACCAGAAAGAGTCTTTTCTCTGTAGAAAGACCTATTTATACAAAGGTTAGAAACGATATGCCCGTTGTTTACGGTATCGGCTCAAAATGTGAAAATTCACTTATTGCCGACGGTTGCCAAATTGAAGGTACTGTTAAAAACAGTATTATTTTCAGAGGCGTTAGAGTTGCAAAGGGTGCAGTTGTAGAAAACTCAATTCTTATGCAGGATGCTTTCGTTGGTGAAGATGCAAAGCTTAACTGCGTAATTATGGATAAAAACACTGTTATCACACCTAAGAAAACTCTTAGCGGTGATAAGAGCTATCCCTTGTTTGTAGGTAAAGAAATTGTTATCTGATTTTTTGATGCATTGATATATTTCTTTTGTGAGGTGTGAAAAATGGGCGTTTGTCCTGTATGTAACTGTAAAACAGATGAGCTTGATTTTACGGCTCGTAATATAGGTGGTAAGGAGTACAAAATCTGCTCTTTTTGTCACCGTCAGTTAAAGGGCTTTGACAACACTTCCGAGCCTTCGGAAGCACAGTTAAAATGGCTTTGGGCGGTAATAGCAAAAGATGTTCCCGACAGAGATGAGTTTTTAAAAGCAGAGCTTGAAAAAATAAACGCTCAGCATTCACAAAGCACCTTTGCGGTTGAAAATATTCAACCCGTTAGTCAAAAAGCTCCTGCGGCTTACGGAGCAACAACTCCGCCACCTGATAAGAAAGCCTCGTCCGCACCTGCTCAAAGCGACAATGAAATTATAAAACAGCTACAGCAAAGGGTAGAGGGGCTTGAAGCAGAAATAAGAATGATGAAAAGAAAGCAAATGATTAAAACTATAATTGAGTTAGGCACACCGTTTGCTATGCTTATTCTTCTTATTATTATTTTCTTTGCATCGGGGCTTTACGACTCAATTCAGCAAATAATAGATATGGCAGGCATTTAAAATATGCCTTTCACACTTTTACCTATGGACTTTACAAGCGATTTTTGGAGGTTATTATAATGAAAGTTTTATACGCCGCAAGCGAGGCACTTCCTTTTATAGCAAGTGGTGGGTTAGCAGACGTTGCAGGCTCACTTCCTCAGGCTTTAAGAAAAAGACTTATCGGTTGCCGTGTTGTTATGCCTCTTTATGACGGTATAAAGCAAGAGCTTAAGGACTCAATGAAATTTATTACAAATATTTCCGTGCCTGTTGCTTGGAGAAGGCAGTATTGCGGTATCTTTGAGGCAAGAGCAGGGGGAGTAATATATTATCTTCTCGACAACCAATATTATTTTAAAAGAGATGCTCTTTACGGCTTCTATGATGATGCTGAAAGATTTGCTTTCTTCTCAAGAGCAATCCTTGAAATTCTTCCTCATATAGATTTTAAGCCTGATATAATTCACTGTAATGACTGGCAGACTGCTCTTACACCACTTTATTACAGCACAATGTATGCAAATCAGCCAGGCTACGAAAATATAAAAACAGTTCTTACTATTCATAACATTCAGTATCAGGGTGTTTACGGTGAAGAGCTTTTAGATAACGTTGTTGGTATTGACCACGCTCATAAGAGCCTTATTGAGTATGACGGTGCCGTTAACCTTATGAAAGGCGGTATTGAATGTGCAAATGCAGTTACTACCGTTAGCCCCTCATACGCAAAGGAAATTCTTGACCCTTGGTATTCACACGGTCTTGATACGATTCTTCGTGAGAGAAGCTATAAATTAAGAGGTATTCTTAACGGAATTGACGTTGAAAACTATAATCCCGAAACGGATAAGGACGTTTTCAAAAACTATTCTGTTGACAATATGCGAGGAAAAGCAGTAAACAAAAGAGAACTCCAGAAGCTTTTAGGGCTTCCGGAGAAAAGTGATACTCCCGTAATGGGTATGGTTTCAAGACTTGTTTCTCATAAGGGTCTTGACCTTTGTAAAGCCGTTCTTGACGAGCTCCTTTCAACAACTGATATTCAGCTTGTGGTTCTTGGCTCTGGTGATTATCAGTATGAAGAGTTCTTCAGAGGTCTTGCAGAAAGATATCCCGATAAGGTTGGCCTTTGTTTAGGCTTTATTCCCGACCTTGCAAGAAAAATCTATGCAGGTAGTGATATGTTCCTTATGCCCTCAAAGAGTGAGCCTTGCGGACTTTCACAGATGGTTGCTCTTCGTTACGGCTCAATTCCGATTGTTCGTGAAACAGGCGGTCTTCGTGACTCCGTAAGCGATAGCGGTGACGGTGAGGGTAACGGCTTCGTGTTCTCATCCTACAATGCCCACGATATGCTTCACGCTATAAGGAGAGCAGTTGCAGGCTATCAGGATAAAAAGGGTTGGCCCATTCTTGTTAAGCGTGCTATGGAAAGCGACAACAGCTGGGGTAAATCTGCAAATGAATATATAAGAATGTATAAAGAAGTTCTCAAAGGTTAATTTGAAAATTAACGTAAAAAATTAACCCTAAGTTTAATACTGTGGTTGACATAGTATATGATTTTGTGGTTTAATTTTCAGGCGGTTTGATACTGTTTGCCGTCTTTTTGAGAATCCCTTCGATTCCTTTAATGACGGCCTCGATACTTTTCGGTTCGGGGCCGCCGTATCGTCTTGAGTTATCGTTCTTTTCGGGAAAATCAGAAAGATAGCTTTCAGTTAAAGCAAGGCAAAAGGCTTGTGCATACTGTGGTGGAAGGCTGAACCATCTTTTAGGAATATAGCCCTTCTGTGCCGCAGCAAAAAGGGTTCTGTAAAGAGTTGTGGCGTAAAGAATGTCAGCACACTCACCCGCTTGATAAGAGCCTGCGTTCATTCTTTCGTGGGTCATAATAGCCGCACGGTAGATAGAACGGGTGTTGAAAACAGAGTCTTCCTCCCTATCTTCCAACTGTTCTGTGTCAAGACCTGAACGGCTCTGAGTTCTTCCTAAAATATAGTCTGCGGTAACATCGTAATATTCGCAGACCTTACATAAAAATGAAAGACTGTATTCACGAATACCTTTTTCATAATGAGATAAAAGTGCTTGTGATAAGCCTAAATCGGCGGCGGCTTCCTTTTGGCTTATGCCTTTTTCGGTGCGAAGCTCAACAAGTCTTTCGCTGAAATTATTTTTTTCCATATTTTCACATCCTAAGCTTAATTAAAGTTTAGTATAATTTATTGATTAAAAATATACAGTGTGTATAATAATATACTATTTCACAGGAGAATGCAATGAAAACTTATACAATTCATTTTATTCGTCACGCTCTTACTCAAGGTAGTATTGACGGTAGATATATCGGTCAGACCGATGAGGAGCTTTGCAAAGAGGGTATAGAGCAGTTAGAGGCGATGAAAAAGGATTACGATTATCCTTATCCCGATGTTGTTTTTACAAGCTCTTTAAAAAGATGCAAACAAACGGCAAATATTCTTTACCCCGATAAGAATTCTATTGAAATGAGAGGCTTTGACGAGTGCGATTTCGGTGAATTCGAGGGTCATACCGCTGCTGAATTGGAGCCTTACGAGGAGTTTTCACAGTGGCTTTCAGGCGGTGAGGATGCCCGTCCTCTTAACGGTGAGAGTAACTCTGAATTTGCAACAAGAGTTTGCGATTGTTTTGTAAAAACCGTTGACGGTATGATAAAAACAGGCACTAAAAGTGCGGCTATAATAACCCACGGTGGAGTTATTATGAGTATTCTTGCAGCCTTCGGTGTGCCCGAGCTTCCTATGACGGAATGGCTTTGCCCCTCTGCTTGCGGTTATACCGTGCGTATAACACCGAGCCTTTGGAGCAGAATGAAAAAGTTTGAGGTTATAAACGAAGTGCCTGCAGAACCGCTTACCGCATCGCAGGAGGAAATGCTTTGGGATTATTATAGCGACCTTCCCGAAGATGACGATTTTGATTGGGATATCAGCGAGGAGGATTTACGTGTCTGATTATAGAATTTTTGCAAATCACGCCCACCTTTTCCCTAAAAACACAAAGCCTAACGGCGATATAGACCACCTTAAACAGCTTATGGATGAATGCGGAATAGAAAAGGCGGTTTGCTTTGCACCTTTTCAATCTCAAATGGAAAGATATGAATTAACACAGAATGCAAACGAATGGGTTGCAAATGAAATTAAAAACGATGACCGTTTCGTAGGCTTCGGTACGGTGCATTTTGATATAGGTAACCTTAAAGAGCAGGTAAAACAAATTGCCGATTTAGGTCTTTTAGGTATTAAAATTCACCCCGCCGCACAAGAGGTGAAAATTGATTCCCCTGAGCTTTTTGAGGTTTACGAGCAAGCGCAGGAGGATAACCTTTTCTTGTCCTTTCACACGGGTCTCCATTGGCATAGGATTGCCGATTATCAAATGCTTCTTTTTGATGAGGTTGCCTATAACTTTCCGAAATTAAAATTCAGTATGGAGCATATAGGCGGATACAGCTTCTTTAAAGAGGCTCTTCTTGTTATGAATAACAATTCCCGAGAGGAAACTGACCACGTTTTTGCAGGGTGGACAAGTATAAATATGGAAGAGGATTCCTTCGGTAACGAAATCGAGGGTGCTTGGTCAATAACCGATAAACAGCTTTGCACTCTTATTCATCAGACAGGTAATAAACGTAGCGTATTTGGACTCGATACCCCGTATGCAGATGCCCAAAAGATAACAAAGGCTATCAACCGCATTAAAAACCTCTCCATTCCCGAGGAAGCAAAAAGAGGAATACTCGGAGATAATTTGAGAGAAGCACTTGGGATTTCTCATTAGTGAGGAGTGAGGAATGAGGAGTGAGGAGTGTCGGGGCACTTTGTGCCGATTGTAAGGCTTCGCAAGGAGTAAAAATTAAAGATTTGCGACAGCCTATTCCTCTTTTTTCGTGAAACGAAAAAGGAGGGGGGACCGACCTTCGATAGACTTAAATTTAGAGGATAGTATATTTCGTGCGAATATACTATCCTTTATTTATTACTGAATCGGGGCGGTGGGTGGTACCCTACACACAACAAAGTCGCGTAGTTGAATCGTTAGATTCAACTGCAGTAAACCAATTAATACGAAAAATATGGAACATCAAAAAATAACAGCATCCGCATTTTAATGGGATGCTGTTTATTTTTTATCTGTTCTTTCTAAAAGATAGTCAACGGAAACATCAAAATAGTCTGCAAACATTATGAGCGTTTTATAATCAGCTTCGCGTTCACCGGTTTCATATCGGCTTATTGTGTTTTGATTCAAGCCTAAATCCATAGCAAGTTTTAATTGTGTTATGTTTCTTTCTTTACGAAGTTGTTTTAGTCGCATATAATCACCTTGACTAAATTATACCAACTCGGTATAATTTAAATATCCCAAGTTGGTATATTAAGGTGGTGATATTATGTATAAAAAAATGTATTTTCGTTTATTCAATATCATAACAGATGCATTGAATGAAACAGATATGGATAAAATGCGTCAAATTTTAATTGATGGTCAGCTTGAAACCGAAGAAATGTATATTGAGGGTGACGAAGATTAATTGGTAGTTCGCGAAGCTTTATCAATTTGCCATTAAAAAAACCGTGAGCATCAGCTCACGGTTTTTTGTTTAATTAATTTCTTCTATCTCTGTTAAAGTTTCTTCTGGGACGGCGTTCTCTTTCGGGCTCGTCTGCGTTTTCGGGAACAAGTCCTTCAACCTCTATAAGAGCGTCACGTCTTGAAAGATTGATTCTGCCCTGGTCGTCGATTTCAGTAACCTTAACGATAACCTCGTCACCAACGTTTACGCAATCCTCAACCTTTTCAGTTCTCTTAACGTCAAGCTTTGAGATGTGAACAAGACCTTCTTTACCGGGTGCGATTTCAACGAAAGCACCGAAGGACATAAGACGAGTTACAACACCCTTGTAGATTGCACCGATTTCGGGGTCATTTGCAATAGTGTTGATGATATCAAGAGCACGGTTAGCATCGTCAATATCAACTGCTGTAACGAAGATTGTACCGTCTTCTTCAACGTCAACCTTACAGTTACATTCAGCACAGATTTTCTGAATAACCTTGCCCTGCTTTCCGATAACGTCACCGATTTTCTCAACGTCAATCTTTGTTGTGAGAAGCTTGGGAGCATATTTTGAAAGCTCTTTTCTGGGCTCTGCAATAACGGGAAGCATAATTTCATCAAGGATATACATACGAGCCTTGTATGTCTTTTCGAAAGCTTCTTTGATGATTTCGGGAGTAAGACCGTGAACCTTAAGGTCCATCTGGATAGCTGTGATACCCTTCTTTGTACCTGCAACCTTGAAGTCCATATCGCCGAAGAAGTCTTCAAGACCCTGAATATCAACCATTGTCATGAAACGGTCGCCTTCAGAAATAAGACCGCAAGAAATACCTGCAACGGGAGCTTTAATGGGAACGCCTGCTGCCATAAGAGAAAGAGTTGAACCGCAAACTGAACCCTGAGATGTTGAACCGTTTGAAGAAAGAACCTCTGATACAACACGGATTGTATAGGGGAATTCTTCCATTGAAGGAATAACGGGAAGAAGAGCTCTTTCAGCAAGTGCACCGTGACCGATTTCACGTCTGCCGGGGCCTCTTGAGGGCTTTGTTTCACCTACTGAATATGAGGGGAAGTTGTAGTGGTGGATATATCTCTTTTCAACATCTTCATCAATACCGTCAAGTAACTGAGCGTCACGAGCAGTACCGAGAGTTGTAATTGAAAGAACCTGAGTCTGACCACGTGTAAACATACCTGAACCGTGAACTCTTGAAAGAAGGTCAACCTGAGCGTTAAGAGGACGGATTTCATCAATGCCTCTGCCGTCTACACGCTTGCCTTCGTCAAGAAGCCAACGACGAACGATAAATTTCTGGAGCTTGTAAAGACAGTCGTCAATCTTGTCTGCTTCCTCGGGGAATTTCTCATCAAATTCAGCGTGAACAGCTTCGTAGATGGGCTGAAGTCTTTCGTCACGGATTCTCTTGTCATCTGTGTCAAGAGCAACCTTAACGTCATCAATAGCAAATGCCTTGATAGCTTCGTAAAGCTCTTCTGAGGGGTCGTTTGACTGGAATGTGATTTTCTCTCTGCCGATTTCAGCAACGATAGATTTGATAAATTCAACGATTTTCTTGTTCTCTTCGTGAGCGAACATAATACCGTCAAACATAACTTCGTTTGAAATTTCATTAGCACCTGCTTCAATCATAGCAACAAGGCTGTCAGTTGAAGCAACTGTAACTGTCATTTCTGTTTTTGCTCTCTGCTCAAGAGTGGGGTTGATAACGTATTCGCCGTCTACAAGGCCGAGTGAAACGCTTGAAACGGGGCCGTCCCACGGAATGTCAGAAATAGCAATAGCAGTTGAAACACCCCAGAGTGCTGCGATTTCGGGTGAGCAGTCGGGGTCAACTGACATAACTGTTGCAACAACAGAAACATCGTTTCTCATATCCTTGGGGAAAAGGGGACGGATAGGTCTGTCAATAACACGTGATGTAAGAACAGCCTTTTCAGAAGCTTTTCCTTCACGTCTCTGGAAAGAACCGGGGATTCTGCCTACTGCGTAAAGCTTTTCTTCAAAGTCAACTGAAAGGGGGAAGAAATCTACACCCTCACGAGCCTTGGGAGCCATTGTAGCTGTGCAAAGTACTTCTGTTTCGCCGTAACGAACAAGACAAGCACCGTTTGCAAGACCGGCCATTTTACCGGTTTCGATAACTAACTTTCTACCGGCAACTTCTGTTTCAAAAGTTCTGAAGTCTTTAAAAAACATAATTTTTACCTCTTTTATTTTATTTCCGCGTCCTTGGTTTAGCAACAAAGAAAAACGCAAAAGCGAAAATCAGCGTGTGCATTTTTCTTTATCGCTAAAACCGAAATCAGCGGATTGAATACAATTAATTATACCCGAAAAAGCGGGTTAAAATAACATTAAAAAAACGGCTAACGGGACAAACGGTAAGCCGTTTGTCCCGAAATGAGCAATTATTTACGAAGACCGAGACGAGCAATGATTGCACGGTAACGTTCGATATCGTTCTTCTGAAGGTAAGCAAGAAGGTTTCTTCTGTGACCTACCATTTTAAGAAGACCGCGACGTGAATGATGGTCCTTCATATTGTTTTTAAGATGTGCGTTAAGGTCGTGAATTCTTTTTGTAAGAACAGCGATCTGAACTTCGGGAGAACCTGTATCTCCTTCGTGTGTAGCAAATTCTTTGATAATTGCCTGTTTTTCTGCCTGTGTCATTTTTTTCACCTCATTAAATTATTCCCAAATAACCCAGAAAAGCGGTAGGTGAATTCTCTTTTCAGAGCTTAATCCGCACTCCGAGTCATAAGGCTTTGACATTATAACACAAGAAAATTAATTTGTAAAGGCTTTTTTGAAAATTGGAAATGGGAAGTCAGTCACTAGTCGCCAGTCACCAGAGTTCGCTTTGCTCACGATTTAGTGAGGAGTGGGGAGTTAGGAGTGAGGAGTGAAGGGGCACTTCGTGCCGATTATAAAGCTTCGCAAGGAACAAATAATTTACTAAACCAACAAGTTTACAAAGGTGGTGTACCTCTCTTGTGAAGAGAGGGGGACCGACACGTAGCAAAGCGGAGTGTTGGTGGAGAGTTATAGTGCCGTTAGGCACGTATAATGAAATCCTTTACCTATTATTCTTAATATTCAAGCTTTCCGTGCAAACAAACTCACCTACACAATAAATTTTGGCGATAACGGCATTATTTCTTTTTATTTCTTACGTATACCACCGTTTTAGCCATGGCAAATGCGAAAAAGAAGATGCAAAGCCAATCTGTTAACTGAAAAACCCAACTCAATGATGATAAAAATTCAGGGATTCTTTGTTGCTCTATAATTGCTTTATTAATAAAGTATGAGGTTATACTGGAGCTTCCTTGAAAAATGATAAAGCCGAGCCAATAAGCAATAAGCTCTTGTTTGATTTTTGATGTAATATCAGTAACAATCTTCCTTGCCCTTACTATCGTATATACAACTAATGATAGTATAACCGCAAACTGTACCCAGGCAATTAAAAGTCGCCAATAATTCATTGAGGGCTCCCATTGTGAAGTTAATCTTATTGTTGACCAGCTGATACCGGTTCCAAACCGTATATACATATCAGCAAGAAATACCAACACCCATGCACAAGCGAAGCCTACGTCTTTTTTAGAAAGATAGCAAATAAGACTGCAAGTTAGAAACGGTATCGCGAAAATCAATCCCGTAAGCCCTAAACCGAAAATAAAAAATCCAAAAGCAACGGCAATACCTAAGCCTAAAAGAATTTTTGCAGCCTTTATGTTTTTTTGCGGTTTTGCAGAAGCTGCAGTAATCGGTTGATTAATAGCTTCTTCTGGGTGAGTAGCTTCAGCTTTATTTTCATTGTCACTTAGATCTACTGACGAGGCATCGTCCTTTACAAGCTCGTCAACAGTTATGCCGAAAACGTTTGCAATCAAAACAAGCTTTTCAATATCGGGTGTTGAATTGTTGTTTTCCCATTTTGAAACAGATTGCCTTGATACATTAAGCTTTTCCGCAAGGTCACCCTGCGACATATCAGCCTCTGTTCGCAGATTATATATTCTTTCACCTATATTCATACCGTAGCCTCCTCTCAAGTACAGCTTAATTGTACCATACGGGAAGTATATTGTCTATCAACAACCCTTTAAAATTTTAGCAACCAACAGTTGCAGTTGTGAAAATCGGCAAATTTGCCAATTTCCCATAAAAAAGCCACCACAAGAAGTGGTGGCTTTTTATCATTATTTTCCTGCTTTTTTAGAATACTTTACTTTATAAATAAAGTTCATAAGGTGAGCGTCGATAGTGCCGATAGGCTTTGTTTCGGCGTAAAGCTCTGCACCAACTGCTGTTTTACAGCCTTTTTCCATAACAAGCTCAACAGCCTCTGCATCGTACTGACTGCCTGCAACGCAAACAGCACCGTTATCCTTAACAAGAACAGCGTTTCTGTTGCCAAGAGCCTTTGCAACCTTTTTGCTTGATTTGAGTGTGCTTGCGGGGTCAAATATTGCAGTTTTTACAACAGGACCGCAAAGCTGAGCAAGGTCATCGAGGAAAGGCTTCATTGTCTTACCTTTTCTTGACATTGCAACTGCATATTCATTTTTTGTATGGCGGATGTAGTTAACGTCTTTTCTCTTTTTGTAGATTGCCCAGTGCATATCAGCACTATCGGGAATCTCACCGCCGCCAACCCAGGCACCGCTCTTTGTGTCGATAATAGCAGCTTCCTTGCCGTCTTCACCAACTGCGAAATATTCGCCTTTTCTTTCACTGTCGCAAGGAGCGAACTCCTTAGCAGCTTTATATTTACTGTCAGATTTGAAAACCTCTGTAACGTAGTCAACAACACCGCTGAAGGTGTCAATAGCTTTGCCTGAAACCTCGCAGCAACGTTCAATGATGAATTTCTCACAAACACGCTCAAGAGCCATTGCAACTGCGAATGCATCTTCATAGCTTTCGCCGAGGCAAACTGCACCGTGATGCTTCATAATTGCGGCCTTTGAGGTTGAACGGGTGATAGCACCGATAACGCCCTCTCTTAATTTAGGCTGACCGGGAAGACCGTATGATGCACAAGGAACGTCTGTACCGAGTGTTTCAGAATCCTTGCCTGTTACGTTATTGATATCAAGACCGAGTGTGCTTACAACTGAAGCGTTTTTCTGGTGAGTATGAATAACGAAATTTGTTTCGGGACGAAGCTCGTAGCAGGAAGCGTGAATACCTTTTTCTGATGAGGGCTTAACGTCACCATCATAAGAAAGGTCTGCAATATTTACTACAACGATATCGTCGGGAGTAAGTGTGTCGTAAGCCTTACCGCTTGGAGTGATAACGAATTGAGTGTCACTTATACGGCAGCTGATGTTACCCCAGGTTCTTACGATAAGACCTGCTTCTAAAAGCTCGTGACCTGCTTTTATGACTAATTCTTTTGCTTCTAAAATATCCATAAATATCTCCTCTCTGGAGTTTTAGAAAGCCACGGAAACCCGTGGCTTTTCTTTTTTAGATTATTCTTTAATTGCAACGTTTGCAAATACTCTGTCGAATCTTGTAAGAGCTTCGTCGATAAGCTCGGGAGTGTACTGAGCATTTGTGTAAAGACGGCTACCTGCAAGAGTAACAAGACCCTCTGCCATGTAAGCTGCGCCCATATGCTGCATTTCTGCTTTTCTTTCGCTTGTTGCTGAAAGAACACCGGGGATTTCCCAAGGCTTAGACCAGTTGATTGAGTAGTGCATTGTACCAACAGTATCAATGTGACATACAGAACCCTGGTTGAAAGCAACGAAGGGAAGATTGTATTTCTTGATGAGCTCTTGAAGACCCTTTGTAAGTCTGTCACCCATCTGACCGGCCTTCTGACAAGCATTTTGCTTATCAATTTCTTCAAGAGTATAGTAACCTGCAACGCAAGAAAGGGGAGTAGCAGCCATTGTACCACCCATAAATGCCTTCTTAACCTTTTCACCGTTAGAGTCAAGACCTGCACCGAGGTATTTCATATATTCTCTCTTACCGCCGATACCGCCTGCACCGGGATATCCACCTGCGATAACCTTACCGAAGATTGTAAGGTCAGGAGAAACGCCGTAGTAACCCTGAGCACCTGCCATACCGATACGGAAGCCTGTAACAACCTCGTCGAAGATAAGAAGTGCACCGTATTTACGGCAAAGTCTTTCAACGCCCTTGTTGAAGTCTTTATCAAGAGGTCTTGTACCGCTTTCGGGGCCGATAGGCTCCATAAATACAGCAGCTGTACCGCCACGGAACTGATTAAGTCTGAGAACTCTTTCAAGAGAATCAAGGTCATTGGGGAAGAATTCCTGAGTATGCTTGAAAAGGTAAAGCGGAACACCGTGAGCCTGAGTGAATTTTGAGCCGGGAACACGGATACTGTAACCTAACTGGTCAGACCAACCGTGGTAAGCACCACCCATTTTAACGATGTTTTTGTTCTTTGTAGCAAGTCTTGCAACACGGATAGCTGCCATACATGCTTCTGTACCTGAACCGAGCATACGGAACATATCAACAGTTTCAACACTGTCAGAAATCTTTTTAGCAAGCTTGTATTCAAACTCGTGGAAAAGACCTGTTGAAGGACCGCAAGTATTAAGAAGGTCGATAACCTGATCTCTTACAACCTTGGGGTTAGAACCGAGAACAGTAGGACCGCCTGCCTGTAAGAAGTCGAAATACTCGTTACCGTCAATATCGTAAAGCTTCATACCTTCAGCTTTAGTGAAAACGAGGGGGAAGGGATAGTTGAAAGCAAGGTTGTGCTGAACACCGCCGGGAATAACCTGTTTTGCTTCTTCGATCATTTCCTTACTTTTAGCACATTTCTTGTCAAAGTACTCTTCCTCATACTTTTTAAGTACATCGGGTTTGATTGTGTAGATAGGCTTTTTGATGAGTTCGTCGAGCTGTCTTGTAACTTCGGCAGCGTCGTGGTACTCAGTGATAGCGAATCTTGTATCCATAAATAAAACCTCCCAAGAGTGAATTTGTATTCACTCTTATTATACAATATTAATTTTAAATGTCAAGAAAGCTTTGCTTTCAAACTGTACAAAATAAAAGCACAACTTTTATGTACTATTTCCAAGAAAGCGGGGTTATTTTTCTCTTGTAACACAAAAATACTGTAATGTGTTGTATTTTAACATATAAGTAGTATTTTAATTTGGTTTATTTGTTGACTTTGCACCATTATTCTGTTACTATATAATGGATTATGAATTTGTTAAGGAGGAATCAGTTTTGCAAAATTTAATGGATTCAAAAACACTTGCATATATTAATATGTTTGCTGTTCTCGGTACTTTAGAAAATCTCTGCGAGATAGTGCCCGAAGCCTCCGAATTACTGCAAGGCAAAAAGCCTATTTCAATCGGCTTTGAAGTAAAGGGCGGCCCCTCTGCCACAATTTACTTTAAAAACGGCAAATGCCGTATGGAACAGGGTTGTTCCGTTTGCGACGTTAAGCTTCCTTTCTCAAGCTGCGAAAAGTTTAACGGCCTTATTGACGGTACTGTTACACCAATACCCTCAAAAGGATTTACCCATATAAACTTTCTTCTCAAAACCTTTACTCCTCTTACAGACTTACTTTCAAAATATATGAGAGCTACTGAAGAGGACCTTAAGGACCCCGTTTTCTTTGAGAGAAGCACAATGCTTATGCTTTATACAATCGGCGTTGCTATTTCTCAGATAGGTAATAATGACCAGATTGGTAAATTCAGTGCTCAGTCAATTGCTGACGGTAGCATATACCTCGGTATCAAAGACGGTCCCGGAGTAGAGATTGTTTGTAAAGACAACCGTCTTCTTACGGTGAAAAAAGTTCCCGAAAAATACCGTTCATCTATGATTTTCGAGTCAATTGAAGTTGCAAGAGACCTTTTTGACGGCAAGGTAAATGCACTTGACTGTATCGGTATGGGACGAATTGAAATGCACGGTCTTGTTAGTATGCTTGACAACGTCAACCGTATTCTTGACAGAGTTGCATTATATCTTGCATAAGGAGGGAAATAGCTATGAGTAAATTTCCAACGTTTGATACTTCAAAAAGCCGTGAAATGTTTGAAAGAGCAACTAAAGTTATTCCTTCAGGTATTTACGGTCATTTAGGTCCTGCTGAAGGACAGTGGATTCCCGTTTCAAAATGGCCCTCTTTCTCCGAAAAGGCTCAGGGCTCATATTTCTGGGATGTTGACGGAAATAAATATATTGACTATATGTGTGCTTACGGCCCTAACGTTCTCGGTTACAACGACCCTGACGTTGATGCTGCTGCTCTTAAACAGCTTCAGCTTGGCAACTGCACAACTGCACCCGGCAAAATTATGGTTGAATGTGCAGAAACGCTTGTTAATACTGTTGCATGTGCTGACTGGGCTTTCTTCTGTAAGAACGGCTCTGATACAACAACTCTTGCAACAATGGCGGCAAGAGCACATACCCACAAAAAGAAAATCATTTTTATGAAATACTACTACCACGGAGATTTCCCGTGGGCACAGAAAATCGACTATCCCGGTATTACTCCCGAGGACGTTGCAAATAATATTATCGTTCCCTGGTGGGACCTTGATGCTCTTCAGAAAGCCTACGACGATAACGACGGTGATATCGCAGGTCTTATCGCTCAGCCTTATGACCACGGTAACTTTAAGGATAACGAGGTTGCAACAAAAGAGTATTGGCAGTCAGTTCGTAAATGGTGTGATGACCACGGCGTAGTTCTTATTATCGACGACGTTCGTGCAGGCTTCCGTCTTGACCTTGCAGGTAGCGACCATTACTATGGCTTCAAAGCAGACCTTATTTGCTTCTGTAAGGCTCTTGCAAACGGCTACAATATGTCAGCCCTTTGCGGTGGCGAGCATATGAAATCAACTGTTTCAGGTATTACCTACACAGGCTCTTATTGGATGAGTGCAGTACCCTTTGCGGCTTGTATTGCCTGTATCAATAAGATGAAAGCTCTCGATACACCTAAAATGTTCCGTGAGCTTGGTACGCTTGTTACCGACGGCTTTAAGAAAGCAGGTGCAGAGCACGGCTTTGACCTTGTTGTTTCAGGTGAGCCCGCACTCTTCTATTTAAGAATTGCAAACGATGATTCTCTTCTTCTTCATCAGGAATGGGTTGCAGAATGTGTTAACCGTGGCTTGTTTATTACCTCTCACCACAACCACTTTATTAACGCTTCTCTTACCCGTGAGGATATTAATCTCTCAGTTGAAATTGCTGAAGATGCATTCAAAGCAGTTAAGAAGAATCACCCCGAATTAAGATAAAAATCAACCGAGTTTTCGGTAAATATAATTTTAGTATTAGGAGGAATTTTCAATGGCTCTTTCAAAACAAGAATGGCTTGCCCTTGAAAAAAAGGCAAACGACCTTCGTAATCTTTGCCTTGATACAACCTATTGGGCAGGTAGCGGTCATATCGGCGGCGGTATGAGTGTTATGGATATTATGACAGTGTGCTACCACAAATATATGCACATTAAAGTTGACGAACCCAACTGGGAAGATCGCGATAGATTTATTCTCAGTAAAGGTCACGCAGGTATCGCTTACGCACCTGTGCTTTGCGATCTTGGCTTCAACGATAAAGAGATGCTTAAAACCTTTAACCTTTCAGGTTCAAAAATGGGTATGCACCTTGACTCAAACAAGGTTGTAGGTGTAGACGCTTCTACAGGCTCTCTCGGTCACGGACTTTCAATCGGTGTCGGTACTGCTCTCGCAGCAAGACTTCTTAAAAAAGATTATAAAACATTCGTTGTTCTCGGTGACGGTGAGCTTGACGAAGGCTCAAACTGGGAAGCAGCAATGAGTGCAGCTCATTATAAGCTTACAAATCTTATCACCTTCGTTGACCGTAACCACAATATGATTGACGGTAATACTGAAGACGTTATGGCTCTTGAGCCTCTTGCAGATAAATGGGAAGCTTTCGGCTTTATTGTTAAAAAGATTGACGGTAACAATATCAAAGAACTTTGCGAAGCTATCGACTTTGCTTATGAAAACGAAACTGACAAACCCGTGCTTATTCTTTGCGATACAGTTAAGGGTTGCGGTATCGACTTTATTGAAGGCGATTTCAGATGGCATTACGGCGCATTTGATGATGAAAAATACGAAAACGGCAAAAAGTCACTTGAAAAGACTTATGCTGCAAGAATTGCACGTGCAGAAAAGGAGGCAGAATAATTATGGCAGGCGGATTAAGTTATACAGCTGAACAATCAACTTCTCTCTCCACAGCCGAAATTTACGGTCAGGCTCTCGTTGAATTGGCTGAGGCTCATCCCGAGGTCGTTGCTCTTACTGCCGACCTTGCAAAATCAACTAAAATCGGTGATTTCCAGAAGAAATTCCCCGACAGATTCTTTAACGTAGGTATTGCAGAACAAAATATGTTCGGTATTGCTGCAGGTATGGCAAAGGCAGGTCTTGTGCCCTTCCTTTCAACCTTCTCACAGTTTGCATCATTCCGTTCTGCTGACCAGCTTCACACAGACCTTTGCTATCAGAATGTAAACGCAAAAGTTATTGCAACTCATTCAGGTACATCTTTCGGTCAGGCAGGCTCAACTCACCACGCGATTTGCGACCTTGCTCTTACCCGTTCAATTCCTAATCTTACAGTTATCTGCCCTGCAGACGGTTACGAAACCTACAATGCAGTTATGGCAGCTTACAATACACCCGGTCCCTTCTATATCAGAATTAACCGTGGCTTTGACCGTGTTCTTTATAAGGACGCAAACTACGGCTTTGAGGTTGGTAAAGCAGTAGAGGTTCACGAAGGCTCAGACCTTACAATTATCGCTTGTGGCTCTTGCGTATTCCAGGCTTTCCAGGCTGCTGAATTCCTTGAGAAAGCAGACGGTCTTAAAATCAGAGTTCTTGATATGCATACAATTAAACCTATTGATAAAGAGGCTATCCTTAAAGCAGTTATGGATACTCGCCGTATCATCACAGTTGAAGACCACACCGTTATCGGCGGTCTCGGCTCTGCAGTTGCAGAGGTTGTTGTTGAGTCGGGTAAGGGTTGTGCATTCAAGAAACTCGGTGTTCAGGATGCTTTTGCTCCTATCGGTCTTCACGAAGACATTATGAGCACTCTCGGTATCGACTCCAACGGTATCATCGAAGCTGTTCGTGAGGTTATGAAGGCAGACTTCGAAGAAGATAACGACTGGGACGACGAGTTCTAAAATTCTTTTTGTGAATAAGCGGGCATCTTTGTGAATTTCCGCTTATTCAAGATAAACTAATCGTCTCAAAACTTACTGAAAGGAATGATTTTCTTGCCTAACACACAAGAAGCTTTATATACTAATAAAATATTCCTTTGCGGTGCATTACCTCTTCTCAAGACTATCGTTGCCGACGTGCCTTCACTCAAAAAGAAATTTGAAAAGGTGCATTGTATATATCAGGTTAGCTGTCTTGACCCTGATGCTCCCGAGGGAAAATGGGCTACTCATTTCGTTGTAAACGGTGATGAATGGCTCGTTCATGCAAATAAAGTTGCTTACAGAGTTAACAAACAGAAGTTTGTCGAGCTTCAATTTAAAAACGTTGAGTCTATGAATGCTTTCTTTAAAGGTAAAATAGGCCCCGCAACTCTTCCTAAAATGATAGGTCTTCAGAATGCATACGAATTCGGTGTATTTATGATGGCTCTTCTTAAAATGTCAAGCCTTTTGACAGCAACTAAACCGCCCGAAAAGGAAGAGGACAAACGTCTTACCGTTAAATGCTATTTCTATCTTCTTTCTTCAGGTATCAGTACTCTTAACAAAATGGGTCACCCTGAAATTCACGATTGGACTTCAAAAAGCCCCGACCGTGTTTACGCTTGGAAGGTTGACGGTGAAGATTCTGTTTCTGCATACATCAGAATTAAAGCAGGTAAGAGTAAAGCCGGTAGAGGCGAATACAAACGTGCTCTTCCATTCTTCACAATGCGTTTCAACAACCTTGACAGCGCTCTGGGTATCTTAATGTCTATTGATGATATGCTTGAATCCGTTCAGCAGGGTAAGCTCATTATGGACGGTGCACCCGAATTTGGTGCACAAATCGGTGGATATATGATGGAAATAGGAGCTATGGCAAAATAACGATATAATCTGTGACGCATAAGACATTTTGCCTCGCTCGACGTATC
Organism: Acutalibacteraceae bacterium; assembly: GCA_045605825.1. Classification (GTDB taxonomy): domain Bacteria; phylum Bacillota; class Clostridia; order Oscillospirales; family Acutalibacteraceae; genus DTU089. The sequence goes on from JAZUQS010000054.1 coordinate 18,735, forward strand.
TCGATACGCCTTCGCTCCGCAAAAAGCCTTCTGCACTCACATCTTATACCGTTATTACCTCGACCGAAAACAATAATTTTATTTAAGGAAGATTCATTTCGAGTCTTCCTTTTCTTTTTGCAGTATTTTTATACT
>JAZUQS010000055.1:0-5307 GCA_045605825.1 Acutalibacteraceae bacterium
CTTCGCTCCGCAAAAAGCCTTCTGCACTCACATCTTATACCGTTATTACCTCGACCGAAAACAATAATTTTATTTAAGGAAGATTCATTTCGAGTCTTCCTTTTCTTTTTGCAGTATTTTTATACTGCTTCGCAGACTGAAATTAAATTCTGTAACCCAATCCTGTGTGTTTGCACGTTATAAAATATAAAAAGTGCAGTTTTTGCACCTTTATTAAAGCTTCAAAGTGCAAAATTCGCACTTTATCCTTGACTTGAAAGTGCAAAAATGGTATAAGTATCTTGAAGGAGATGAGGTAATGTCTACTTTAAAGCAACTACGGTTATCAAAAAAACTCACTCAACAAGAAGCGTGCGATATTTTGGGTGTTTCGTTGCGTTCGTATAAAGAATACGAAAATAATGAAAAAAAGGCGGGTACTTTTAAATACCGTTCTATGATAAGTGAACTTGAAAAATACGTAGTTTTAGATGAAGAACACGGTATACTCACCTTAGATGAAATTAAAGACGGCTGTAAAGCTGTGTTGGATGAATACGATGTAAAATACTGCGTATTGTTCGGTTCATACGCTAAAGGAAAAGCAACACAAACAAGTGACGTTGATTTGCTTGTATCAACGGATATTGTAGGTTTGAAGTTTTTCGGTATAGCAGAACGACTCAGAGAGAAATTACACAAAAAAGTTGATTTGTTGGACCTGCGACAATTAGCTGATAATCAAGCCTTGATTGATGAAATATTAAAGGATGGTGTGAGAGTGTATGAACAATCTGAAAAATGATACCTACTATATCGAAAAAATATTAACAGATCTTAAGTTTATTTCAAAGCATATGTCAAATGTATCTAAAGATGAGTTAGAACAAAATGAAGTGCTTTTAGATTCAATGCTGTTCCGCTTGATTCAAATTTCGGAAAATACAAAGCGACTGTCAGATGAATATAAATTGAGTAGAACCGATATTCCTTGGAGAGATATTTCAGGCTTGCGGAACCGTCTTGTTCACGATTACGGTGCTGTAGACTTAAAAATCGTTTATTCAACATTGATTGATGACGTTCCTGTGTTGATAGGTTTGTTTGAGAACGAATTAATGATAAAATAAAAAGCTTACTTGACGTTTCGGCTAAAATGAACTATAATTCACAAACATTTAAAAAATTTTACTTGACATATACCCTTTGACATAGTATAATGCTAAATGTATTATGATATTTATACCTTTGTTGGTAATCAACGGAGGGAGGGAACTATAAATGAGTCAGGTAAAAGTTAAAGAAAACGAATCTTTAGATAGCGCACTTCGTCGTTTTAAGAGACAGACTTCAAGAGACGGTGTTATTCAGGAAGTTCGTAAGAGAGAACATTATGAGAAACCTTCTGTAAAGAGAAAAAAGAAATCAGAGGCTGCTCGTAAGAGAAAATTCTATTAAAAAAAGAGAGATGAATCCTCAAAAAGAGGTTTCATCTCTTTTCTTTTTTGTTTTTTTGTGATATCATTAAAATGTAAAATTTTGGCTTTGATTTAAACGGTGGTATTATGCTAAGGGAAAAAGATACTACAATTAAATATATGTTTCGTGAAACTAACGATATTACTCCCGAAATCGTTAGAGAATTAGGTCTTGAAGCAATTCTTTTCGATTTAGATAACACGACGGTTAAGGATGCAACCCTTTCAACAATTCCGGGTGCAATATCATGGATAAAATCCTTAAAAGAGGCGGGCATAAAGGTTGCTATCGTAACTAATACTCCCCATATAAGAGCGTATTGGTTTTCGAAAACCTTTGGTGTTAAATTTCACGCCTTTGCCAAAAAACCTTTACCCTTCGGTATTCTCAGAATGTCAAGAAAATTAGGTGTTGAGGTTTCAAAAATCGGTATGGTAGGGGATCAGGTTTTTACCGACGTCGCTGCGGCTAACCGTTGCGGTGCCGTACCGCTTCTTGTAGACCCCGTTGAAAATAAACGGTTTTGGAAAAACCACTACAAGAAAAACAGAACTAAAGAAAAGCCTATCAGAGATGCATTTTTAAAGGAGTACGGTTACTATGGGGATAAATAAGCTTCAAGACTTTCTTAAAAGTCCTCACGAAGCGATTATAATTTCGTCAGAGGAAAACAGACGTTATTTTACAGGCTTTCCGTCAACTCACGGGTATCTTGTAGTAACAAAAGACGAGGCTGTATTTTTTACCGATAGCCGTTATATTGAGGCGGCTCAGAAGACGGTAAAAAACTGTAAAGCGATGCTTCTCAAAAAGGTTTCTGAAGAGATTAAATCTTATATAAAAGATAAAAAAATAATTAAAATATATTCCGAAAGAGAGCATATAACCGTTTCTGTAAGTGATTATTTAAAAACGGCGTTTTTACCCTGCAAGGTAACACCCTCAAAAAAGCTTGAAGCGGAAATAACCCGTATTAGAAGAATAAAAAGCGAGGAGCAAAAGGAGAAAATCTTAACTGCTCAAAAAATAGCAGAAGAAGCCTTTCAGCATATTTTAACCTTTATTAAGCCCGGTGTAACTGAAAAGCAGATTGCCCTTGAGCTTGATTTTTATATGCTTTCCCATGGTGCCGAGGCGCTTTCCTTTGAAACTATTGCCGTTGCAGGTAAAAAGTCCTCAATGCCTCACGGCGTACCTGATGACAACGTTGTAAAAGACGGCGATTTTATTACAATGGATTTCGGTGCGGTTTACGATGGTTACCATAGCGATATGACAAGGACTGTTGCCGTTGGTAATGTTACCGATGAGCAAAAGAAAATATATGAAACCGTTTTAAAGGCTCAAAAATCTGCTCTTGCAGTTTTGAAAAAAGGGTTACCCTGCAGTGAAGCGGACCTTGCCGCAAGAAGCGTTATTGATGAAGCAGGCTACGGTCATTATTTCGGTCATTCAACCGGTCACGGTGTAGGTGTTGAAATTCACGAAGCACCAACCCTTGCCCCGAAAGCAAAGGATATTCTTGAGGTTGGTGACGTTGTAACGGTTGAGCCGGGAATATATATCCCCGATAAGTTTGGTGTAAGAATTGAGGATATGGCAATAATAACCGAGAACGGTTACGAAAACCTTACAACAACACCTAAGGAGCTGATAATTCTTTGAAATATGAAAGCTTTACAGAGTTAAAAGAGGATTGTCTTAAGTGTGAAAAGTGTCCTCTTGCCCCAACTCGCACACAGGTTGTTTTTGGAGTAGGTAATGAGAATGCCGATATACTTTTTGTTGGTGAGGGTCCCGGTGAAAATGAGGATTTACAAGGGGAGCCCTTTGTTGGCAAAGCGGGTCAGCTTTTAGATAAATATCTTCAGGTTATAGATTTGGACCGTAAAAAGAATATTTATATTGCTAATATCGTTAAATGCAGACCGCCGAAAAACAGAGACCCGGAAGCCACCGAGCAAGACAGTTGTATTGAATGGCTACGTTGTCAAACAAGGCTTATAAAACCAAAAATTATAGTCTGTTTAGGCAGAATTTCTGCACAAAAGCTTATTTCCGAGGATTTCAAGGTAACGAGGCAGCACGGTGAATTCATAAAAAAAGGTAACATTTATTTTATGGGCACCTTTCACCCTGCGGCACTTTTAAGAAATCCTAACAACAAGCCCGATGCATTATCGGATTTTCAAGCATTAAGAGAAAAAATAAAAGAGTTAAATATAGAAATTTAACAAAAGGAGAAGATATATGAAACAGTACATTGAAAACGGAAACGCTATTCTCGGTATTGAATTCGGCTCAACAAGAATTAAAGCAGTTCTTATCGACGATAAGGGCGAGGTTCTTGCAGTAGGTGGCTTCGGTTGGGAAAACAGCCTTGTGAACGGTATTTGGACTTATGCCGAGGAGGAATTTTTCCAGGGACTTAAGGGTGCATATTCTACACTTAAACAGGACGTTAAAGAAAAATACGGTATTACTCTTAAAAAGCTTAAAGCTATCGGTATCAGCGGTATGATGCACGGTTACCTTCCCTTTAATGATAAAGGTGAGCTTTTAGCACCTTTCAGAACATGGAGAAACACTATCGCAGGTGAAGCTGCAAACAAGCTTACCTATGAATTTGATTTTAATATTCCTGACCGTTGGAGTATAGCTCATCTTTATCACGCTATTTTAAATGATGAAGCTCACGTTAAGGATATCGCATATTTCACAACTCTCGCAGGCTATATTCACACTCTTCTTACAGGTGAAAAGGTGCTCGGTATCGGTGAAGCATCAGGTATGTTCCCTATGGAAGGCAACAATTACAGTGAAAAAATGCTTGATAAGTTTGATGAACTCGTAGCAGACAAGGGCTATCCTTGGAAAATCCGTGAAATTCTTCCTAAGGTTCTCGTTGCAGGTGAAAACGCAGGCACACTTACAGAAAAGGGTGCGCTTCTCCTTGACGAAGAGGGCGACCTTCAGGCAGGTATTCCTATGTGTCCTCCCGAAGGTGATGCTGGTACCGGTATGGTTGCAACAAACAGTGTAAGAGTAAGAACGGGTAACGTTTCTGCGGGTACCTCTGTTTTCGCAATGATTGTTCTTGAAAAGCTTCTTTCAAAGCTTTACAGAGAAATAGATATGGTTACAACTCCCGACGGTGCTCCCGTTGCTATGGTACACTGCAATAACTGTACTTCAGATATTAATGCATGGACTTATCTTTTCATAGAAGTTCTTGACCTTATGGGAGCAAGCTGTGATTTAGGCGATTTATTTACCGCACTTTTCAAAAAATCTGCAGAAGCAGATAAGGATTGCGGAAATCTTCTTTCATACAACTATTTTTCAGGTGAATTCTTAACAGGCTTTGAAACCGGTAAGCCTCTTTTCGTAAGAGAGCCCGACAGCAAATTCTCTCTTGCAAACTTTATGAGAGTTCAGCTTTTCACCGCTTTCGGCGGCATTAAAATCGGTATGGAAATTCTCGATAAAGAAAACGTTGCTATTGATAAAATTCTCGGTCACGGCGGTTTCTTTAAAACTCCCGTTATCGGTCAGAGTGTTCTTGCAGCCGCTATGAATGCTCCCGTTTCTGTTATGGAAACAGCCGGTGAGGGCGGTGCATGGGGTGTAGCAGTTCTTGCCGCATACTCTGTAAACAAAGAAGCAGACGAGCAGTTCCCCGATTATCTCGATAATAAGATTTTCGCAACTCAGAAAATGACAACTCTAAACCCCGATAAAGAAATTGTAGACTCCTTCAATCTCTTTATGGAAAGCTATAAAAAAGGCTTGGCAGTTGAAAGAGCAGCAGTTGAAATGTAATGAATAAAAAAGGCAAGTGGTAAATTT
>JAZUQS010000056.1:0-7707 GCA_045605825.1 Acutalibacteraceae bacterium
CCAAATGGAAAGAATTGACAGTTTTAATGTTGACCACACAAAGCTCTTAAGAGGTATGTATATTTCCAGAATTGACGGAGATGTTGTTACATATGACATAAGAACAAGACGTCCTAATGTAGAAGAAGTTATGGAAAATGCCGCTATTCACACAGTTGAGCATCTTTTTGCAACGTTTGTAAGAAACAGTGCATTAAAGAATAATATAATTTATTTTGGACCTATGGGTTGCCGTACAGGCTTTTATTTCCTTACAACCGGAATTACTCACGGTGATGCTTTAAAATTAACCCAAGATGCTTTAAAGTTTATTGCAGACTTTGAGGGCGATGTTCCCGGTGTTAGTGCTATTGAATGCGGTAACTTCCGCGACCACGACCTCCCGGGTGCAAAAAAGGAAGCAGCAGACCAGGTTGAGGTTCTCAAAAACTGGACTACTGCTGATATGATTTATTAATTTTATTATCGTTTGGTGGCAAAGAGAAATGAAACTTTCATCTTTTTATGATAGCGACAGAACTGTTCTGTCGTTTGAGGTTTTCCCTCCTAAAAAAACAAGCTCAGTTGAAACGGTTTACAACACTATCGCAGAGCTTCAGTCACTTAAGCCCGATTATATAAGCGTTACATACGGTGCGGGTGGCTCTGCTGCTAACAATTACACCTGCGATATTGCTTCTCTTATTAAAAACAAGTACGGCATCGAGGCTATGGCTCACCTTACTTGTATTAACAGCACAAAAGCTGACGTTGACCGTGTGCTTAAAGAATTAAAAGAAAATAATATTGAAAATATCCTTGCCTTACGAGGTGATAAAAATCCCGATTTCGAGCCGAAAACGGACTTTATTCACGCTAACGATTTAGTTTCTTACATAAAAGCTCAAGGTGATTTCGGGATAAGCGTTGCAGGGTATCCCGAAACTCATTTCGAAGCCCCCGACGGTATGGCCGATATAACAAACCTTAAAAACAAGGTGGAGTGCGGTGCTCAAAGCATCGTAACGCAGTTGTTTTTCAATAACGCTTATTTCTACAGATTCCGTGACAGATGTGACAGTGCAGGGATTTACGTGCCTATTTCCGCAGGTATTATGCCCGTTACTAACAGTAAGCAGATTGAAAGAATGGTTTCAATGTGCGGTGCAAGTCTTCCGAGAAAATTTGTAAAAATGATACAGAAATACGAAGACCGCCCCGAAGCACTTGTTGATGCAGGTATTGCTTTCGCCGTTGACCAGATAGTTGACCTGGTTGCAAACGGCGTTGACGGTATTCATATTTACACGATGAACAACCCCTATATCGCAAAGAAAATTACAGAAAGCATTCGTGGGTTGCTTTGATTTTTAATGATTTAATAAAGCAAAAACAACTGACATTTCAAATTTCGAATGTCAGTTGTTCTTATTTTTATTTTGTCTTTATTGTTTATCCTTCTTCTTGATATACTTTATAAGTATTACTACCGAAGCGACAAGTAAGGCGAAAACTACAACCGTCATCATAAACTTAACGGGAATGAGGTCATAAATTTTATCACCTAAAAGGGTTATAAGAATTATTCGGGGCATTACGCCGAAAAAGGAAATTAAAATATATCTTACATACCCCATATTTGAAGCACCGAAAAACAAGCTTACAAAATCTATGGGAAAAACGGGTAAAAGTCTTGCTACGTAAAGGTACGGTGTCTTTTTATCTCGCAATTCTATAATTTTTTGACCTTTTTTTGAAGCGGAAAGCTTTTTTTCAACCGCTTCACCGCCTAAAAACTTACCGATGAAATAAGTTATGTTAAGCTCGAAGAAAATACCGATAGCATTAACTAAAAGACCGGGGGCAAAATCAAACGCCATACCCACCGCCATATAAAGCACCGAGGCGGGTATTACGAAAACAATTGCCTTTAAGCCGTAAACGCCGACTACCGCCGCACCTGCTTCAAATAAGGTATCGGTTTTTTCAACCAACGCTCTTACGTCGATATTAACAAGCTCGTTATATTTAAAAATAATAACGAGAAGAATTGCAATAACAAGGGCGGCTCTTACGCCTATTCCGACGGCACGTTTTATTTTATTATTCAATGTACCGCCCCCTTAATTCAATCTAATATTAAAGTTCTACTTTAATTTGTTCACCGTTTTTATTCATAGATTCATCAGCAAGGAAAATAACCTTGTGACCTGCAACGGAATCGTAAATTGACGTGCAGGAAACTGAATGCTCTTCCCCTCTTATAAAACGAACAAAGTCAGAGGTTAATCTTTCGTCACCGCCTGAGTGACCCTCACTTGAAACGTTACTTAAATCTATGTATTCCTCGTCATAATCCTTACCCGGATCGGGATTGATTATTTTAACGTTTATAAATTTATTTTCAAACTCACCGTAAATCTCACCCTTTGTGCCGATAATACGGATTGTTCTCAAGGGCTCTGCCGAGCCACCTGTCATATTGTGAGTACCGGTTGCACCGTTTGAGAAATTAACAAGCACACTTTGATGATCCACAACGTCATTATCGCATTTATACATACATCTGCCGTAGTCACCCTCAACAAGCACTCTTCTTCTGTCTTCTTCAGTTGGGTTTTCAATGCTTTCAAGGTCACGCCAAACGTAAACCTCCCACCTGTCAGGGTGATCAAGGTAAAGCCTTTTTGCACTGTAACAGCAAAAATCAACTCTCGGGCAATCAACAAGACAACGTGTACCTGAATTTTCAGGTGCATTTTCTTCTTTAAACTGTAATTTTGAGCCTACTGACGATACTGTTACGGGTTTATTGGGTGACATAAGCCACATCATAATATCCATATCGTGACAGCATTTAGCAAGAAGCATTGAGGTATGGCATTTTTTACTGTTGCCCCATTTACCTCTTACAAATGAGGTTGAAAGATGGTGATAGCTGACGTTTTCAACGGTCTGAATATTGATAACCTCACCAATAGCACCGCTGATAAGCTTTTCTTTTATTGTTGAATAAAAGGGAGTATATCTTAAAACGTGACATATCATAACCTTGTTGTTATGCTTTTTAACAACCTTTAAAAGACGCTCCATTTCCTCATCGTTTACCGCAAAGGGTTTTTCAAGAAGCATATCGTAGCCCTTTTCAAGAAGAGGAATTGAGGTTTCAACGTGTTGCTCATCCATTGTGCCGTTTATAACTGCATCAGCAAATTTCGGTGCTTTTGCAAGAACCTCTGCAGATTCAAAGCAAAACTCTTCTGAAAAGCCGAATTTTTCCTGCACCATTTTTCTGCGGTATTCATCAAGGTCCGCAACACCTACTATTTTTAATAAATCAGGGTGTGCAAGAGAGAAATCGGCATACGCCATTGCTCTGTGACCTGCACCTAAAATTATTGCCGTTACCGGTTTTTTTGCCATATCCATCACTACCGAATTTGAAAATAATTTAATAATTTATTCTATTTCTAAGCCCATAATAATTGGACCTTTTGTTTTTAAAAGGGTTTTAAAGCCCAGCCTTTTATAGAAACGAATTGCTCCCTCGTTTTCAGAGTTTGCCATAAGCATAACGCCGGGCACACCTCTGCTTTTAAGCTCTTCTATAAGAGCCTTCATAAGCTTACTGCCGTACCCCTGATTCTGATACTCTTCTAAAATATCAATATGAAGATGAGCGGGGTACTTTTTCCCGAAAAACATATAAGGAACAGGGAAAAACCAAGCCTCTATACCGCAAGATAAATCTATTTCTTTAATTGCGAGAACGTCTATTTTTCTGTAAAGCTTTCTGTATCTTTTACAGTCAGGCTCGCAGAGAATATAGCCTACAGGCTTGTCCTCATCATCCGCAACCACAAAGCAAGTGTCGTAACACTCACGGGCGTAATATGTAGAATACATCTTTGCAATTCTGTTTCCCACAATAGGCTCTTTTTTTGAAAGATTACCCGCAGTCATACGGCAAATATATTCAACGGGGTAAATCTCACCCTTACGAAGCTTTCTTATTTCTGCCATTATTGAACCCCTTTTGGTTTATTATTCTTTTTTGTTACCCTTTCTCTTGTACCGTCGGGACGTTGAATAACCGTATTATCAAGAGTGTTTTCAAGAGATTTTCTGAAAGCCGCAACGTATTCTGCTCTTAAATTTTTCTGCTCAAGAGCCTCCGCCTCGGTTAACCCCTCTTCCCTTGATTTTCTTGCAAGAAAGTTTATTCTGTCAATTTTTTCCTGAGTAATCATAAGCAATCCTTTTAATATTAAATTATAGTAACTAAAAATACAAAAGATAGTATATCACATATTTTGTTTTTTTCAATGATTTATAAAACTTTATTATTCTAAAAATTTATTGACACCCAAATATTAAAAATGCTATCATCTTTTTGGTGATATTATGAAAGAATTTAAGTTTTTCTTAATTACAGACCCTCATTATTACAGCAAAAAATTAGGCGCTTACGGTGAGGTATACGAAAAGTTTATGGATTTCGAACAGAAATGCTATGCCGAAACACCGTACATAAACGATGCAGTTAACGAATATTTGAAAAACAGCACCGAAACAGATACTATTCTTATTGCAGGTGACCTTTCATTTAACGGTGAAAAGGAAAGCCATATCGAATACTCGCAGGAATTACGTAAATTGCAGGATGCAGGCAAAAGGATTTACGTTGTTACCGCAAGTCACGATATTGAGCAGCACCCCTTCTGCTACAACGGTGGCGAAAGAGAAACCCCCGAATGTATATCCTTCGATAAGCTTATGGATTATTATTACGATTTCGGCTACAGCACCGCAATCGCTTTTAATAAAGAGCATCTTTCATACGTTGCAGAGTTGAGTGAGGATATCCGTCTTCTTGTTCTTTGCAACGATACTATCGAGGGTGCAAAGCTGGCTTATGATGATGAATTTTTAGCTTGGATAAAAGAACAGGCTCAAAAAGCACAGAGTGACGGCAAAATGATGATTGCTATGGAGCATTACCCTGTGCTTCCCGGTCAGCCTATTCTTACTCTTATCCCCGATGCACGTCAGAAAGACAGTAAAAAGCTTATTGAAACGCTTGCCGACAACGGCGTTCACCTTATATTTACAGGTCATATGCACAACCAGAGTATTAACTGCGTTGAAACTGAAAAAGGCAATAAATTTTACGACGTTTGCACAGGCTCTCTTATCGGTTGCCCCGCATTTATGCGACTTGTGACAATCAAAGACGACAGCACAGTTGAAATAGAAAGCATTCCCGTACCGGAATTTCAATGGGACAAAAAGGGTAAAACAGGTGAAGAATATCTTAAAGACCAGTTTGACCGGATGCTTTACACAATGATTAACGCTATGAGAGATGACCCTGCAAGATTTTTAGGAAAAATCGGTGCAGGCGGTAACACCGCACTCTACAAGCCCGTTAGCATTATAGGTAAGGCTCTTTCCACCTGGACGGTTGGAAGAATTGCAAAGATTTTCTTCGTAAAGGCGCACCCCGATATTAAAAACGTTAAGTTTATTGATGCGGCAGTTGACCTTGTAAGGTCGGTATTCTACGGCGACCAGCCCTATACCGAGGACACACCCTTCGGCTCAACCTTTTTAAAGGTTTTAAGAAGACTTAAGCCCGTACTTAATATTCTTAACAAAAAGCTTAAAGGCTCTCAGGGTGAAGAAATCGACCTTTACGAGATGCTCAAGCACTCCGCAGGTAACTACGGTATATCAGACCATAATGCGACGATTAAGTTGAAATAACATAGAAAACCGCCCGAATCACAAAAGATTCGAGCGGTTTTTTTATCAGAATGCGATTTTTTCTTCGATATACTTTTCAAGGTCAGCAATAGAAATTCTTACCTGCTCCATAGTATCTCTGTCACGAACTGTTACGCAACCGTCTTCAACGCTGTCAAAGTCGTAGGTGATACAGAAGGGTGTACCGATTTCGTCCTGACGGCGATATCTTTTACCGATTGAGCCTGCATCGTCAAAATCAACGTTAAATTTCTTTGAAAGAGCTGTGAACACCTCTGTTGCCTGCTCGGTAAGCTTCTTTGAAAGAGGAAGAACTGCATATTTGAAGGGTGCAAGAGTAGGATGAAGTCTGAGAACAACACGTGTATCGTTCTTTTCTGCGTCAACAACCTCTTCGTCGTAAGCCTCTGTAAGAATTGTAAGGAAAAGTCTTTCAACACCGAGTGAGGGCTCAATAACATAGGGTATATATCTTTCGTTTGTTTCGGGGTCGAAATAATCAAGGCTCTTGCCTGATGTGTTGATATGCTGAGTAAGGTCGTAATCAGTTCTGTCTGCTACGCCCCAAAGCTCACCCCAACCGAACGGGAAGAGATATTCAAAGTCTGTTGTAGCTTTTGAATAGAAGCAAAGCTCCTCGGGGTCGTGGTCACGAAGACGAAGATTTTCTTCTTTAATGCCGAGAGAATAGAGCCAATCACGGCAGAAGCCTCTCCAATATTCAAACCATTCAAGGTCTGTACCGGGCTTGCAGAAGAATTCAAGCTCCATCTGTTCAAATTCACGAACACGGAAAATAAAGTTACCGGGAGTGATTTCGTTACGGAAGGATTTACCAATCTGAGCAACGCCGAAGGGAACTTTCTTTCTTGTTGTTCTCTGGATATTTGCAAAGTTTACGAAAATACCCTGTGCAGTTTCGGGACGAAGGTAAAGCTCGTTTTTACTATCCTCTGTAACACCCTGGAAGGTTTTAAACATAAGGTTAAACTGACGGATATCTGTGAAATTGTGCTTACCGCACTGAGGACAAGCAATAGCGTGCTCCTTGATGTAATCCATCATCTGCTCGTTTGACCAGCCTGCAACGTTCGTTCCGTCAAAATCTTCAATAAGATTATCTGCTCTGTGACGTGTTTTACATTCACGGCAGTCCATAAGAGGATCAGAGAAACCGCCTAAATGACCTGATGCAACCCAAGTCTGCGGATTCATAAGAATAGCACTGTCAAGACCTACGTTGTAGGGGTTTTCCTGAATAAATTTCTTTCTCCAAGCGTTTTTGATGTTGTTTTTAAGTTCAACACCTAAAGGACCGTAGTCCCAAGTGTTTGCAAGACCGCCGTAGATTTCGCTGCCTGCATACACAAAGCCTCTGCCCTTACAAAGAGCAACAAGCTTTTCCATTGATTTTTCTGTATTTTTCATACAATCTATCTCCCTTTTGAATAATTACCTTTTATTAATCAGTTTCAAGCTTATTCTGTGAAACTCGTTGTCCAAACTGACTATAATACATATCCGCATAAAGTCCGTCTTTTTTAAGAAGCTGTTCGTGAGTTCCTCTTTCTTTAACTGCACCGTTGTCTATAAAGAGGATTTCATCTGCTTTTTTAATTGTTGAAAGTCGGTGTGCAATTACGAAATTCGTTCTGCCCTTCATAATTTCATTCATCGCTTCCTGAACAAGAAGCTCGGTTCTTGTATCAACAGAGCTTGTTGCTTCATCAAGAATAAGAATTTTCGGGTCCTTTAAGAGAGCTCTTGCTATGGTTAAAAGCTGTCTTTGACCTTGTGAAAGATTTGAGCCGTTTTCGTCAAGAATTGTATCGTAACCGTCGGGAAGAGCTTCAATAAAGCTATCTGCCCTTGCGGCTTTTGCCGCCTCGATTACTTCATCATCGGTAGCATCTAACCTACCGTAACGAATGTTATCCTTAACAGTGCCGTTGAAAAGCCAGG
>JAZUQS010000057.1:0-6958 GCA_045605825.1 Acutalibacteraceae bacterium
GTGATCTGCGACATTGTGGCAAACAACGGTGCGATTACCTTTGCCTATGAACCTATCTCCCGATGCCGTGACGACCTTGCCACCTTCTCTGTTGCAGATATGCAGATTAGTGGTGAGTTTAATTTTGTGTATTGCAATGAAAAGGTCGCAAGGGAGAAAATAAACTTGCTTTTCTCCAGCTAGGAGCTATTCTTCAAGACACAAACATTTAACATTTATAAAAACAAAAAAGGGAGCAGACTTTACGAAATTAATCGTAAAATCTGCCCTTGATATCTGTTGAATTTAGTTCAATTCCTTCCCAAAGGGCGTTTTGGGGAAATGATATCTTTTGAATAACACCTTAAAAAATGGCATAACAAAACCCCGAAACCGCTGTGGTTTCGGGGTTTTCCGAACAGATATCTTTTTCGGTTCGCAATGTTGGTTGCGGAGGTGGGATTTGATGGGCTCTGCCCATCATTCGCTACGCGAACGCCCGATTATGTTCGCCTTCGGCGAGGTGGTTCAAATCCCACTAAATATCAGTAAATAAAAACAAAGGACACCCGATTGGGTATCCTTTGTTATTGGTTGCGGAGGTGGGATTTGATGGGCTCTGCCCATCATTCGCTACGCGAACACCCGATTATGTTCGCCTTCGGCGAGGTGGTTCAAATCCCACTTGAATATTTTTACAAACAAAAAAGACACCCTATTGGGTATCTTTTTTCTGGTTGCGGAGGTGGGATTTGAACCACACGGCCTCCGGGTTATGAGCCCGACGAGCTACCAGGCTGCTCTACTCCGCGATATTTACTTGCCTCTCTTGAGTGCTTGAGTATTATAACACTATAATTATATGTTGTCAAGAGTTTTTTATTCTTTTTTATTTTGGTTGTTTGAATTTTGATTGTGCAAGTGCTACTTGACAAAATCAAGTAACAAATGCTTTCTTTTTGGGCGAATGTTTGCTATAATAAATTTATTCAAAAGGGGATATTATAAAAACGAAAGAGGAAAGATATTATGATTAAAACACAAAAGACCTTCTGCAAAAAAGAAACTTTACTTTTTTCTGTTGCCACAGGTGTGGTTTTCACTATTGCTTTTTTGTGGTTGTTTTCTGGATTTAATAATCTGATTCCGGCTCCTTTAGGCGGTGCAGAAATATATATCAGTAGCTTGCTTGGGAGCGACGCGGCTAACACTCTTTGGTCTCTTCTTTCTGCGCAACTTTCATTAACCTTTATATCAATATCTGTTTTATCTATACTTTCAGAAAAAGATCATGTAATATATTGGAAAGATTTAGTAGAAGAACGCCTATTGAGTCCTCGCTTTTGTTGTTTCGCTGCATTTACGTATTATTCTATAACTGCCGCTATTGTGTCTTGCATCGCGGTATTTTGCTCTTGTTATACTTTATTTGTTTTCTCTTTTTTAGTAAATATAGTTGTATTAATTATGTTGACTGATTCTATTTTAGATGTTTATTTTTCAAAAGACAAACATATTAGAAGAATGCAAAACGAGCTGAAAGAGGCCTATAACATAGCGTTTAAAGTTCCTTATGAAGCACGGAACGAAGAACGCTACAACAATATTATGAATGATTTTTCTGTACAAATTCAACGGCATAAGGATGATGCGTTATATATGCATCAGGCGTTTGAGTTAATTTTTAATAATATTGAACTTTTTGATACAACCAATTATCCGGTGCAAGAAGTTATGCGATATCAATTCAATAACGATGGCGCTTTAATTGATCTTCAACCATTTAAAACTGTATTAGAACAAGCTGAAATGTGGAAAGATCAAATGAAAAACGGCGAGAAGAATGTAATCTATACAGCAGACTGGCTTTTTTGGACTACTGCGGTAGAATATTGGAAAGAAACAGAGTGTTTTTCTTCTGTTCATAGCCATAGTATTCACATAAACACTTTGTTGGAACTTGAAGGTATTCTGAATCAACGCCTTGAAGTGTTGCTCGAATGCGAAAAAATGCAGGTTGACGAAGATGATCGAAATGATTTCACTTTATCTGATAAATCCAATTCAAATATTTTTTGGGTGAAAGATAAGTATTTTTATCTTCTTCAGGCGCTGTTTGGTGGCTATGTTGCATTATACGGTAAACGGTTAGACCAATATTATCGTGAAATGAATTTAGGTAAAAAACACTACGACGAAAATGTATGTAAGTATTTCCCAAGAAATCCTAAATTGCTTTCACAACTTGTTCGGGTAATGAATAATTATAACGATATAAATACCCATTTATATCCATATTCTGATGAAGTTGCAAATCGCTTTTTATCTTTATAGAGGTTAATTTTGTTGTTATGGGTTAAAATTAAAGTTTTGAAACGAAGACTTATCGTAAAGAATAAGTCTTCGTTGTTTTTTTATTGAAATCAAATACCCTCTATGATATAATTTTTCTATCATATATTTTTACAAATTTTAACGTTTGTGTGGTGTTGTTATGAATAAGGAATTCTATTTCAAAAATGCCGGTTGGGTCGGTAAAAAAGAATGTGATTTTAAAGATTTTTTCGTTTTGCGAGGTAGGTTTAATATTTCAAATGTAAAATCCTCGAAGCTTTTTGTTTTGGGCTTAGGCTTCTTTAAATGCTATATTAACGGTGTTTGTATTAACCCCGATACGTTTTTGCCTCTTTCATCTGATTTTGAGGCAACTGCTGACCCCGTTGACGAGGTTTTAACTGCCCATAGAATTTATGTGCCGGAGTTTGATATTACTCCGTTTATAAAAAACGGCGAAAACGTAATTGCTATTCATTTCGGTGGCGGTTGGTATTGCCATCATAACAGATCCTTCGGCTTACCCAAAGCAATTTACCGTATTACTGCCGAAACAGAAAACGGCGTTTTAGATTTCGTTTCTGATGAAAATTGCAAAATACATAAAAGCTATATTAACGATTATTGCTTCGTTGCAAACGAGGAACAGGATTTTACGTTATTTGAAGATTACTTTGATAATGCTTTTGACGATTCTTTATGGCAAAACGCAGATTTAGTTGAGTCCGTTTTAAGTGAATATTGTCAGACAAATTGCCCTGTTGATACTTTAATCCAAGAGCTACCCTTAAAAAAAATCGGAGTAGGTGAAAAGGGGATAGTTTACGATTGCCTTGAAAACACAACGGGCTACCCCGTTATAAAAGTAAATGCACCAAAAGGTGAAATAGTTGAGGTTGTTTTTTCGGAAGAAATTATGCCTGACGGTAAAATTGATATGAATCATAACCAAGGGCAAAGATTTACAATTGTTTCCGACGGTAAAGAGAGAATTGTCGAGCCTCAATTTACTTGGTTCGGTTTTCGTTGCTTTGAAATAATCGGTAATGCCGAGCCCTTGTGCGTCAAGGTTATTTATGCCGACGTAAAAGTAAATTCCGAGTTCGAATGTAGCAACGAAACTTTAAATTGGACTTATAAAACCTTTGTACATACAATGCTTTGCAATATGCATACGGGTCATCCGTCTGATTGCCCTCACCTTGAAAGGCGAGGCTACACCGGTGACGGTCAGCTTACCTGTAACGCAGTCCTTACAACAATGGATGCAAAAGTCTTCTATGAAAAATGGCTTCAGGATATTGCTGACGGTCAGGATACCTTAAGCGGTCATATTCAGTATACCGCACCGTATCTTCATAGCGGCGGCGGTCCGGGCGGATGGGGTAGCGCCATCGTTGAGGTGCCTTATCAGTTATATAAGCATTTCGGTGAAAAGGAAGTGCTTTCAAAATATTATAATGCAATGAGAAGATATATTGATTATCTTGAAGCTCATTCTGAATTCGGTCTTGTTACAAGCGATAAAAAAGGTAATTGGTGTCTTGGTGATTGGTGTGGTCCTAACGTTATTTATCCGGACAAAGACTTCACCGAGCATAATCAGCAGATGGTTATCCCTGCGGCATACGTTAACACATACTTTATGGTGAAATCCCTTGAAAAAATGTGTGAAATTGCTGATGTTATCGGTAAACCTGAAGATATAGAAGAGTACAAAGAGAAAATAAATCTTCGAAAAAATGCAATAAGAGCCGCTTATTTCAATGCCTTTGACGATAACTTTATTATGAACGTTCAGGGTGCAAACGTATTTGGCTATGATATCGGTTTGGGTAACAAGAACACCTACAATAAAATTGTAAGCTATTATGAAAAAATCGGTTGCTTTGATACGGGTATTTTCGCAACCGATATTTTAATCAGGCTTCTTTTCGAAAACGGTAACGGTGAGCTTGCAGTAAAGCTTCTCACAAACGACGGTGCTCAAGGCTTTGAGCATTGGAGGAGAAACGGTGCTACAACCTTCCACGAATATTGGGACAGTAACCGAAGCCGTTCTCACAGTCATCCTATGTTTGGTGCACCTGTAGCATACTTTTTCGAATATCTTTTAGGTATAAAGCAAGAAAAAGGTTCTGTTTCTTATAAATCATTGATAATTGAACCGCAATGTGTTACAATGTTTGAGAGGATGAAAGGCAGTATTGAAACTCCTTACGGTAAGGTTTCCGTAAGCTACGTCAATAATGTCGAATCTACTGATTTTGAAATTACAATACCCGACGGTGTAAACGCCGTTTTCAAATTTAAAGAAGAGTGCTTTGAGTTGAGAAACGGTGTAAATAAGCTTTCTTGCAGTTTATATTAATCGGGTAAAAAAGTGGGGTAAATTAATCTGCTTAATGCAGGTTGGATTTAGAAAGGGGTAAATTATGAGAAATTTAACTATTAAAAGGCAGAAAAGCTTTGTGGCAAGCTTAGCGAAAGTGCAAGTTTACATAGAAGATTATACTTGCCAGGACACCGTTATCAGAGACGTTCCTTGCAGAAAATTAGGCACTTTGAAAAATAACGAAGAGAAAACCTTTGCTATAGGCGATAACGAGGCGAAAGTTTTTGTGATCGGCGACAAGATTAGTAAAGGTTTCTGTAACGATTTTTATACTATCCCTGCAGGTGTTGAGGACGTTTATTTAACAGGTAAAAACCGCTATAATCCCTTAAACGGTAACGCGTTTTTGTTTGATGGCGTTACAGATGAGGCTGCTTTAAAAAACCGTAAGAGAAGCAAAAAAATCGGCTTGATTGTGTTGGTAATTGCGGCGATAATCGGCTTTTTATTTGGCTTTTTCGGCGACTATTTTGAAGGCAAGGGTGAACCGAAAACTTTTGCTTTAGAAGAAATGAGAATTACGTTAACAGATAAATTCCAAATGACTGAATCTCCTGATTCGGATTTTACTTTAGAAACGGACATTGTTGCGGTTTTTGTTGAGAAAGAAGAACGTACGCTTCTTGAAGATTACGGTGAACTTACTTTAGAGGATTACGGTAATTTGGTTATCGAAAGCGGTGGCTTGTCTGAAATTTCAGAGTTGTGTGAAGAAAACGGACTTTATTACTTTGAATACGCCTATGATGACACAATAGATATATATTATCTCAATTTCGTTTATGAGAGTGAAAAAGCTTTCTGGCTTGTTAGCTTTGCTGTAAATGACATTGATTCTTATAATTATTTAGATTACTTCTTCGAGTGGGCAGCTTCCGTTGAGTTTGCTGAATAAATGATAAATCAAAAGGCGGTTTTTACCGCCTTTTTTCTTTTCTTCGTTTACAATGTTTTTTTTATGTGATATAATGTGATAAATTAAAAAACTAAACTTTAGTTTGTTGGGTGTTATTATGAGATTAATGTCTTTCAATACGCAGTCCTGCACTAATTTTATAACTAAAAAAATAGATTTTCAGTTTATTGCCGACGGTATTAAAAAGTTTGATGCCGATATAGTTGGCTTAAACGAAATGAGAGGGGCAGATCCCGAGTCTGATTTTGTTAATCAGGTTGAGGAGCTTGCAAAACTTGCAGGGTATGAATATTTTTATTTTTCAAAAGCTTGTGATATTGTGGATGACGACGGTCCTTTTGGCAACGGTATTTTATCAAAATATCCTTTAAAAACTATTGAAACAATCGGTATTCCCGACCCGATAGAAAAAACAGGCAATCAGCTTTACGAAACAAGAGCAGTTTTGAAAGTAACTCTTGATAACGGCTTAACAGTTTTGATTACCCATTTCGGTCTTAATTACAATGAGCATATAAACGCAGTTAAAACCGTTCTTAATTGCCTTGAAAAAGAAAAATGCATTTTTATGGGCGATTTAAACGTTGAACCTGATAATGACGTGATAAAGCCTATTCAAAGCCGTTTAATTGATACTGCAACGGTTATAGGTAAAGATTTATTAAGCTTTCCCTCTGACAAGCCATATAAAAAGATTGACTATATTTTTGCAACGCCCGATGTAAAAATAATATCTGCTGATATTCCTGATGTTATTTACTCAGATCATAGACCCCATTTAGCAGAAATTGAATTTTGAATAAAGAATAATTATAAATTGGAGTAAAAAAATGAAAATTAAACCTCACAAAAACAAAACTGTTGCAAAACGTCCTAGAATTGATTTTAAATCTCTTAATTATAAAAGGCTTGTGCCGAAAATTGTAGTAGCCATTTTGCTTATTGCCGTTGTCGGTATGGGTGTTTATGGCACAATTTACGGTATTAAAGAGGGAATAAGAGATAAAGAAATTCAAGAAAATGTTACAACAACGAAAACACCGGTAATTAAAATGGAAGGCAAAGAAAAAGCTTTTACAGAAAACGGTGTTAAAATAACCCTTACTGACAAATTTGAAATCAAAAAAGACTCTGCTGTTGACGCAGGCTTTGTTGCTGAGGGGATTGAAATTTATTTCTTTAATGAAACCTTTGAAGATTATCCCGAGGATAAAGACTTAACAGTAGAGGAATATTTAAAGGATTTGGCAGAGATTAACGGTGAAGACCCCGAAAGCATAAAAGAGGAGGATGGACTTTATTACTTCGAGTATATGTACGACTCCGGTAAAAAG
>JAZUQS010000058.1:0-35963 GCA_045605825.1 Acutalibacteraceae bacterium
GAGAAATCTTGAAAATGTTACCCTATGTAATTACAATCATCGTTTTAATTGTTACCAGTATGATGAACAAAAAAGAAAATCAACCTCCACAAAACCTCGGACTTAACTATTTCAGAGAAGAAAGATAAACTCTTAAAACAAATAAAAGTTAAATAAAAACAGATGTGAATTTTCAAAAAACGAAATCACATCTGTTTTATTTTGTATTTAATTCAATTTTCAGGTAATAATACTCTCGGGTGATTATATGTTAGCTGTTATTACTGCTGTAGTTTCGGGGGCTTTAATGAGTATTCAGGGCGTTTTTAACGAGGGTGTTACAAAGCAGACTTCTGTTTGGGTATCCTCTTCCTTCGTTCAGTTTACCGCCCTTTTATTTTGCCTTGCCGCTTGGCTTTTCACGGGAAAAGAAGGCAATTTCTCCTCACTATTCAAAATCGACAACAAATATATGCTTTTAGGCGGTATTATAGGCGCTCTTATAACCTATACGGTAATAAAAAGCATGGCGGGTCTGGGCCCTGCTCAAGCTGTTATGATAATAGTAACCGCACAGCTTTTAGTTGCATATCTTATTGAGCTGTTCGGGCTGTTTGGTGTAGAAAAGGTTGATTTTCAATGGCAAAAGCTGATTGGCGTTATTATTTCAATCGGTGGCATCCTTCTTTTTAAATGGGAGTTTAAATAATATTTCAAGTAAAACAAAAAGCAGTACGAATTGCGTAAAATCAATTCGTACTGCTTAATTAATTATTTAAGAATTTTTAGCATTATCTCTTTCTTTTTGAAGCAAAGCTCTGATTTCATCAGGCATTTTGAAGAAATCGTCTTTTGTAAGCCCCTTTGTTTCAATGGGGTCAAGGAAGGTTACGTAAACTGTACCGGGTGTAACGTTTCCCGTTGCTTCAAGACGCTCTCTTGAACCTTCAATAAGCACGGGAACAACCTTTGCACCTGTTTCCATTGCTATTTTCATAGCACCGCCCTTAAACTTACCTAACTGACCGTTTTTACTTCTTGTACCCTCGGGGAATATAACAAGACTTCTGCCGTTTTTAACCATTTCTATAGCATCGTGAAGAGATGAACGGGCACCGTTTTTATTTTTTCTGTCAACGAAAACGCAGTCAAGCACCCACATCCATTGTTTTAAAAAGGGAA
Organism: Acutalibacteraceae bacterium; assembly: GCA_045605825.1. GTDB lineage: Bacteria > Bacillota > Clostridia > Oscillospirales > Acutalibacteraceae > DTU089. The sequence continues at coordinate 1,162 of JAZUQS010000058.1, forward strand.
ATGCGCTAAGCTCTTTCTTTGCGATAAACATAGGCATTGTAGGAGCGTTAAGAAATACTGCGGGAATATCAAACATACCTGCGTGATTAGGTGTGTAAATTATGGGCTCGTTTGCAGGCACCTTTTCAACGCCTTTAACAACAAAATCAACACCTGCCAAATCAATCAAGGGTATAAGCCATTCACGAACCTTACTGTCAACCAAAGGCTTGTATTCTTCCCATTTACCCTCATTTTTTAATTTCATTGCAACCTTTAAGTCAGGCGTGTAGCTTAAAAGTGAAGTTAAAAATTTAGTGTACCATTTTACTGTAAAAGCATTCATAGTAAATCTCCGTTCAAATAATTAATTCAAAAAACTTACTTACATTTTACCATAGGCAATAAAAATTGCAAGCAAAAAACAAAATTAACCTACTTTTTATTGATTGAAGCCGTAACCTGTGGTAAAATTTCAGTAAATAATATTTATTATCGGAGGAGCTTATGAAAATCTCTTTTACCGAATTTAACGTAAAAGCTACTACACCCGAAGAAATTTCGGCAGCAAAGCTTTTTATAGCAGAACTCAACAAAAGAACGAAAGCCCCTATTTCGCTCAATGAAAAAGAGGCGAATTTTATATTTAATATTTCACCCGATTTTGACAGTAAAAATTGTTACAGAATCGCTGTAAACGGTGAAACTATTGAGTTTTACGGCAAAACAATACGAGGGCTTATTTTCGCCTTTTACCACTTTTTAAGAAAATCTGTTTTCAAAAACGGTAACAATATTCTAACAGAAAGTATCAACGGTTTTTATGCTCCGCAAAAGGAAATAATCGGTCATCAAATAGGCTACAGAACAACCCCTAACACTTATGATGCTTGGGATTACGACCAATATTTTCAATATTATCTTGATATTATGGCTTTCGGTGCAAACACCGTTGAGCATAACGGCACAAAGCCTGATAAAAACTTCAGAAACCGTCTTATGAAATACGAGCAATACGAGTTTCTTGTTGAGGCTACCCGCCTTGCCGATACTATTGATTTAGATGTTTCCTTGTGGCACGCAAACGACGATAACGAAACAGAGGAAGAGGCTCTCGCTCTTCGCGAAAAGCTTTACTCCTCACTCCCCCGTCTTGACTACGTTTTCCCTCCGGGTGGCGACCCGGGAAAGCTTAAAGCAGACGTTTTTGTTGACCGCTGCAGAAAAATTGATAAAGTGCTTAAAAAATATCACCCTGAAGCAAAAATGCACCCCTCTGCTCAAGCCCCCCACGAATACAGAGATTGGGGCGATATTCTTGTTGGTGAATTATCAGCTTTACCCGATGAAATTGACGCAGTAATTATGGGTCCTAACCATGCTTTCCCCATTCATGATTTAAGAAAAAGAATCCCTGCAAAATATCCGATGAGGTTTTACCCAGATATAACTCATAATTTAAGATGCGAATACCCCGTAAACTTCCTTGAAGACGATTGGCATTTTTCATACGCCGCTACACTTTCAAGAGAAAGTGTTAATCCCCGCCCCACTGAATTACATACACTTCACAGAATTTTTTCACCCTACACAATAGGTAGTGTAAGCTATTCAGAGGGTGTTCACGATGACCTTAACAAAGCCGTATGGAGTGCTCTTGAATTCAATGCAAACACGCCTCTTCGTGAGATTCTTCTCGACTATGCAAGATGCTTTATGTATGGCTCCGATGAAGGAAAAATTGCGGATTTAATACTCCTTTTAGAGAAAAACTGGCAATCCGCCCCAGAAGAAAATCCTTGTATTGACCTTTCCTACAAGGGATTTTGTGAGCTTAAAAAAGATTATCCTCACCTTTCTGAAAATTGGCGATTTACTCAGCTTTATTTTAGGGCTTGCTGTGATAAGCTTGTAAAAATGAGACGTGTTTTCGAGCTTCAACTCATAAAAAACGCAGAAAAATATCTTTCTGGTAACGATTTCAAAAATGCTTTAAATGAATTACAAAAGCCTTTTGACGAAACGTATATTCAATTGAGAAAAGAAATTGATTTTCTCGGGAAAAAGCTTTTTGATTTAATCGGCTTACAGCTTGACGTCGAAAATTACTGTGCTGATAGCTGGGAGCGAGGAGCAACCCTTGAAACTATTGATAACAACGTTACTGACAGAGCGTTTTTACTTAAAAAATGCGAAAAGCTTGAGGGGCTTTCCGAAAATGAAAAAGCAGAATATTTAAGGGGCGTTGTTGATGCAAGAAAATCAAAGCCTGAAGAGGTCTATTATTCCGTAGCACTTCATAACCTTAACACCTTAGGCACCCGTCAAAAAGGCGAGTTTTATATGGATATTCAGGCGGACCGCCCATACACAAAAGAAAAGCCTCTCCCTATGGGTATGACAAAGCTTTTTGACCACTTTAATTTTGAAGCGTTTTTCGGTGGCTTTGCGTCGGATTGCGACTACGTCTTAAAGGTGGTTTACAAGTCCGAAAATGCCGATGAAATCGAACATCATACCGTCACTGTAAACGATACCGTTATTTACGACGGAAAACGCTACGGCGGTAAAAAAGACGCAGAATTTGATGAAGCAATTCTTGTTGACGGCTTTGAAAGCTGTGAATATTTAATTCCGAAAGAACTTATTATAAACGGTACAATCAACTTAAAAATTGAAGAGGCTACCGAGGGCTTTAAATTCTGCGAATTTTGGATAAAAAAAGCGTAAAGCAAAAACATCCCCATTAAAACACCTATAAAATAACAAATTTGTTACTATTTTCGACCGTTTCTGCAATATTTTTGTAATAAAATATTGAAAAGAGCGGTCGATTTGTGTTATTATGGTAGAAGATATGATTGGAAAGGAATGTCCTGAAAACTTGATTCAGACGAGCTTTCCAACTCTTAATTAAGCGAGGTTAATTTATGATTAGAATCGTTTGTACAAAATGTAAAAACGCTTATCTTCAAAATAAAGATGACAGTTTGGTTTGTCCTTCCTGCGAAGCTGTTTTTTCAAGCAATGAAGAAAATCTTCTTTTAGGTGTACAGTATTACAACGAAGGAAACTTCAACGAGGCTGACAACTGTCTTATGAAATATATCGTCAAAAACGGTGCAGAGCCTAAAGCAATTATTTATAAGGCACTTTGCGACGGTTATAGCTTTGATGAAGATACTGTTTCTTTAAAAGATACATACGAAAAAATTCTTGAAGCTCTCGGAGATATTCCCGATGATGAGCTTCCCGAATTTATCGCAATAGCAAACGACGAAGCTAAAAAGCTTGAAATAGCTCTTACCGAAGCTCATATCAGACTTTTTGCTGATGCAGATGCAGAAAAGATAAAGAAACAGGTTGCTACAGTGCTTGATATTCAAAAGGAAGCACGTGCATTCCGTTCATCACTTATTGACGTTGTTAACGATTTTAACGGCAGAAATACAATTCAGCTTTCAGTTAAATTCTCGGATTGCTTCTTTGTAAGCGGTGATATTGCAACTGAAGTCGGTGATATCAAATACCAGAAAATTTGCGACAACATTGCCGCACACACAGTTTTTACGGGCATTCTTTCAAACGATATCAAAAACCTTGAAATATACTACCGTTGTATTGTTATGTTCTTTGAAAAAAGCCATGACAAATATGAATTCCTTTTAAGAGAATCTGCAAAGTTTACTGAACTTGCAGAAATCCTTGAGCAAGGTCAATACAACACTATTAAGGGCACCGCCGCAATCGGTACAAAGCTTAAGAGCATTTCTTATGAATTCCTTGAAGAAAGCTATAAAGAGCATTTTGACGAAAACATCAATATGCAAACCGAAACGGTTGTTATTATTGAGCCTGAAATAGAAGTTGTTGAAGAAACAACCGAAAATATAGAAGATATATCTTCTACTGACATAGCTCCTGTATCTGAGGACAGTACTGAATCAGCTGAAGTTGAAAATGCGGAAGCTATTGAGGCTACTGATGAAGTTGAAGCTTCTGTTATTGAAGTTTCAGCGGAAGAAGAACTTGAAGATGTTACACCGGAAGAAGAAGTTGAAGATATTACACCGGAAGAAGCAGATGCTATCGTTGAGGTTGAAGCTATTGAAGAAAACGAAGCTGAAACAGAAAGCAACGACGAATCAGAAGATGCTGCTGAAGCCGTTATCGAAATAGCTTCTGATGAAGAGATTTCAGAAGAAGCAGAAGAGGTAATTGAAGCTGCAGAAGAGGTTGTTATAGAAGAAACAACTGAAGACGTTTCTGAAGACATTGTTGATGAAGTCGTCGAGGAAGCTATAATTGATGATGTAGTTGAAGAAGCTGAGGTTATAAACGAAGAAGAGATAACTGAAGCAGAAGAAACAACAGAAACTAAAGAAGAATTTACCGTTGATGCTTCAAATATTGTTGAGTCCGATATAGATATAACAGAAGCTGACAACGAAACACCTAAAAAGAAGAAAAAGAAGAGCAAAAAAGGTCTTGTTGTTGTTTTATTGATTATTTTAGTAATCGGTGCGGTTGCGGGTTATAAATATATTCCCGGCATTATAAACGACTACAAATACAACAATGCTGTTACTCTTTTTGAAAGCGGAAAATTTGATGCTGCCGCTACCGCTTTTGCAGAGCTTGACGATTACAAGGATAGCGAAGATAAACGCAAAGAAAGTATTTACAGTAAAGCTTCAAAGCTTGAAGAAGATAAAAAATTCAGCGAAGCTATCACCGAATACAAGTCTTTAGGTGACTATAAGGACTGCGATATCCGTATACAGTCCTGTACCTATTCTCAGGCGAAGGCTGAAATGGATAACGGTAATTATGACGAAGCTACAAAGCTTTTCAAAGCTATCGCAGAATACGGTGACAGCAGTACAATGATTACCGAATGCACCTATAGATCTGCACTCAAGCACATTGAAAATAAAGAAATAACTGAAGCAATTGAGCTTCTTAACACAATAGCTGATTATTCTGATGTTCAAGAGAAAATCAACGAAGCAAAGTATGTATACGTTACTGAAAATTTCGATGCAGAAAACGAAACAACTATAACCTATCTTAACGAGCTTACCTTGGCAAAATACAGAAACAGCGAAGAATTAAGAACTCAGCTTCTCGGCTCTGCAACAGTTACATCCGACAAAATAAAGGCTTTTGTAAACTATTCAGCAACCGATATGGAAACGGCTCTTACAGAGCTTGATAACGGAAAAACCTGTTATTTCCACGTTGTAGTTGAAGATGAAGCCCTTTACGGTCAGCGTTTATCCATAAAATACAGAACTGCCTTCGGTTACACTCAATCAAAATCAGTTTATTTCTCTGCAGAGGAGCCTTCATCTTACGTTTCCTACCCGCCCACTAAATTCAAAAATTACGAGGTAACCTTCCAGCTTGTTGATGCTAACGGAAATACTCTCGCAGAACAGGTTATAACCTTCTAAAAAACACAGACAAGAGATTTACAACCGTAAATTTCTTGTCTGTTTGCTTTTGTTTTTTCTTATCTTACTCGTCTTTGCATATCTTCAGAAACATCTGTCATCATATCAGATGCCATTTCTGACATATCAGTTACAATATCACCGATTACGCCGTTTTCCCCGCTGTTTGACTCATCTGTAACAATACCGGGGTTATCGGTAACGGGCTCTGTTGTAATTGTTGTGTTATTTGTAGTTGTGGTGGGTGTATCTTTATCTCCGCCGCAACCTGTCAAAACCATTGCAAGACAAATCACAAGAACAACAGCACTCATAATTGCAATTATTTTTTTCATAGCTTCACGCCCTTTCAGGAGATAATTATTAAAGCTCCTTTATGATTATTTCCAAAAAAGCTTTTATTATTCTTATTTAGTAAGAACTCCACCGTCGGAATATAAAAGAATAAGAATATCCTTTTCTTCACCTGTTACAGGGTCAATATAAACAAGAATTTCTTGAGAGTCTTCCGTGTTGCATCTGTATTCATAAACGTAAACCTCTGTTTCCCAATCAGTAGGAATTACGGCTTTTTTTGATGATAACACCTGAAGATTAGTATTAAGAAGCGTTGCACCCGATTCTAAAGTATAATTTACGTTTTCTGGAATACTTCTTTTCTTATGATTCATAAGATAGCCTGTAGAATCAAAACCTGTTACAGCACCGTCATCAAGGGCAATACTCACTTTTATTAAATCGGTGTAGTAAATTATACCGTCTTCATAATAAGCGAAATTAATAGTGCATATACCGTCATTTGTAGAATAATAGCTTTCTTTTATATTCTGGTAGCCTGCTTTTTTTAAAAATTCAGTTGCTTTTTCTATTGCCTGCTGGGTGGTCAAACGGCTTTCGCCCGCAAAGGATGAAGAAAGCATAGAAGAAATTAAGCCGCCCTTTTGCGTAACGGAAATTGTGGTTGTTGTATTGTAAAAGGTGTAGGTGCTCATATTACTGCTTGTTTTACACAAAAAGTATAATTCCTCACTTTTTACACCTAAAAACGAGGCTGCTCTTTCTTGTGCTTTTTGTTGGGATATTTCATCCAAATCCTTTAAAATAGCGGATTCTTTACTGTCAATATGGTCTGAAAAAGGACCGTCGTAAATAAGCGTAGGATAATCCTGAATTGCTTGATTTGTATCGTTCAATTCGTCTGAAAGATAAAGTCTGTCACTACCCTCGCTTTGTAACGTTGACTTAACCTCTTCGAAATCAAGAAAACCGTTTTCCTCTTGCTCGATAAGGTAATTTACGTTTTCGGAAATCTGTCGTGAATACTCCTTCAGTTTTTTAAGATTTTCAGTTTCTTCCTTTGAAATAGTTTTCCCTGATGCTAATTTATTATTAAGCGAAAGCGTATACTCGCCTACTTGGGAAAGAAATTTATATATACCCGAAATTTCGGTATTTCCGTCTGTTATTTCTGATAAGCTTGCTTTAGCTGATGCGCTTGAGCGCCACAAATCAGAGGCTATATCGGCTAGCATCATTTTACCTGAAGAATACATACATTTTTGCAAATTTAAATCTATTTCGTCCATATATGTCCCGAATTGTGTCAAGGCTCTCTCTTGTGAGGCTTTAACCTGTCTTTTAACAACACTGAGCTTATACGTGCTTACACCGCCCCATATTGCAAGAACAACTACAAAGGCAGTTAAAAAACTGACTATTCTTACAAATTTTCGTCTGTTTTTTCTCATAAAAAAACTCCTTTTCAAAGATTAAATCTTTAATTATCAATTCACAAAGGATTTTTCCCAAGATTTAATAAAATATTCACTATTTTTACAATAAAAGTTCATCAAAAACCATTTACAAAAAGTACAATAATATTGTATAATTATCAAGATTATAAGATATAGTCGGGAAGTATTGAATTTTGCGTAAGCTCAGTTTAGTTTTTCTGATAGTTTTTAGTAAAGGAGTAATGACGTTTGACTGCTTACTTTGATAACAGTGCCACAACAAAGCCGTGCAAAACTGCAATAGAAGCGGTCAACGATGCATTGAATAATTATTGGGGCAACCCCTCTTCTTTACATCAAATAGGGCTTGATGCTTCAAACAGGCTGAAATTTGCAAGAAAACAAGTTTCAAAGCTTTTAGGTGTTAATGAAAATGCCTTTTATTTCACCTCATCAGGCACTACTGCAAACAACACCGCAATATTCGGTGCTTACGAAAAAATGAAGCGTCAAGGTAATAAAATTGTAACGACTGCAATTGAGCACCCAAGCGTTTGGGAGCCTATTAAATATCTTGAATCGAAAGGTGTTCAGGTTACCCGCATTTCACCTGATAAATCGGGGAAAATTAGTGAGGATGAATTTTTCTCCGCGATTGATAAAGATACAATCCTTGTTTCTTGTATGGCGGTTAATAACGAGGTGGGTTCTATTCTTCCCGTTAACAGCATACGGGCAGCAGTTAAGCGAAACGGCTCCCCTGCAATAATTCATTCCGATTGTATTCAGGCACTTTCAAAAATCCCCGTTACCCCAAAGGCTTTAGATGCTGATATTATCACCGTAAGCGGTCACAAAATTCACGCTCTTAAAGGTGTCGGCGGAATATATATCAAAAACAAGGGCTCTGTAAAGCCTTATATACTCGGTGGCGGTCAGGAGCAAGGTCTTCACTCAGGCACGGAAGCAATCCCTGCAATACTCTCTTTCGGTGCCGCAGCAGAAGAAGCAATGAATGTTTCTGAAAACTCTCTTTACGTTTCAGGCTTAAAGCAAAAGCTTGTAGAAGCCATTTCGGATATACCTTGCGTTACGGTAAACTCCCCCGAGGATGCAATTCCTTACATCGTAAATATTTCAATTCTCGGTCTTCCAAGCCAACCAATTGTTAATTTTATGGATGAAAAAGGCATCTGCATCTCTGCAGGCTCTGCTTGTAAAATGGGTCACAGAAGCCCCGTTTTAACTGCTATGGGCTTATCCCCCGAAATAATCGACAGTGCAGTGAGAATAAGTCTTTCCCGCTACAACACGGAAGAAGAAATTGATATTTTAATATCCGCTATAAAAGAAGCGGCTGAGAAATACGGTAAAAAACGTTAACCTTGAAAGGACAGTTATGAAAGAAATAATCCTTATAAAAGACGGCGAGCTTGCTCTTAAAGGCTTAAACAGATCATCCTTTGAAGCAATGCTTATGAAAAATATTCGTTGGAGAATAAAGCCTTTCGGTTCATTTGAGCTTAAGCAATCCCAATCAACTATAACAGTAAATCCTCTTGATGATAATGCAGATTTAGATTCTGCAGCAGACGAAATTTCAAGAGTTTTCGGTATTGCAGGTTTCTCAAGAGCCGCAGTCGCCGAAAAGGATATAAACGATATTCTTGATATCGCTCCCGTTTATTTAAAGGACCAGCTTAACGAGGCTAAAACCTTTAAGGTTGAAGCAAAGCGTTCTGATAAAAAATTCCCTTTAACCTCTCCCGAAATTTCTGCAATGGTTGGTGAAAGACTTCTTGAAAGCTTCCCCCATTTATCAGTTCAGGTTAAAGACCCCGATATAAAGGTTGTTGTTGAAATTCGTGACAGAGCTTATATCCGCGGTAATCAGCAAAAGGGCGCGGGCGGTATGCCCGTAGGCTCTTCCGGTAGAGGTATGCTTCTTATCTCAGGCGGCATTGATAGCCCCGTTGCTGCTTATATGATGGCAAAACGAGGTGTTGAGCTTGTAGGTATTCACTTTGCTTCTCCACCCTACACATCTCTTCGCTCAGAAGAAAAGGTCCACGACCTTTTAGCAAAGGTTGCCCGTTACAGCGGAAGGATTTGGCTCAACACAGTACCATTTACTGAAATCCAAGAGGCAATCAGAGAGAGTTGCCCCGAAGAATATTTCACAATCATAATGAGAAGATTTATGATGCGAATTTCTTGTATGTTAGCTGACAACTCTGACTGCCACGCACTTATTACAGGCGAAAGTGTAGCTCAGGTTGCAAGTCAGACGATGCTTGCTTTAGGCTGTACAGATGCAGTTGCAACATATCCCGTTTTCCGCCCCTGTATCGGTATGGATAAGGAAGAAATTATCAAAATATCAAGAAAAATTGAAACCTTTGATATTTCAATTCAACCCTTTGAGGATTGTTGCACTGTTTTCACTCCCAAGCATCCTAAAACACGTCCTCAGCTTAAAGACGTTGAAGAGGCTGAAAAAGCTCTTGATATCGATGCTCTTTGTAAGAGAGCCTATGACGGAATACAACGTATATGTATAACATCGGAAGGCGTTCAAGAATGACTGAAAATGATTTAATACTTCTTGCAAAAGAGGTTGTTAAAAAACTAAAAAAATCCAACACAACCTTAGCCGTTGCAGAATCCTGCACAGGCGGTTGGTTAAGTAAAATTCTAACCGAAATCAGCGGTGTATCTGCAATATATCAAGGTGGCGTATGTTCTTACTCTAATAACGTTAAAATGAAGATTTTGGGAGTACGCGAGGAAACCTTAAAAGCTTACGGTGCAGTCAGCAGCCAAACCGCCGAGGAAATGGCAAACGGTGTACGTAAAGCTTTAGAGAGCGATTTAGGTATAGGTATAACGGGAATTGCAGGTCCTTTATCAGACAACACTCAAAAGCCCGTTGGGCTTATCTACGTAAGCCTTGCCGACGGCAATAAAACTACAACTATAGAATTGAAAAATACTTTTACTGACAACGTCAGACTTCAAAACAGATTATCTGCCGTAGAAACGGCATTACATCTTTTAGGTGGTATAAATGAAGAAAAAAAAGCAAACGAATGATTTCGATTATCGCTATTTTAGCGGTTCGGAAGAAACCGTTTACAGAAAAGATGAATCTAAAAAACTGGAAATTATCAAAAAGCAAAAAATAAAGAAAATCAAAAAAGTTTCTTTTAACGTTTTGAGCTTTGTTCTTGTTTTCGCAATAGTAATTTCCTCTTTATATATCGGGAAAAAAGGTATTGAAAAATTTCTTGTTTTAAAACAAGAAGAAAAGAATCACGGCTTAGCTACAATTCCCGATGACGTAAAAAAAGACCTTGAATCTATGTCGGAAGAAGAGCGATGGGCATATCTTTACGAAATGTACCCCGAACTTCTCGATAAAAAGCTACCTGCGGGTATACTTTACGATTACGTGCTTTATTACGCGCATAACCCGGATACAATCGGTTATTTGAGAATCGACGGTACGAGAATCGATACCCCTGTAGTTCAGGCTGACAACGATAAGTATTATATGAAGCATGACTTTTACGGTAAGCCTACAAGCTACGGTGCTGTATTTGCAACTCATATAGCTGATTTCAAGCCCTTTGACCGAAACACTCTTCTTTACGGTCACAATATGAACGACGGTTCGAGATTCGCCGCACTTTTAAACTACAAAAGTATGGATTATTTCAGAAAGCATCCCGTTATTCAATTTGATACGCTTTTTGAAAAACACGACTGGAAAATATACGCAGTTATAATGACAAACGGTTCAACCGCAAGCAACAATGGTTATTTCTTTGATTTCACCTTTGATAACTGTTCGGACCTTTGCTTCGAAGAGTATATTGAAGAAATCGATAAAAGAAAGCTTTATACAACCGGCGTTGACCTTCTTCCTACAGATAAGCTTCTTACACTTTGTACTTGTACCTACGAGTTCAACGATGCAAGACTTATAGTTATAGCAAGAATGGTAAGAGACGGTGAATCATCAGTTGTTGATACAGATTTAGCAGAGTATAAGAGCTTACCCGTTAAATATCCCGATTCTTACTACGATAATGCAAGAAACAATCCTTACAAGGATGACCCCAAATTTTATTTATATTGATTAATCATAGGATTTTTATATAGAGGTGTGAACATGAAAATTAAAGCATTTTCTTTTGAAAAAGACAGTATTACACTTGCCGCTGTAAAAAATGACGTTATATCAAAAATCAGTGAAAACAGTGTATATTTTGATTCTTTTTCTGACCCTAATCAGCTTTTCAAAGGCATTTCCGAGGCTCTTGAAAATAGTGAGGTTTTGCTTATAGGCGTTGAAACAGGTTATTATCTTAAATTCAAACCCGTTCTTATTAAAGCATTTAATCTTTCCCCCTCCTACAGTGAGAAAATTGATAATGCTATAGGAAGTGAAATTTTAGAAGAAAAGCTCCGAAAAGCTCATTCTCTTGTACCTGAAAATGCAGTTGAACTTATTTCCGAAAACGGACTTTACAGCGGTTTTTACGTTAAATCAGCAGAGCAATATATCGTTGTATTTCCTCTCAATGAAAATATTGTTCCCGCTATTCTTGTGAATTCATCTTTACCTTTCTTCAAGGGTGTAGAAGCTAAAGAAGATACTTTTGAGGATATTTCAAGCTCTGCAATTGCTTCACCTAAAGCAAAAAACATTGTGGCAAAGCTTATTAAAAATAATTTAAGACTTGCTATACCCTCCACACCAGCTTCAAAGGTACTTAAAGAGGATGTCAAGAAATGTGCACATAATGAAGGCAACGTATTCTTCACCCCATTTGTAAATGATGACGGTGTTGAAAACTTAAAGGAATATGCCGCTCAGCTTGCAAAAGGTGCAATGGATTTGAGAAATGCAGAGTTAGGCGCATCAATTTCAAATATATTCCGTGAGAAAAACGGTGATACAGTTATCAGCTATTACACTTTTATAAGCGTTGCTACCGATGAAAAGGTTATTGTTAAAAAGCTTTTTGCTAACCCCGGTGAGAGCATTGACAACTTAATCGTTGAAGCAACAAACGAGCTTTACGTAATGATTGATAAATATATAGATGAGGTTGTATTTAAGCTTACAGCTACCGACGAAGAAAAAGCAAAATATGAGCAGGCTCTTATTGAATCCGAAATTCAAGCAAACGCAAGACCTGTAGCATCAGTCGGTAAAAAAGGTACAATTGCAGCTATTGCAGTATTTATCGTTGCAGTCGTAATTTGCGTTATCCTCGGCTTTAAATTCGGCGGATATTTTGTAAATTCATCAGATGCTCCGGAAGGAGATTCTCTTCAGTCGGGTAACACAAATAACGTTCAACTTGACACAACAAAGCCCGTTGTAACAGTTAACAACACCCCTTCTGAATCTACATCCGAAGAATCATCAACCTCTATTTTTGATATCCCTGCAACAAACTTAATCCCCAACTCAACGCAACGACCTCAAATCAACTACACACCTAATCCAAATACAACACAGCCTCAGACACAACAACCTGAAACTCAGGCACAGACACAACAGCCTGAAACTCAAGCTCCCCCACCTGAAACTCAGGCACCCACTACTGAACCCACAACATCCATTGAAATAATGGATTTCTAATAACAGAAAAGGAGATAGATATTTATGGCAGTACTTATAACAGGCGGAGCAGGTTATATCGGCTCCCATACAGCAATAGAATTGCTTAACGCAGGTAAAGAAATCGTCATTATTGATAATTTTTATAACAGTTGCCCTGTCGTTCTTGACAGAATCAAAGAATTAACAGGTAAAGAATTTGCATTTGAAAAATGCGACATTCGTGACAAAGATGCTCTTAATGCTGTTTTTGACAAATATCGTATAGATTCAGTTATCCACTTTGCAGGACTTAAATCAGTGGGCGAATCTTGCCAGAAGCCTTTATTCTATTACGAAAATAATATTGGTGGCACAGTTACACTTTGTCAGGTCATGGCTGCTCACGGTTGTAAAACTATGATTTTCAGTTCTTCCGCAACAGTTTACGGTCAGAACAACCAATCACCTCTTACAGAGGATATGAAAATCGGCAGCACAACTAACCCCTACGGAACAACTAAATACTTTATTGAGCAGATTCTTACCGACATTTCTAAATCAGACGTTGAATGGAGCATTTGCCTTTTAAGATATTTCAATCCTATCGGCGCTCACGAAAGCGGTAGAATAGGCGAAGCTCCAAACGGAATCCCCAACAACCTTATGCCCTATATTACTCAAGTTGCAGAAGGTAAACGCGAGCATTTATTCATTTACGGTAACGACTATATGACGCCTGACGGAACAGGTGTAAGAGATTACATACACGTAGTAGACCTTGCTAAAGGACACCTTAAAGCATTAGAAAAATCAACAAACCAGAAAGGTGTTGCAATTTATAATTTAGGTACAGGTAGAGGCTACAGCGTTCTTGAGGTTGTTGCAGCATTTGAAAAGGCTTCAGGTGTTAAAATTCCTTACGTAATTGCTCCCCGCCGCCCCGGCGACCTTGCAACTTGTTATTCTGACCCTTCAAAAGCTGAAAGAGAGCTTTGCTGGAAAGCAGAAAAAGATATTGAAGAAATGTGTGCCGATTCTTACAGATGGCAGCACAACAATCCCAACGGCTACGAGGACTGAGTTTTTTGCAATTTGTTCCATTTAATTCACGCGATTTAAAACATAAATCTATATTCGGCAGCATAGCCTCAAACGAAAGTTTGAGGCTTGCTGTTCTTATGCCCCGTTCCTTTGCTTGTCATAAAGTAACTTTAGTTTTTCACAAAGACGGTGAGCAAGAGCAATACAGAGATTTGTTTTGGTGCGGAATGAACGGTGACAATGAAGAGTGGTGGGATATAACCCTTTCTTTTGATACAGGCCTCTATTTTTACCACTTTACTTATGAAACCTCTTTCGGTAAAAGCAATATTTATCTTCGTTCAAGCGGTTGCGGAGAAATTTCCCCTACAGGAAAAGAATGGCAACTAACTGTTTGTAAATCTGACTACAAAACACCCGATTGGATAAAGGGCGGTATTATGTATCAGATTTTCCCCGACCGTTTCAACAAGGGTAAAAACACCGTTTCGGACTATCCTCAGGACAGAGTAATTCACATTAACATAACTGATACACCCGTATGGCAGCCTGATAAAAACGGCAAAATTTTAAACAATGACTATTATTGCGGTAACCTTAAGGGTATTGAGGAAAAGCTACCTCATATAGCCTCCTTAGGCGTAAACGTAATTTATCTGAATCCCATATTTGAAGCTCATTCGAACCACCGTTATAACACCGCCGATTACAGTAAAATCGACTCAATGCTCGGCACAGAGAAGGATTTTAAAGAACTCTGTAAAAAAGCAGAAGAGTATAATATAAAAATAATTCTTGACGGTGTATTCAGTCACACAGGCTCTGACAGCATTTACTTTAATAAAGAAGAAAGATATTCTTCAAACGGTGCTTTCAACAGCAACAACAGCCCTTACCGCAATTGGTTTTCCTTTAACAGTGATGGCACTTATAAAAGTTGGTGGGGTATTGATACGCTTCCCGAAACTAACGAGGAAAACGAAAGCTTTATAGATTATATTTCAGGTGAAAACGGCATAGCAAAAAAATGGCTTGATTGCGGTGCTTACGGCTACCGCCTTGACGTTGCAGATGAGTTACCTGATAAATTTTTAGATGCGTTTGCAAAATCCGTAAAAGACCTTAATCCCGACTATATCGTTTTAGGTGAAGTGTGGGAGGACGCCACAAACAAATTCAGTCACGGTGGCAGAAGACGTTATCTTTTAGGTGACCAATTAGACAGCGTTATGAATTATCCCTTTGCAAATGCAATTTTAACCTTTATAAGATACGGCGTTGCTGAAAGCTTTATGGAATCAGTTGTGACAATATGCGAAAACTATCCGAAACAAGCCCTTAACTGTCTTATGAATCATATAGGCACTCACGATACCGCACGTATTTTAACAAGTATTATTTACGATTCAATTGAGCATAAGCCCCGTAATATTCAGGTTAACTGTAAGCTTACAGAGGAAGAGTACAACAAAGCAAAAACGCTTTTAAAATGTGCAACCGTTATGCAATACACCCTCCCCGGCTTTCCTTCTGTATATTACGGTGACGAGGCAGGTATGCAGGGTGGCGGTGACCCGTTTAACCGTTGCTTCTATCCTTGGGAAAATGAAGACAAGGAACTTTTAAGCTGGTATCAGAAATTAGGGGAAATAAGAAATTCTCTTTCTTGCTTAAAAGACGGTGATTTTGTACCGTACTCTGCTATGCTTTCTTGTGTTGCATATAAGAGAGTAACTGATGATGAACAGATTTTTGTAATTGTTAACAGAAATCCCCATGAAATAGACTATTATTTACCTGATGAGTTTAAATATAAAAATGAGCTTATTACAAACTCGCAGGTAAGCGATTTTGTAAAAATATCAGCAAACAGTGCAGTGATTATAAAGTAATTGTGAGGTTTTTATGAACGTTTTTGATTTTGATAATACAATTTACGACGGTGAAAGCGTTGTTGATTTCTTTCTTTATTACTGCAAGAAGGATAAATCTCTATTAAAATATATCCCCTCGCTTTTTAAAGCTATTTTGAAATACAAGCAAGGGAAAATAACCGTTGAACAAGCACTTTCGGATTATGGCACAATTGTTAGTGATTACTTAAAATCTCACGGTGGCATTGACGAGGAAATGAAAAATTTCTGGGATACTCATATGCACAAAATAAAGCCATTTTATAAAGACGTGCAAAGTGACGATGACCTTATAATTTCCTGCTCACCTGAATTTTCACTTGATATAATCTGTAAACGTCTTAATATAAACCGTTACATAGGCTCTGTTATTGACCTTGATTCAGGCGAAATAAAAAGGCTTTGCTTCAGAGAAAATAAAGTGAAAGCATTTTTTGAATTATATCCTGATACACAAATAGAAAATTTTTACACAGATTCTCTTAATGACCAACCTCTTATTGATATAAGCAAAAACGCATATCTTGTAAAAGGCGACAAAATTACAAAGATTAAATGAGGTAATAAAATGAAGGCTCAAAAGCTCCCTTGCCCTGTTATAAATCAATATTTAGCATCATATTCCGAACCGCCGAAATTTGTAAGAATAGGTTGCCGAGGCTTAATTATAAAAGACGGAAAAATTCTTTTAACCCACGAATCAAGATTAGGCAGATATATGACCCCCGGTGGCGGTCTTGAAAATACGGAAACCTTTGAGGAATGCTGTGAAAGAGAGTTAAAGGAAGAAGCAGGGCTTATAGTAAAAGCTATAAAGCCGTTTGTTACTATGAACGAATATTGGCACGATACCTTACATATAAACAATTACTTTATTTGTGAGGTAATAGGAAACTGTGAAGCCTCACTTACAAGCACCGAAATCGACCACGGCGTAATGCCGAAATGGGTACCAATTGACGAGGCCTTGAAAATTTTCGGTGAATACAACTCTAAAACAGAAGACTGTATGAGCATGTATTACCGTGAATATACAGTTATTAACGAATATTTAAAAACAAAATAATTTCATATTGTTCTAACCTCTGTTTTTACCGCATAAAATCGGTATTAACGGAGGTGTTTTTATTATGACAGATGAAAAAAGAACGAGCCTTTTACCCCATAACTGTATTCTTGAAGACAGAAAAAAACTATCAGTTTCGGGCGTAAATGACGTAGGAAGCTTTGACGAGGAAACAATAATTGCTTCTACGGAATACGGTGAATTAACCGTAAAGGGTGAAAAGCTTCATATAACAAAGCTGTCCCTTGAAATCGGTGAGCTTTGCATTGAGGGAAGAATTTCTTCGCTTTCTTATGCTGACGTGCCCGATAAATCCGGGAGCTTCTTTTCACGAGTATTCCGATAATGTACAACGTTCATCAAAGTGAGCAAACCGTAATTTTTCTTACCTCTTTAGGTGTAGGCTTTCTTCTCGGTATTCTTTACGACGTATTCAGAGCAATCCGCCTTTCTTTAACAAAAAGTCGCACCGCAACTATTATTTTTGATACGCTTTATTTTTTCACCTTCGGCTTTTTAAGCTATGTTTTCATACTTGCTTTAAACAAGGGAGAAATACGATCATATATCGTTATCGGTGAAATTATAGGTGCACTCTTTTATTATTTTTCCTTTGGTATTGTTGCAGTAAAGCTAACCGATAAATTCGTTATCATTGTAAAAAGAATTAAGAAACTTGTTTTTACCGTTATTTCATTTCCTATTAAGCTTTTACACAGACTTTTTTATAAAGCTTTTTTGAAAATTAAAGAAATTTTTAAAAAAACTGAAAAAAAGTCTACAAAAATGCAAAAAAGGGTATTGCCAAAACTACGTTTATATGTGTATAATTTATTATGTATATTAGGTGTGGGAAAAGCATCATCAAAGAAAGGCGGTAGTAACTTTGGCAACGAACAAAAATAAGAAACAGTTCAAACCATACAGCGTTATTGTTATAGTAGGCTGTCTTATTCTCTTGTTGTATTTCGGGGTAAGCTTTTTGAAAGCTCAAAGCGAAATCAATGCTAAAGAAGCCGAACTTAATAAGCTTGAAAGCGTTTACGAAAGTCAGGTCAGCGAAAACGACCAGCTTAAAGACGCTATCAAAAACGGTGATGAAGCTGCTCTTGCAGAAGAATATGCAAGGAAAAAGGGTTACGTTATGCCCGACGAAAGAGTTTACGTTGACATAACACCGGGTTCCGCAGAATAATTCATTTAGGGGTACAATATGGCAGCAGAAATCGGTTCGATTCTCGAAGGAAAAGTTACAGGTATTACAAATTTCGGAGCATTTGTAGAGCTTCCCGACAAATCTACAGGTATGGTACATATTTCAGAGGTATCTTCAACCTTTATTAAAGATATTCACGAAAAAGTATCTGAAGGCGATATCGTAAAGGTTAAGGTTATCGATATCAACGAAAAAGGCAAAATTGCCCTTTCTATCAAAAAGGCTCTTCCTCAGGAAGAAGAACAGCCTAAACCCAAACGTCCCGCAGGTGACAGACCTAAAAAATCTCAACCTCCCGTATGGACAGGTACACAGCGTTCAGAGCCCGAAAATATGTCTTTTGAAGATATGATGGCAAAATTCAAAAGCATCAGCGACGACAAAATGAGTGACCTAAAAAAGAGCAATGTTGCAAAACGCGGTGCTTCAACTCCTCGTCGTGGCGGTAATCCAAGAGGCTAAATACATAAAACCGTGTCGTATCTGCGGCACGGTTTATATATTTTAAATATTAAAAAGCATTTAAATTAAGTATGAGTGAGAAAATTATGAGAGAAATAAACGTAAGTGTAATTGAAAAAGCTGTTGAAGAAATCTTTCTAAAAGCTAATTCAGTTTTACCCGAAAGCCTTGAAGAATGTATAAATGAAAGCAAGAACAAAGAAACCTCATCTATTGCAAAAAATATTTTCTGCGATATGTGTAAAAATCTTTCCGTTGCAAAAGAATTAAATATTCCCATTTGTCAGGATACGGGAATGGCAGTTTTATTTTGCGAATTAGGTCAGGACGTGCATATTACAGGCGGTGACTTTAACACCGCAGTCAACAACGGCGTCAGAAAAGCTTATCTTGACGGCAAAATGCGTTGCTCAATCGTAAGCGACCCTTTAAAAAGAGTTAACACAACCGATAACACCCCTGCCCTTATTCATCTTTCACTTGTTGAGGGTGATAAAATAAAGCTCACCGCCGCACCAAAAGGCTTTGGCAGTGAGAATATGAGTAAAATCAAAATGTTCACACCCTCTGCTACTATTGACGATATTGTAAGCTTTGTTGTTGAAACGGTAAAGGTTGCTGATGCAAACCCCTGCCCGCCTGTTGTTTTAGGCGTTGGAATTGGTAGTGACTTTGAGGGCGTCGCTCTTCTTTCCAAAAAAGCTCTTTGCAGAGATATTTCTTTAAGAAATACCGATGAGTTTTATAAGGCTTTGGAAGAAAGAATGCTCAATGAAATCAATAAATTAAATATAGGGGCTCAAGGCTTCGGCGGTGATATTACCGCCCTTGCCGTTAATATTGAAGCAGCACCCACTCACATCGCAGGCTTACCCGTTGCGGTTAACGTCGGTTGCCACGTTACAAGACATTGTGAAGTGATTATTTAACTCTTATTCACATCATTTCAGCAACTCACTTCTTAACTCTTCATATATTTCTAATAGTTTGAATTTAATAACATACTTATTACCGCCGTTTACTATTTTTTCTCCGCCGTGAGTAAGGTAATCGGCGGTTTTGCTTTCATCTGCTTCTACGTCATCCGCCGCAGGCACGCAAAGAGGCGGAAACATAACGCACCACCAGTTATGACCCTTCCCCTCACCTAAAACAACCTTAAGCGAAGTATATTCCCCTGCAGGAAAAGTTAAATCCCCGTAGCATCTTGTTTCAAAATATTCCTTGCCTAACGAGATTGATACATCATAATTATAATTATTTTTTTCGAGAGTTTTTTTAGCTGTTTCTAATAACTTTTCTTTATTTTCTAAAAAGTATTCTTCTGCGTTATCGGTAGTAACTCCACTTGATAAAAGCTTTGTATTCTCATTTAAAAGAGCATCTCTTACAAGTAACTTTACCTCTTGGTCTTCTTTAGAATCGCTGTTTGCAAGAATATGAAGCCTTACAACGTCGCCCCTTACGCTTTCAGAAGAGGCAGTAAAATAAGTAAAAGAAAAAGCTATATGCAATATAATTATAATAGCCGTTACAGATAGCAGAATTTTATCTTTTCTTTCGTTAAACGCTTTATATTTAAAAATAGTCATAATAAAACCGTCCTCTATTTTGTTTTCACAAAGATTTTGGACGATTTCTTTTTAATTTATTCAGTTTTATAATTTTATTTTGAAATTATTTCCACACCTATTTTTTCAGGACGGCAAATATATACGTTTTTAAAATCAGTTTTTAAGCTTTCCGCACTTTTCACGGCACTTTCTTCATCTGAGAATATTCCGTATATGGCAGAACCTGAACCGGTCATACAAGCGGCTAAAGCACCGTTTTTATTAAAGTTATCTTTAATATCAACTCTGCCGGGAATATCGAACGCTTGTTCAAATACGTTTGCACAGTATTTTAAAGCTTCGTCGCACTCGCTGTCTGCAAGTAATTCTAACATTGTATTGTTTTTAGGATGCTTCATATATTCTACCGCATCAACCGCCGCATACGCCTCTTTAGTTGAAACGCTTGCATCGGGCTTTACTACTACAATATAATAATCTTTTATATCCGGAAGAGGAGCAACTACCGCACCCGTGTCGAGAGCAAGAGCTGTGCCACCCACGATACAAAAAGGAATATCCGCCCCAACCTTCACACCGATTCGGCAAAGAATTTTATCAGAATACTCCGTTTCAAAAAGCTTGTTTAACGCGACCAACACAGCGGCACCGTCACCGCTACCGCCACCCATACCTGCACCAAATGGGACGTTTTTTTCAATATGGATATGAACACCCTTATCTTTTTTTATATCTGCATATTCAAAAAACTTCTCTGCACATTTATATACTATATTGCTTTTATCAGTGGGCACACCCTCTGTATCACAAGAAACGGTTATTTCATCTGAGCCGTTTTTTTCAACTGTTATTGCGTCATAAAGGCTTACCGACTGCATAACCGTAAAAAGACTGTGATATCCGTTTTTCTTTATACCCGTTATATCAAGAAGAAGATTAATTTTAGAAAAAGCTTTTAATTTCATCTATTATGCCCTCCCTTTGCTTGTATTTTATCACAAACCGTTAGCATTTAAAAGAATTATTTTATTTTTTATGATTTTTATAATTAGGGGTGTTATTTTATGTCGATTTATGATATTATCTTCAAAGTGAGTGCATTTTGAAAGAAGGTTTAACTAATGAACGATATTAAAATTATTGACTTACATACTCACACAGACAATTCACCCGACGGCAATCATTCCGCTATGTATATGGCAGAAATTGCAGAGGCTAACGGTATTGAATGTGTTGCTTTTACAGACCATTGTGAAGTAGACTATTTTTATAAGGATGAATACGACCGCAGAACTCTTCAAAGCTATTTTGAAATTTCAAAGGCTAAAGTTGCTTTCGAGGGCAGAATGGATATTTTAAGAGGTATCGAGCTTGCTCAGCCTCATTACATCCCCGAGCTTGCAGAAAAAATTCTTTCTGCTCAAAACTACGATGTTGTTATAGGCTCAATTCACAACCTCAGGGAACGTGAGGATTTTTACTATATGAAATCCTTTGACGGAATCAATATTGAAGATATGATGAACGAGTATTTTGACGAGCTTATCAATATGCTTCAGTGGGGTAACTTTGATATTCTCGCTCACATAACCTATCCCTTCAGATACATTTTTAACATCTGCGGTTATATTGAGGATATCAATAAGTATTCTAAAAAGGTTGACGAAATTTTAAAGCTTTGCGCAGAAAAAGGCAAGGCTCTTGAAATAAATATGGGCGGTCTTAAATACCCCATAAACAAACCTTCACCCGATATCGATACTATAAAGAGATACAAAGAGTTAGGCGGTCAGCTTATCAGCGTAGGCTCCGATTCTCACTATGCAGAAAGAATCGGCTTCGGTATTCCACTTGCATATGAAATTGCAAGAGAGGCAGGCTTCAAATCCGTAGTTCGTTTTAAAGAAAGAAAACTACTTGAATTTCCTATTGTATAATTCTTATTTTAATGCATATTTAAAGACAAAAAACGAAATTTATGCATTTCCAATTTATGTAAATGTATGATAAAACTGTAAAGTTATAAGCTTGTCAATGTTCAAAACCCTGTTGAAAATGTCAACAACTTGCTATAAATCCACTTTTATTTTTCTTGTAAAGAAAATATGCGTAAAGCAACTGACTTTACATTGACAAATTTATAAACATTCGTCTTTTTTCGACCGTTGTATATACATTTGCATATACAACGGCGATTTTTATACTGACTAAAAATAAAAACTCATTTTACATTACGTTTTTAAAGGAAGGTGGATATTTTGCGTACAATTGAATACGTAGTTACAGAAGAATATGACCAATATCCTCTTCTTCATTTTCTTAAAGGTCACGTAAAATTATCAACAAGAATAGTGCAGACTCTACGCCACACAAAAGGCTCTGTTCTTGTAAACGGTGAATACACCCGTCTAGTTGATAAGGTATTATGCGGTGATAAAGTAACTATTACTTTACCGGAAACAACAACACCACCACTTTTGTGGGATATGAAGCTTGACATCATTTTTGAGGATGACGATTTACTTGTTATAAATAAACCGTCAGGCATTTCAGTTCACCCTACCTTTAATCATCCCAACGGCACTTTATGTAACGCAGTTGCATCTTATCTAAAAAATAAAAACAATTCGTCATCTGTCGCAAGGGCGGTAGGCAGACTTGATAAGGTAACCTCGGGTGTTATGATTTTCGCAAAAAATGCATACGCCGCTTCAAAGCTTAACGGCAATTTAGATAAAACTTATCTTGCAGTTGTAAACGGCATTACTGATGAAAGCGGTTTTATAGAAGCACCTATTTTCAGACCTGACTTAAATAAAACAATAAGGTCTGTTGACAGTAGGGGCGATTATGCTCTTACAACCTATAAAACTCTTTTTCATTATAATAATATATCGGCTGTTGAGGTGAAAACAGAAACGGGACGTACCCATCAGATACGAGTTCATTTTTCTCATATTGGTCACACTTTATTAGGTGACGAAATGTACGGCGGAAAAGCTACCGAAAATATAAACCGTGCTGCATTACATTGCTTAAAGGTTTCTATTGCTCACCCCGTTACAAATGAAGCTCTTACCTTTAAAGCACCTCTACCAGATGATATAAAAAAAGAATTCGAAAAAAACGGAATTAGTGTTGACAAATGAAGCTTATTCTGTTAGAATAGCAAAGCCGCATATTAAGGGCGGGTGTATTGTTATACCCATAAATACCTATTTTAAACGGTATGCCTTGTTAGCGAGACTGAAAGAAAGCAGGTAAAAATCTATGTACGCAATCATCGAAACAGGCGGAAAACAGTACAAAGTTGAGAACGGCGATGTTATTTTCATCGAAAAGCTCGAAGTTGAAGCTGATTCCACAATAACCTTCGATAAGGTTATCGCTGTTGGTGCAGACGACGGTATCAAAGTTGGTGCTCCTTACGTTGACGGTGCTTCTGTTAGCGCTAAAGTTCTTAAGAACGGTAAGGGCAAGAAAATCGTTGTTGCTACCTACAAACCTAAGAAAAATGAAAAACGTAAAATGGGTCACAGACAGCCCTATACAAAGGTTGAGATTTCAGCCATCAACGCTTAATCAATGATTAAGGTTACGTTTTTTCGTTCAGAAAACGGTATGCCTGTAGGGTTTAGCTTTAAAGGTCATTCCGGTTATGCTTCAAGCGGTAGCGATATCGTTTGTTCAGCAGTTTCTTCAGTAGCTTATATGACTGCCAATACCATTATTGAAATAATGCAAATTGATGCAGACGTTACTGTTAACGAAAACGGCGAAATGACGTTAAAGGTTCCTTCCCACAGCGCAGAAAAAGTAAAAGACATCTTGCTCGGGCTTGAGTTGCACATAAATCAGCTCCAAGAGCAATATCCTAAAAATGTTACGATAACTACGGAGGTGTAACGAATGCTTAAAATCAATATCCAGTTATTTGCTCATAAAAAAGGTATGGGTTCTACCCGTAACGGCCGTGACTCAGAATCAAAGAGACTCGGTGCTAAGAGAGCAGACGGCCAGCATGTTCTTGCAGGTAACATCCTCGTAAGACAGAGAGGCACAAAGATCCACCCCGGCACAAACGTAGGCAAGGGTAAAGACGATACACTCTTTGCACTTGTTGACGGTCAGGTTCGTTTCGAGCGTCTCGGTAAAGACCGTAAGAAAGTCAGCGTTTATCCCGTTGAGCAATAATTAACTACAATTATTAAAGATTCACCCTATCCAATCCGGATAGGGTGTTTTTTTATTTATTTTTTATTTCGCTGAATATCCTTAACCATTTTTTAACAAACTATTCATAAAAAAATTTTGCAAAACAGTTGACAAATCGCAACAATAAGGGTATATTATTAACAGAGTTAGCACTCGACTATCGAGAGTGCTAACGGGTGCTAAAAACGAAACGAGGTGAACCTGATGGCAGAGCTTACACCGCGTAAGCAACAAATATTAGCAACTATAATAGAGCTTTACGTTGCCACAGGTGAGCCTGTTGGTTCAAAAGCTATCTGTTCAGAAATGGGAAACTCCGTTTCTTCCGCAACAATAAGAAACGATATGTCTGACTTAGTTGAGATTGGTCTTCTCGAACAGCCTCACACCTCAGCCGGCAGAATCCCCTCCCAAACGGGCTACAGATATTACGTTGATAATCTTATGACTACCTACGAGTTAGGTCTCGAAGAACAAGAACGAATCAAAATTTGGCTTCAATCCTTTTCAGGTGAGCCTGATAAGCTTCTGGAAAAAGCAGGTGCAATTCTTGCAGAGCTTACTGATTGCGTAGCAGTATCTTCTTCCCCTTCTGACAGCGAAGCCTTTATAAAACGAATTGAGCTTGTGCCGTTAAGCAACCATACCGCTATGATAGTTTTACTTGCAACGTCAGGTATTTTAAAAAGTGCGGTTGTAAGAAGTGATACTGAAATCAATGTCGATATCGCAGAGGTTTTTTACAACATAACTCAAAGCTATTTCGTAGGTAAAAACGTTTCGGATATCACTTTAACCTTTATTCAAACCCTAGTTGCTTCATTGGGTGACAGAGTTTTCATTATGTCCCCCTTCCTATGTGCAATTTCTGACCTTTGCGAAGCGGTTAAAACAACTGAATTACATTTAAAAGGGCAGTCAAATATATTAAACCACCCCGAGCTTTCAGACGATGCTTTCAGATTAATGGATTTTCTCCACAGAGGTACGCCCTTAGAAAGTCTACTGACCTCGCAAAAAGCCCCGCTTAACGTTGCAATAGGTACTGAAAACTCATATAGAGAATTAAAAAATTCAACCACAATTTTTTCAAAATATGCTGTTGGTGATAAAGATGCCGGTTCAATCGGTATAATCGGTCCTACAAGGCTTGATTATGCAAAGCTTATACCAAGCATTAAATATTTAGCAGGAATCATCGGAAGCTTTCTTTCGGAAACCTTGGATGAAGAATAAGGAGATAATTATGGCAGAAGAAAACAAAACAACTAATCCCGAGGCTGTGGAAGATACAGCTACCGAAACAAAAGGGAAAAAATGCAAAAAAAGTGACAAAAAAAACGAAGTTGAAGCCTTAAAAGCAGAAGTTGAAAAGCTTCAAACAGAGCTTATGGCTTCAAAGGACGCATATTTGAGAATTCTTGCAGAGTACGACAACTACCGCAAACGTTCTCAAAAAGAAAAAGAAGCATCCTACGGTGATGCTAAAGCAAACACGTTAAAACAGTTACTCCCCGTTATTGATAATTTCGGCAGAGCAACAGAAAATAAAACTGATGACATTGAGGTTTACAGAAAAGGTGTTGAAATGACAATCACTCAATTGAGTGAAATTCTCAAAACCCTTGAGGTTGAAGCCTTCGGTGAAATCGGTGAAGAATTCGACCCTAACATTCACAACGCAGTAATGACTGTTGAAAACAGTGACCTTCCCGAAAACTCTATTGCAGCAGTTTTTGAAAAGGGTTACAAAATGGGCGACAGAATATTGCGTTTTGCAACTGTTCAGGTCACAAATTAAATCAGTATAAAAAATCAAAAAATATATTCGGAGGTAATTAATCATGGCAAAAACAATTGGTATTGACTTAGGTACAACTAACTCTTGCGTAGCGGTAATCGAAGGCGGTGAGCCCGTAGTTATTGCTAACGTTGAAGGCAACAGAACAACTCCTTCAGTTGTAGGTTTCAGCAAATCCGGTGAAAGACTTGTTGGTCAGGTAGCAAAACGTCAGGCAGTTCAGAATCCCGACAGAACAATCGCATCCATCAAAAGACAGATGGGTACAGATTATAAAGTTACTATCGACGACAAATCTTATACTCCTCAGCAAATTTCAGCAATGATTCTTTCAAAGCTTAAAGCTGATGCTGAAAGCTATCTTGGTGACAAGGTTACTGAAGCTGTTATCACAGTTCCCGCATATTTCACAGACTCACAGCGTCAGGCAACTAAAGACGCAGGTAAAATCGCAGGTCTTGAGGTAAAGAGAATCATCAACGAGCCCACAGCAGCTGCTCTTGCTTACGGTATTGATAAAGAAAACGACCAGAAGGTTATCGTTTACGACCTTGGTGGCGGTACTTTCGACGTTTCAATTATCGAAATGGGCGAAGGTGTTCAGGAGGTTCTTGCAACCGCAGGTAACAACCGTCTTGGCGGTGACGACTTTGACCAGAGAATCATCGACTGGCTCGTTGCTGAATTCAAAAAGGAAACAGGCACAGACCTTTCTAAAGATAAAATGGCTATGCAGAGACTTAAAGAGGCTGCTGAAAAAGCAAAAATTGAGCTTTCAGGCGTAACCTCTTCTGCTATTAACCTTCCCTTTATCACAATGACTGAAGCAGGCGGTCCTCTTCACCTTGACACAACTCTTACAAGAGCAAAATTCAATGAGCTTACAGCAGACCTTGTTGAAGCTACAATGACTCCTCTTCGTCAGGCAATTTCCGACTCAGGCCTTAAGGTTTCAGAGATTGACAAGGTTCTTATGGTTGGCGGTTCTTCAAGAATCCCCGCTGTTCAGGATGCTGTTAAAGCATACACAGGCAAAGAGCCCTTCAAGGGTATCAACCCCGACGAATGTGTAGCTATCGGTGCTGCTCTTCAGGCAGGTGTTCTTGGCGGTGACGTTGAAGGTCTTCTTCTTCTCGACGTTACTCCCCTTTCACTCGGTATTGAAACTCTCGGCGGTGTTTGCACAAAGATTATCGAAAGAAACACAACCATCCCCACAAAGAAGAGCCAGGTATTCTCAACTGCAGCTGATAACCAGACATCTGTTGAAATCCACGTTCTTCAGGGTGAAAGAGAATTCGCAAGAGATAATAAAACTCTCGGTATGTTCCACCTTGACGGTATTCTTCCCGCACGTCGTGGTACTCCTCAAATCGAAGTTACTTTCGATATAGATGCTAACGGTATCGTTCACGTTTCTGCAAAAGACCTTGGAACAGGTAAAGAGCAGTCAATTTCTATCACAGCTTCAACAAATATGAGCAAAGATGATATTGACCGTGCAGTTAAAGAGGCTGAGCAGTTTGCTGAAGAAGATAAGAAACGTAAAGAAGCAGTTGATATCCGCAACGGTGCAGACCAGATGGTATTCCAGTGCGAAAAAATGCTTGCTGACAACGGCGACAAGTTTGAAGAAGCAGACAAAACTGATATCAATGCAAAAATTGATGAGCTTAAAGAGGCTCTCAAGGGCGAAGATATAGAGCTTATCAAAGCAAAGCAGGAAGCTCTTACAGCAAAATTCTATGAGATTTCCGAAAAGCTTTACAAGGCAGCAGGCGGTGCTCAGGGCTTTGATCCCAATATGGCAGGCGCAGGCTTTGACACCAACGCAGCAGGTGCACAGGGTGACAACTACACAGAAGCACCCTTCACAGACGTTGACTGATAAATAAACTTAAACCTGAAGGACGGTTCCTTTTCGGAGCCGTCTTTCGAGGGTATTTCCCTACCGACAAAATCGGTAAGAGAGGATAACTTATGGCAGACAAAAGAGATTATTACGAGGTGTTAGGTCTTCAAAAATCCGCAACACCCGACGAAATAAAAAAGGCTTACCGTCAGCTTGCGAAAAAATATCACCCTGACCTTAACCCCGATAATAAAGAGGCTGAAGCAAAGTTTAAAGAGGTAAACGAGGCTTACGAAATTCTTTCCGATGCAGATAAAAAGGATAAATATGATCGTTTCGGCTTTGCAGGCGTTGGCCCAAGCTATGGCGCAGGTCAAGGTGGCGGCTTCGGCGGTTTTGGTGGCTTCGGTGGCGGCTTTGACGGCGGAATGGACTTCGATTTAGGCGATATTTTCGGTTCATTCTTTGGCGGTTTCGGTGGCGGAAATTCCCGTTCAAACCCCAATGCTCCAAGACGAGGCAGTGATATTCAAACGAGCCTTTATCTTACCTTCGAAGAGGCTGCAAAGGGTTGCAAAAAGACCGTTGAATTCCAAAGAATTGAAATTTGTGACGAATGTAACGGCAGCGGTTCTGCAAAGGGTCATTCACCACAGACCTGTCCCGACTGTAACGGTAAAGGTCAAATCAACGTTCAGCAAAGAACACCTTTCGGCACAATCAGTACATCAAAGCCTTGCCAACGTTGTGGCGGTAAAGGCACCTTCAACCCCAATCCTTGTCAACGTTGTAAGGGTGCAGGAAGAATCAGAAGAACTGTTAAACAAGAAATCAATATCCCCGCAGGTATTGACGAAGGTCAGGTATTTACAGTCCGTAACGAAGGTAACCGTGGCGTAAACGGTGGCCCTGCAGGTGATTTAAGAGTTGGTGTAGCAATTAAGCCTCACCCATTCTTTGAGCGTGACGGCTACAACGTTTGGTACGATATGCGAGTTTCATTCGTTCAAGCGGCTTTAGGTGACAAATTAAGAGTTCCTACCCTTGACGGTCAGGTTGAATACGAGCTTCCCGCAGGCACACAGTCAGGCGATATTTTCAAGCTCAAAGGTCGTGGTATTCCCGTACTTAATTCAACCCGTAGAGGTGACCAGCTTATAAGAATAACAGTTGACGTTCCGAAAAACCTTAATGCTAAGCAAAAAGAATTGCTTATGAAATTCAACGAGGAAATGGGCGGAAACCCCGTTCAACCCGAAGAGAAAAAGGGCTTTTTCGGTGGCAAGAAAAAGAAATAACTTAACGCTATAAACAAAAGAGTTGCTTACGGGCAACTCTTTTGTTATACTTATTTATATCAATCTAAAGGTGGTGAGAAAATGGCAGACGAAATAAGCATTTTAAAAAAACGCTTTAAAGAATTTAACGAGCGTTCAAGAAATAAAGGTATTTATTTTTACAGCGATTTTCTCAATCTTTACGAGCAAACCGTGCTTTTCGACGAATTAAAATACGGCTATACGCTTTACGGTGGCTTTTCAGAGGCTGAAAGAAAAATAGCAATATTCGGAAACGAAAACGAATTCGGTTACCCACCACAGCCACCCGTAAAAATTCTAAAGGTATCCCCTCTTTCGCAGAAATTTGCAGATGACCTTACCCACCGTGATTTTTTAGGCTCTCTTATGGGGTTAGGTATAAAAAGAGAAACCTTGGGTGATATAATAATATCCGATAACTGCGGCTACATTTTCTGCCTTGACAATATGGCAAAATTTATAATAGATAATCTTACCTCCGTACGTCGCACAAGCGTTTTTTGTGAAGAGTGTGAAACACTTCCCGAAAATGCTCTACCCTCACCCGAAGAAAAGCTTATAATCGTTTCTTCATTAAGGCTTGATGCTTTAATTTCCGCCATTTATAATATTTCAAGAAGCAAAAGCTCTGCACTTATCGAGGGAGAAAAGGTTTTTATAAACGGCAGACTTTCAAACAGCATCTCAAAGCCTATCGACGTTGACGAAACAATATCCGTAAGAGGCTACGGCAGATTTAAAATTATTGGAATTTTGGGAGATACAAGAAAAGGTAGAATCAGAGTGATGTGTGAGGTATATTAAATTAGATGCCAGTTCCCAGATGCCAGATACCAGAGTTCGCTACGTCCACAATTAAAAATTGAAGTTTAAATATAGAGGTTAAGATAGTATTTAAAAAATAACGGATTCCGGTTTTGTACCACCACACATTTCTTTCCTAATCAAAAGGTGATTTTATGAGTAGTTATAAAGAATTAATAGTATGGCAAAAATCCATTGAACTTGTTACAGATGTTTATAAACTTACAAAAACATTTCCGAGAGAAGAGCTTTATGGTTTAGCTTCACAAATGCAAAGAGCATCTGTCTCAATACCAAGCAATATCGCAGAAGGCAACGACCGAAACTCAAGCAAAGAGTTCTCTCAATTTTTACGTATAGCACGGGGCTCTTTAGCAGAATTGGAAACGCAAGTTATCATTTCAGAAAAAATAGGATATGCCAACAAAGAACAAATTATCCCCATTTTAAACAATTGCTATGAAATAGGCAGAATGATAAATGGACTATTAACAAAATTTAATTAGTTACCGGTTGTCAGCTACCCTTACCAGACTTGAAATAGCAACTATATTTTGAAATGTAGCTACTGTTATGAACTCTGGCATCTGGAAACTGGCATCTGGCATCTAAATATCCAAAAGGAGATATTACTATGAAAACAATGCATCTCGGCAAAAGCGGTGTTGAAGTGCCTGTTATCGCTGTTGGTTGTATGCGAATGGCAGACAAAACCGTTGACGAAGCAAGAGAGGTTATTGATACAGCTCTTAATGCGGGACTCAATTTTTTTGACCACGCAGACCTTTACGGTGGCGGTAAAAGTGAAGAGATTTTCGCAAAGGCTATCGGTATGAATGACGACGTTAGAGAAAAGATTATCTTACAGTCAAAATGCGGTATTTGTCCCGGCAAAACTATGTTTGATTTTTCAAAGGAGCATATTATCGAATCAACCGAGGGCTGTCTTAAAAGATTAAACACAGATTACCTTGATTTTCTTCTTTTACACCGCCCCGATACCCTTTACGAACCCGAAGAGGTTGCAGAAGCATTGGCAATTCTTAAAGAAAGCGGAAAGGTTAAAAACTTCGGCGTTTCTAATCAGAACCCGATGCAAATCCGTCTTTTACAAAAATATTTAGGTGATGAGCCTATTTGCGTAGACCAGCTTCAATTCAGCATTACCGACTGTCACATTGTAAAGCAAGGTCTTTACGTTAATATGAGAGAGGATAATGCTATCGACCGTGACGGCGGAATTCTTGAATATTGCCGTTATGAAGATATTACAATTCAGGCTTGGTCACCCTTCCAATACGGCTTCTTCGAGGGTGTTTACGTTGACAACCCCGATTTTCCCGAAATTAATGCAAAGCTTCAGGAATTAGCCGATAAATACGGCGTTACAAAATCTACTATTGTTATTGCCTGGATTCTTCGTCACCCTGCAAAAATGCAGCCCTTAACAGGAACAATGAATCCTAAAAGACTTTTAGAATGTGCCGCCGCAAGCGATATCACCCTCACCCGTCAGGAATGGTACGATATCTTTTCAAGCGCAGGTAACGTTATACCGTAATAGCAAAGATACTCTTTGCCGCGATATAAATCCTGACGGATTTGCGATATGTACCTTGTACGCGATATACCTTTGGTGCGATATGTGCCTACGGCACGAGAAAAGCAAGGATTTATATCATATCGCATTGAGCATAGCGAGATATATCGCATTTGTGCAACAAAATATATCGCACAAGCTTGCTTGTATATCGCAAAAACATCGTTTCCATCCCGCTATATTAGGAGGTTCTAATAATGAAAAACACTAATAGCATTAAAAGAAAATTTTTTATTTATCAAGTATTTGCCATCAGTTTTTTTGCTTTAGGAATTCTTGGAAGGATATTCCAAAACAGTGATTACGACATACTTTTGTTCAGAAAACCGATAATATATTCTTTATATATGATATGTTTTTTACTTTTCTATATAACAGAGGTACTAAGCATAGTTTTTTTATTCAAAAAAACTCGAAAGAAATTAGTTCTGCTCACATATTTAATTTTGATACCCTTACTTATATTACATTTTTTCACTTGGTTTATCTCTTCTTCTACAACCATTTCAACAAAATTATATAAATATCCGGAAATTGAAACAGCTATACTAATAGAAAATGGCCATGACCTTTTGGGTAATCATTCTCGTGTTTTTGAAACACAAAATAATTTTGTAATCAAAAAAGTTGCCTTGGTTACTGGTGTTGAGCCACCACTGGAAGATGACTCATCGTTTGATGTTAAAATATATAAAGATAAAATTATTTATACTTACGATGACGGTTTTGATAAACAGCAACTTGTTCTCAAATACAATAACGGACATTTCAAAGAAGAACTAAGTGAATAAATACAATCATAAAACACAAAAACACTAAAAAGCGGTGTACCTTTCTAAGAAAGGTATACCGCTTTTGACATCTTTTAAACCGACACGTAGCACCACTTAATTTGCCACTGTATATTACCCAATTATATTTTTCTTACCTTGATAATATCGTCATTGCCTTTAAGTGCATTGATTACTGCATCGGGAATGCTGTCAGCAGCGACGAGAGTGTAAGCGTAGTCGCCCTTTGCTTTTGAGTTAAAGCCTTTTGTTTCAATGCCTGCACTCATAAATGCACCGAGCACGTCATTCATAACGTTAAGAGCATTATGATGAATAACGGCAACTCTTTCGCCTTCAACGTCAAGCTCAACGTTGGGGAAGTTTACAGAGTTTTTGATATTACCTTTTTCAAGGTATTCTCTTATTTCAACTGCTGCCATGTATGCACAGTTTTCTTCGCTTTCGGGCGTTGAAGCTCCAAGGTGAGGAAGTGCTGTAACATTTTCAACACCGATAACCTCGTCTGAGGGAAAGTCTGTTACATAAGCACCGATTTTACCGCTTGTAACTGCTTCAGCCATATCAGCACCCTTAACAAGCTCGCCACGGGCAAAGTTAAGAATTCTTGCACCGTCTTTCATCTTTGCGATTGTTTCGGCATTTATCATACCCTTTGTTTCGCTTGTGCAAGGAAGATGAAGAGTAATATAATCTGATTTTCCATATATAGCATCAAGAGAATCAACGTATTCTGTATCAGCAGGAAGCTCACTCTTTAATGCATCGTTAAAATAGGGGTCGTAGCCAACTATTTTCATACCGAGGTTATTTGCAGCAACTGCTACAAGTCTACCGATAGCACCAAGACCAACAACACCTAAGGTTTTACCGAGAATTTCGGGGCCTGCAAACTGAGATTTACCTTTCTCAACGAGCTTACCAACATTTTCGCCCTCGCCCTTGAGAGTTTTGCACCAATCGTAAGCGGCTGCAACTCTTCTTGATGAAAGCATAAGACCTGCAATAACGAGTTCTTTAACTGCGTTAGCATTAGCACCGGGAGTGTTGAAAACAACGATACCCTTTTCTGTGCATTTATCAACGGGAATGTTATTAACACCTGCACCGGCACGTGCTACTGCAAGAGTTTTTTCAGAAAAATCGAACTCATGCATTGCTGCAGAACGAACGATGATACCGTCGGGATTTTCACAAGCATCGCTTACTGTGTACTTACTGTCAAGCTCTTTAAGACCAATCTGAGAAATCTTATTTAATGTAAGAATATCGTACATTTTAAAAATCCCCCTTATGAATTTGCTTTTTCAAAGTCAGCCATAAACTGAACTAACTTTTCAACACCCTCAACGGGCATAGCATTGTAAATAGAAGCTCTCATACCGCCAACAGTTCTGTGACCCTTAAGGTTAACAAAGCCGGCCTCTGTTGCTTCTTTGATAAATTTAGCGTTAAGCTCTTCACTGTCTGTAACGAAGGGCACGTTCATAAGAGAACGGTCCTCGGGAACAACAGTACCCTTGAACATCTTGCTGTTATCAAGGAAATCATAAAGAATTTTTGCTTTCTTTCTGTTACGCTCTGCCATTGCTTCAAGTCCGCCGATAGATTTAATCCATTCAAGAACGAGCTTGCAGATATAAATTGTGTAGCAAGGTGGGGTGTTGTAAAGAGATGCATTATCAGCATGAATCTGATAGTTAAGCATTGTAGGTGTAATATCTCTTGCCTTGCCTAAAAGGTCTTCACGGATAATGCAGATAGTAAGACCTGCAGGCGCAACGTTTTTCTGAGCACCGCCGTAAACCATACCGAATTTTGTAACGTCAAGAGGCTCTGAAAGGAAGCAGCTTGAAATATCAGCAATAAGAGGAATATCGCCTGTATCGGGAAGCTGATGATGAATTGTTCCGTAAATTGTGTTGTTAAGGCAGATGTAAACGTAGTCTGCATCCTTACGGAAATCGTCTTTTGTTGTTTTGGGAATGTAAGAGAAGGTTTTATCTGCAGAAGAAGCAACTGCTACACAATCACCGTATTTCTGTGCTTCAGAAAATGCCTTCTTTGCCCACTGACCTGTGATGATGAAATCTGCTTTTCCTAAACCGTTCATAAAGTTTAAGGGAATTGCTGCAAACTGAGTTGAAGCACCGCCCTGAAGGAAAAGAACCTTGTAATTTTCGGGAATGTTCATAAGCTCTCTCAAAAGTGATTCTGCACCTTTAATGATGCTTTCGTACACCTTTGAACGATGTGACATTTCCATTACGGACTGACCGCTGCCTTCGTAATCAAGCATTTCAGCCGCCGCTTTTTTTAATACCTCCTCAGGAAGCATTGAGGGACCCGCAGAAAAATTATAA
>JAZUQS010000059.1:0-6845 GCA_045605825.1 Acutalibacteraceae bacterium
AGGATCTGTTATGCTTCAATCCTGCGTTAACGGATTGGGTGCAGACTGTATCGCTGCCGTTACAATAGGCGGTAAAACTCAGCTTATGATTGTTCTTCCTGCGGAAACTATAGGTATAACTATGGCAACCTACTGCGGACAGAATTTGGGTGCGAAGAAATTTGACAGAATTGAAAAGGGTGTACACAGAGGAGTTGCTCTTGCTTTCGGTTATGCGGTAATCGGTTTCTGCGTTGCAAGATTTTTAGGCCCGTATTTGTCATTACTATTTATAGACGGATCGGAAACAGAGGTAATAGCTCTTGCTCAGCAGTATATAAATGCAGGTAGCTATTTCTATCTTATACTTTCATTGCTGTTTGTTTTGCGAAATGCTCTTCAAGGATTGGGCTACAGCTTGACCGCTATGACGGCAGGGGTGTTTGAACTTATAGCAAGAGGTATTATGGGATTCGGGTTTGTCAATACTATCGGTTATGCGGCGGCTTGTGTTGCAAATCCGGTTGCCTGGATAGCGGCAGATGTTTTTCTTATACCTGCATATATAATAGTATCAAGGAAAGTTAAGCGTCACTTAGCTCACGAATTAGTGAGGAATTAGGAGTTAGGAGTGAGGAGTGAGGAGTGAAGGGGCACTTCGTGCCGAATGTAAGATGCCAGATGCCAGCTCCCAGATACCAGAAAGCTTCGCAAGCTAAAAGATAATATTGAATAGATAATAGAAAGTAGTCTGCGATGGCAATTTTAGTTGCCAGTCGCCAGTCACCAGTCGCTTCGCGAAATATATTAATATAAACAGGTCTACGATTGCATTATTGCTTCGTAGACTTGTTTTTATTTTAAAATTTTTCCAAATTTCTTCTTGACATTTGAAAAATGTTGAGTTATAATGTAAACTCCTATAAAGTGGAATATTATGAATTAGTGCGTTTTGACGTTACTTTTTCTGCGACGAAATATTTCATAATTTGACAGTTAATTATTTCTTTTTTCAGCCTGAAACAACGGTGAAAAGAGAATTTAAATACAGAACGGAGTGATGTCTTTTATGGCGAATGTAAAACCCGTAAAGCTCGGTAAGAACACGAGAATGAGTTTTGCAGGAATCAATGAGGTTATGCAGATGCCCAACCTTATTGAAGTGCAGAAGAACTCTTATAAGTGGTTCCTTGACGTAGGGCTTAGAGAGGTTTTCCGTGATATTGATGAAATCACGGATTACACGGGTAATCTTGTCCTTACCTTTATTGATTACCGTATGGACGAGAAGCCGAAGTACAGCGTTGCTGAGTGCAAGGAAAGAGATGCAACTTACTCTGCACCCCTTCGCGTGTTGGTACGCCTTTACAACAAGGAAACCGGCGAAATTAAAGAAAATGAAGTCTTTATGGGTGATTTCCCCATTATGACTGACAGCGGCACCTTTGTTATCAACGGTGCAGAGCGTGTTATCATTTCTCAGCTTGTTCGTTCTCCCGGTGTATACTACGGTTTCACCTATGACAAGAACGGTAAAAAGCTTTTTACATCTACTGTTATTCCTAACAGAGGTGCATGGCTCGAGTATGAAACTGACCAGAACGATATTTTCAACGTAAGAATTGATAAGAACAGAAAGCTTCCTATCACTACGTTTATCCGTGCTCTCGGTCTTTCTTCAAACAACGATATCCGTGAGTTCTTCGGTGACGATGACAGAATTGAAGCAACTCTTGAAAAGGATACTACAAAGAATACTGAGGAAGCTTTACTTGAGGTTTACAGAAAGCTTCGTCCCGGCGAGCCCCCCACACTTGAATCTGCTGAAACTCACGTTAATAATCTTTTCTTTGACCCTCACAGATACGATATTTCACGTGTAGGTAGATACAAATATAATAAGAAGCTTGCTCTCACAGACAGAATTGAAGGCGGTATCGCAGCTGAAGACGTATTCAGCCCATTTACAGGCGAGCTCCTTGCTTCTGCAGGTGACAAGATTACATCTGAAATGGCTGTAGCTATTAACAAATCAGGTGTTAAAGAGGTTATTCTCGACGTTGAAGGAAAACGAGTTAAGGTTATTTCCAACAACATGGTTGACCCTCTTGATTTCATTGATTGTATTTCAAGAGATGAGCTTGAAGAAATTGCTATTAACGAATTAGTTCGTTTTACAGTTCTCAGAGATATCATCGACGAATGCGGCGATGATAAAGAAGCTCTTCTCGAGCAGATGAAACTCCGTTGTGATGAGCTTATTCCCAAGCACATCATCATTGACGATATTTTTGCATCAATTAACTATCTTAACTGTCTCGGTAACGAGCTTGGTAACATCGACGATATCGACCATTTAGGTAACCGTCGTATCCGTTCAGTCGGTGAGCTCCTTCAGAATCAGTTCAGAATAGGCTTTACCAGAATGGAAAGAGTTGTACGTGAAAGAATGACTCTTTCAGCTCAGGAGCCCGACAAGGCTACTCCCGCAGCACTCATCAATATAAGACCTGTTATGGCGGCAATTAAAGAATTCTTCGGTTCTTCACCGCTTTCACAGTTTATGGATCAGACTAACCCCCTTGCTGAGCTTACTCACAAGAGACGTCTTTCTGCTCTCGGTCCCGGCGGTCTTTCTCGAGACAGAGCAGGTTTCGAGGTTCGAGACGTTCACTATAGCCATTACGGAAGAATGTGTCCTATCGAAACTCCTGAAGGTCCTAACATCGGTCTTATTTCTTACCTTGCTACATTTGCAAGAATTAACAAATACGGCTTTATTGAAGCTCCCTTCCGTAAAATCGATAAGAAAACAGGTAAGGTGCTTGACGAAGTTGAATATATGACTGCAGACGTTGAGGACAACTACTGTGTTGCTCAGGCTAACGAGCCTCTCGACGAGAATAACTTCTTTATGAATGACCGTGTAACAGTTCGTTACCGTGATGAATTCCGTGAAGTTGCACCCTCATATGCAGACTATATGGATGTTTCACCTAAGATGGTTGTATCAGTTGCTACTGCAATGATTCCCTTCCTTGAAAATGACGACGCTAACCGTGCACTTATGGGTTCTAACATGCAGCGTCAGGCAGTTCCGCTTCTCAAAACGGAATCTCCCATAGTTGGTACAGGTATGGAATACAAGGCTGCTGTTGACAGTGGCGTTGTTGTTCTTGCAAAACGCGGTGGTATCGTTAGCAAGGTTAGTGCAAAGAAAGTTGAAATTCTTGCTGACAACGGTGAAACAGACGTTTATGAGCTTATTAAATTTATGCGTTCTAACCAGGGCACATGTATTAACCAGCGTCCCGTTGTTGAAATTGGTGAAAGAGTAGAAGAAGGTAGCGTTATCGCTGACGGTCCCGCAACCTCACAGGGTGAAATTTCACTCGGTAAAAATGCTCTCGTTGGTTTCATGACTTGGGAAGGCTATAACTACGAAGACGCCGTTCTTCTTAACGAAAAAATGGTTCGTGATGACGTTTATACTTCAATTCACATTGAGGAGCATGAAGTAGAAGCAAGAGATACAAAGCTCGGACCGGAAGAGATTACAAGAGATATCCCCAACGTTGGTGAAGATGCTCTTGCTAACCTCGATGAAAACGGTATTATCAGAATCGGTGCTGAAGTTCATTCAGGTGATATCCTTGTTGGTAAGGTTACACCTAAGGGTGAAACAGAATGCACTCCCGAAGAAAGACTTCTTCGTGCTATCTTCGGTGAAAAAGCAAGAGAAGTAAGAGATTCTTCTCTCAGAGTTCCTCACGGTGAATACGGCGTTGTTGTTCAGGTTGAAGTATTTACAAGACAGAACAGCGACGAGCTTAACCCCGGTGTTAATAAGGTTGTTCGATGCTATATCGCTCAGAAGCGAAAAATCAGCGTTGGTGACAAGATGGCCGGTCGTCACGGTAACAAGGGTGTTGTTTCAAGAATTCTTCCTCAGGAGGATATGCCCTTCCTTCCCGACGGTACTCCTCTTGACATCGTTCTTAACCCCTTGGGTGTTCCTTCTCGTATGAACATCGGTCAGGTTCTTGAAGTTCATTTAGGTTATGCAGCAAGAGCTCTCGGTTATAAAGTTATGACACCTGTTTTTGACGGCGCTCATGAAGATGATATCCGCGAAATGCTCAGCGAAGCAAACCTTTCTACAGACGGTAAAACATGGCTTACCGACGGCCGTACAGGTAGAAAATTCGATAACCCTGTTACAGTTGGTATAATGTATTACCTCAAGCTTCATCACCTTGTTGATGATAAGATTCACGCACGTTCTACAGGTCCTTACTCTCTCGTTACTCAGCAGCCTCTCGGCGGTAAAGCTCAGTTCGGCGGTCAGCGTTTCGGTGAGATGGAAGTTTGGGCACTTGAAGCTTACGGTGCAGCATACACTCTTCAGGAAATTCTTACTGTTAAGTCTGACGACGTTGTCGGTCGTGTTAAGACTTACGAGTCAATCGTTAAGGGCTACAACATTCCCAAGCCCGGTGTTCCCGAATCATTTAAGGTTCTTATTAAAGAGCTTCAGTCTCTCGGTCTTGATATTCGTGTTCTTGATAAAGATAATAACGAAATCGATCTTAGACAGAACTTTGATGACGAGGTTGTTCTTCCTGTTGTTGACAACTCAGAGTTTGAAGATGCTTTCTCTGACGTTAACGATACAGAAAATGCAGACGGTTGGTCAGTAACCGATGAAGAAACCAAAGATGATGTTTTCTTCTCAGACCTTGAAGATTCAGAAGATGCTTTTGACTCTTCATTTATAGATGAGGAAGACTTTTGATTGACGAGATAATTTTTTAGGAAGAAGGGTATCATAAATGGCATACGATTCATTAAACGTACCTGTTGAAGAAAACAACATTGATTTTGAATCGATTAAAATAGGACTCGCTTCTCCGGATCTTATTAGAGAATGGTCATATGGTGAGGTTAAAAAACCTGAAACTATTAACTACCGTACTCTTAAACCCGAGAAAGAAGGTCTTTTCTGCGAGAAAATTTTCGGACCTACTAAGGACTGGGAATGTCATTGCGGAAAATATAAGAAAATTCGTTTTAAAGGCAAAGTCTGCGAACGCTGCGGTGTTGAAATCACTAAAGCTAAAGTAAGACGTGAGCGTATGGGTCACATTGAGCTTGCAGCCCCCGTATCACATATCTGGTACTTTAAGGGCACACCCTCAAGAATGGGCCTTATGCTTGATATTTCACACCGTGACCTTGAAAAAGTACTTTATTTTGCAAAGTATATTGTTGTAGATCCCGGTGACACACCTCTTGAGAAAAAACAGATCCTCAGCGAAAAAGACTATGAGGAAATGGTAGAGAGATACGACCGCGACTCTTTCAAAGCATCTATGGGTGCAGAAGCTATCAAAGAGCTTCTTTCAGAAATAGACGTTGATAAGCTTTGCGAAGAGCTTCACGAAGAGCTTGAAACAGCTGCAGGTCAGAAAAAAATCAGAATTCTTAAAAGACTTGAGGTTGCTGAAGCATTCAAGGCATCAGGTAACCGTCCTGAATGGATGATTCTTGACGTTATTCCTGTTATCCCTCCGGATATTCGTCCTATGGTTCAGCTTGACGGTGGCAGATTTGCAACCTCAGACCTTAATGATCTTTACAGACGAGTTATTAACAGAAACAACCGTCTTCAGAAACTTCTTGAATTAGGTGCTCCCGGAATCATTGTTAACAATGAAAAGAGAATGCTTCAGGAAGCAGTTGACGCACTTATCGATAACGGCAGACGTGGTAGACCCGTTACAGGTCCTAACAACCGTGCGCTTAAATCTCTTTCCGATATGCTTAAGGGTAAGCAGGGTCGTTTCCGTCAGAACCTTCTCGGTAAACGTGTTGACTATTCAGGACGTTCAGTTATCGTTGTTGGTCCCGAGCTTAAGCTTTATCAGTGCGGTCTTCCTAAAGAAATGGCACTTGAGCTTTTCAAGCCTTTCGTTATGAAGAGACTTTGTGAGCTTGGCAAGGCAAACAACATTAAATTTGCAAGAAAAATGGTAGAAAGAGCAAGCACAGAGGTTTGGGATGCTCTTGAGGTTGTTATCAAAGACCACCCCGTAATGCTTAACCGTGCTCCTACACTTCACAGACTTGGTATACAGGCTTTCGAGCCCGTACTCGTTGAAGGTAGAGCTATTAAGCTTCATCCTCTTGTATGTACAGCTTTTAACGCCGACTTCGACGGTGACCAGATGGCTGTTCACGTACCTCTTTCTGCAGAAGCACAGGCTGAGGCAAGATTCCTTATGCTTGCCGCTAACAACCTTCTTAAGCCCTCTGACGGTAAGCCCGTTGTTGTTCCTACACAGGATATGATCCTCGGTTCTTACTATCTTACTCTTGTTAA
The DNA here is from genome assembly GCA_045605825.1 of Acutalibacteraceae bacterium. Taxonomy (GTDB): domain Bacteria; phylum Bacillota; class Clostridia; order Oscillospirales; family Acutalibacteraceae; genus DTU089. The sequence continues at coordinate 6,362 of JAZUQS010000059.1, forward strand.
ACCCGAAGAAATCGGTAACGGTAAGGTGTTCAGAAACGTTGACGAAGCAATGATGGCATACGATGAAGGCGATTTAGGTCTTCACGCACCTATTAAAATCCGTATGTCTAAAGAGGTTGACGGTAAGGTTTATACAGAGCTTGTTGAAACCACTCTCGGTAAGGTTATTTTCAACGCACCTGTTCCTCAGGACCTTGGCTTCGTTGACAGATCCAACCCCGACAATATGTTCAAGCTTGAAATTAACGAGCTTGTTAATAAGAAAGTTCTCGGTAAGATTATTGAACGCTGTATCAGAGTTCACGGTACTGCAAAATCAGCAGAGGTGCTTGATAAAATCAAAGCACAGGGTTATAACTACTCAACACGAAGCGGTATCACCGTTGCTGTTTGCGATGCTACTATCCCCGAGAAAAAGAAACAGTATCTTGCTGAAACAGAAGCTCTTATCGACTCAATCGAAGATGATTATCAGATGGGTCTT
>JAZUQS010000060.1:0-68294 GCA_045605825.1 Acutalibacteraceae bacterium
GGGGGACCGTTCTTAAACAAAATAAAAATATAACAGACAGTATATTTCGCGGAATATACTGTCTGTTTTTGTTTATTATATCGGAACGGTGGTAGGTAGTTCTCTTACGTCTTAGGTTTATTAAGACAGAACTATTTTTCACCGTCGCATATTAATTTACAATCGGCACGTAGTGCCCCTTAATTTGCCATTTGCGACTTGCGATTTGCAACTTACTTCTCTATCGCTGCTTTTCTTGAGTTTATTTTATAAAGAATATCAGAGTCAAATTTTTCTGTACGGTCGTAGTAATAAATACCGTTTAATTCCTGTTCAACGTCTGTAAGCTGAGTATAGCAAAAGCCTATCATTCTCGGATTATCAAGAAGAGCATCGGTAAGACCTGCGTAACGCTCGTAAAACTCCTCGTAGCTTGTAGCTGCATTGCCGTAGCCCCAGGCTTTTTTGTGGTCGTTTTCTGCAGGGTCCTTAAGCTCAATTCTTATTCCGCCGTATTCACTCATGAATACGGGCTCACCTTTCCAATGTTGTTTTTCGGGGAAGCGGTCATAAAGGGAATTTTCTTTAAAGAGCTTATCGTAGTTTTCTTTGAAAATGTGATAATCTTGCTCGTAATCGTGAATATCGAAAATATCTGTTTCAACGTGGAAGTTACCGCTTGTATCAATACACGGACGAGTTTTATCCATGGCCTTTACCGTGCGGTAAACAACGCGAAGACTATCGTCATCCTGCTTTCTGCCGTCTATGTCCCAAGTTTCGTTGTAGGGACACCAACCGATAAGTGCAGGGTGGTTAAAGTCGCGTTCAATTTCCTCTTCAATTTCTAAAAGGAAGTAACGGATTGAATCAAATTTCGACCAATCAAGACCCCAGTTGCCGTGCTCGCCCCAAACGATGTAGCCTAATTCATCGCAATAATGGAGGAATAAGGGCTCAAAGACCTTCTGGTGAAGTCTTGCACCGTTAAAGCCTGCCTTCATTGAAAGGATAATATCGTTTTTAAGAGCCTCTTTTGTGGGGGCAGTGTAAATTCCGTCGGGGTAGAAGCCTTGGTCAAGTATAAGTCTTTGGAAAACGGGTTCACCGTTAATTTCAACAGCATTCTCTGTAAGCTTAACCTCTCTTAAACCGAAAAAGCTTGTTACAACGTCATCACCGAAGGTGAGAGTAAGCTCGTAAAGACCGCCTTTTCCAACCTCCCAAAGATGCTTTTCGGCAAGGTCAAGAGTGATTGTTGCAGTTTGACCGTAAGTCTTAACTGCCTTTGAGCCAACCTCTTTACCGTCCCAGAATGCCTTTGCAGAAAAATCACCGTTACCGGAAAGGTCAGCGGTAATTGTAATTGTACCCTCTGCAATATTGGGGTAATATTTTACGTTTTTAATATAATTTTCGGGGCAAAATTCCATATAAACAGTCTGCCAGATGCCTGTTGTTCTTGTGTAATCGCAGCCGTGAGAATAGAAAAGCTCACTCTGCTTACCTCTTGCCTGATGATAATCTCTCGTATCATCCTCAGCGTAAACAGTAATTACGTTTTCGCCCTCTTTTAAGAATTTAGTTGCATCTATACGGAAGGTTGTGTAGCCGCCGAAATGCTCACCTGCAAGCTCACCGTTTACGTAAACCTTTGAGTGAAAATCTACCGCACCGAAAACAATGAATGCCTTTCCTTTTAACTGCTCTTTTGATATTTCAACAGTTCTTTTATACCATACGGCAGGAATAAAATCTTTATAATTTATGCCTGAAAGCTCACTTTCGGGGCAGAAGGGTACGTTGATTTTTTTGGAAAACTCAGAGTCTACAGCAAATAAATTTCTTTCTTCACCGCTGTTTCCAAAGTCAAATTCAAAATCCCATTCACCGTTAAGAATAATGTAATCTGCTCTTTTAAAATTAGGATTAGGATGTTCATTTCTTGGTATCATAATAAAGCTCCTTTATAACGGAAATTTTTGCTTTTGAGTTAAATTGACGGATTATTGTCTTAAGTATATAAGCAATACCGCTATATCGGCAGGGGAAACACCGCTGATACGTGATGCCTGTCCGATAGTTTCGGGGCGAATTTTTTTAAGCTTTTCAATAGCCTCAAGACGAAGATTTAATATCTCGTCATAATTGATATCCTCGGGAATCTTTTTAACCTCAAGCCTTTTTTGTTCTTCAACCTGAGCTAACTGACGCTTGATATAGCCCTCGTATTTCAGATTGATTTCAACCTGCTCGAATACCTCTCTCGGTAAATCGGGTCTTTTTTTGTCAAAGGGAGTGAGAAGCTTGTATGAAAGCTGAGGTCTTTTAATAAGCTCTGAAAGCCTTGCACCCGTAACCGTTGGGGCAGTCCCTGCCTCTTCAAGAACCTTTGAAAGCTCTTGTGAAGGGGGAATTGTAATTTTAGAAACTCTTACGGTTTCCTCTTCAATAAGACTTATTTTTTCTAAAAGCTTATCGTATCTTTCCTGGCTTATAAGACCTATTTTATAGCCCATTTCAGTAAGTCTTAAATCTGCATTATCTTCTCTTAAAATAAGTCTGTATTCGCTTCTCGAGGTCATCATTCTGTAGGGGTCACGGCACCCCTTTGTAACAAGGTCATCAATGAGAGTACCGATATATGATGTGCTTCTGTCAAGGGTGAAGGGCTCTTTATTTTGCACCTTATGAGCCGCATTTATACCTGCTATAAGACCTTGTGCAGCGGCTTCCTCATAGCCCGAAGAACCGTTAAACTGCCCCGCACCGAAAAGACCTGAATGCTCTGTAAATTCTAAAGTTGATTTAAGTGCAAGAGGGTCAACGCAATCATATTCAATAGCGTAAGCAGTACGCATAACCTTAACGTTTTCAAGACCCTTTATGCTTCTTAAAATTTTAAGCTGTACGTCCTCCGGAAGAGAAGATGAAAGGCCTTGTAAATATAATTCTTCTGTGTTAAGTCCGCAGGGCTCAATGAAAACCTGATGCCTTTCCTTCTCTGAAAATCGAACGATTTTATCTTCAATGCTTGGGCAGTAACGAGGACCTACACCCTCAATTTTATTTGAATAAAGGGGTGAACGGTGAAGATTATCAAGAATAACCTGCTTCGTTTCGGGGTTTGTATAAGTAATATGGCAAATAGCCTTGTTTTTTAAAGTGTCGTAAGGTGTTTCGAAAGAAAAGGGTGTAATTCCTTCGTCACCAATCTGCTCCTCAAGGCCCTCAAAATTCACGCTGTTTCTGTTAACTCTCGGAGGAGTACCTGTTTTAAATCTGCGAAGAGGAATTCGAAGCTTTGCAAGAGAATCCGAAAGGTCGTTAGAGGGAAACATACCGTCGGGACCGCTTTCATAGGAAACGTCACCAACGAAAACCTTACCTTTTAAGAAGGTACCCGTAGCAATAATTACGCATTTAGCGGTATATTCTGCTTCAAGGCGTGTAGAGAAAACCCATAAACCGTCTTCGTTTTTATGTAACGAAACAATTTCGCCCTGCTTTAAATCAAGATTTTCTTGATTCTCAAGGCAATGCTTCATATATTGAGTGTATTCCTTACGATCAATTTGTGCTCTTAAAGAATGAACGGCAGGACCTTTACCTAAATTAAGAATTCTGCTTTGAATAAGTGTTTTATCTGCCGCTTTTCCCATCTCACCGCCTAAAGCATCAATTTCTCTTACGAGATGTCCTTTAGAAGTACCGCCGATAGAGGGGTTACAAGCCATATTGCCAACCCAGTCAAGATTTACCGTAAATATAACTGTTTTAGCACCTAATCTTGCGGAGGCGAGAGCCGCTTCAATACCTGCGTGCCCTGCACCGATAACCGCAACGTCGTAATTGTCTGCAAAATATTTCATATAAATTCCTCGAGTTTTGTTGTCGGATTATTTAATAAATTTAACGTGACCGTCTTCTCTGTCCTTAAAAGGCGGTTTTTCGTTCGGATAGCCTAAGGTAAGACCTAAAAGGAAATGCCAGCTTTCAGGTACGTCTAAAATTTTCTTCCATTTTTTTGCACCGTTTTCATCGTCAAAAAGACCGCCGATAGAGCCTATCATACAAGAACCAAGCCCTAAAGCGTGGGCGGAGAGTGCAATATTTTCCGCCATAAGCCCTGCCGCCATGTCAGCCTTACTTTCGGCAAAAATGAAAATAAACGTAGGTGCATTATGATAAACGGGGCGAATATCCCAGCCTGTGTAAGCGGGGGTATCCCAACCAACGATGTTTTTGAAATCCGTGTTCATTTCGTCAAGCAAATCTTTATTCTGAAGCACTCTGAGGTGACAAGGCTGAGTGTTTCTTCCGCTTGGTGCTCTTATTGCCGCATCAAGAATAACTCCTAAAAGCTCATCGGGGACTTGCTTCTCGGTGTATTCGCGAATTGTCTGACGTGACATAATATTTTTAATAGCTTCGTTCATTTTATGCACCTTTTTCATTCATAATAAGGTTGTAATACCCCTTTGCAACGTCGTTTGTAACCTTAATGTTTGTAGCAAGAGAATTTTCGATTTTCTCATCAATTTCATCACCAACAATGATTTCTATCATCTCAGGCTTTTTCTCTTTAAAATATTCGCTGTTCGTATCTGCATCACCTCGTAAAACGAGGAAAATGTAATCATTGGTGCCGATAACCGTTGCAAGACGGGCTTCAGTTGCCTGCACCTTTTGGAAAAAGCCTGCAGGATAGCTTGTATCATCCTTGTGAAGAATAACTGTCTGTGCGGAGCTTTGATAGCCTGTAGAAGCGAGGAAATCTGCCGCTTCTTCCATAGTCTGCTCGCCTGCGTTTACCATAGTAGCCATATTCTGAAATTTCAAAATAAGGGCCTCGCTGTCGTTTTCGTTTATTCTTACGGTTTTACCGTTTGAATCGGTTGTTGTAAAATACCCTGTAATTGATTGGAAAACAATGTAATTCGTTTTGAACTGTGCGTAAAGACGGGTTAATGGGATTTCCTCTTCACCGCCCGTGCCGTAATAGTGAAGAAGTAAAGCACTTCTGAAGCTGTCGGCAGTAAAAACTTTTGTAAGAGTTTCCTTTGAAACGCCTATTTTAGTGTAGTAGCTACCGAAAATATTCCAATATGCATTTACCTTTTCGGAAACCTTTGCTTTTTCAGCGGTTGTAAGAGTTATACCTGCCATATTAGCAAGGGTGTTTGTTTTAAAATAGGTTGAAGCATAGGTTTTTGCTTTTTCTCTTAAAGCATCAAAGGAAGCATCCTTTCCCATTTCTACGGTTGCCAAATCTAAAAAATAAGTAAAAACGTCATTGCTTATTTCTACGTTGTTTATTGTCATTGCAGGCTTTTCGCTAACGATAGAGCAACCCGAAAAAAGCATAACCGATGCAAGACAGCTGATTGTTAATATTAAAGCTATAAAGCGTTTGAAAATTGTTTTCATAATCCACTTCCAAAGTAATAAAATAGATATTTTTATACATAAATATACATAATACAGTATAGCAGACCAAAGCCTTTAAAACAAGTATAATCAGTAAACAAATTTCAAATAATATAATGCAAAACAACTTTATAATCCGCTTTTACATAAGGGAGGTGCGTTTATGAATAATGTTAACGGCAAGAAACAGCGTAAAACGGTTAAAATCAACGGAGTTAAAATTGTAAATGCAGAAAATTCTAAAAAGCAACAGGAAAAACCCAAAAGAGATGCTACCGCAGGTACAAAGGATTTAATCTGGATAACCGATAAAGACAATCTTGAATTGTAATTACTAATTACAGAAAAACACCGTTGCGAAAAAATCGTAACGGTGTTGGTGTTTTATGATTTAATTCTACTATGCTTCAATTTCTTGGTTTGCCTTACGCACGTATTCGTAAACGGGCTCAAGCCTTTCTTTTGTAAGCGGGAAGAAGAATTTGTAAAGTATAAATACGAGTGTGTACGTAATTGCGGGGATAAGAGTGCAAACTGTTAAAATACCCTCGCTGATACCGGGAACGAAGCCTGCGTTAGCCATAGTTTCAGCCTCGTAACCGATTTTGCCTAAAAGCACAAGTCCGCCGTAGTCAGCGGCAGTCTGACCAAGCTTTCTGCAGAAGGTATAAACTGCGTAAACGGCACTTTCGTTTTTGATGCCCGTTTTATAAAGCTGATAGTCGATAACGTCTGCAACAATAGCCCAGTTTGTAATAGAAACGAAGGAGTAGCCAAAGCCGATAACAAACTGCATAACAAGGAAAAGCCATGCTTGGTCGGGAGCGGGCTTAATAAAGAAGGTAAGAATAGCCGCAGCCGCCGCAAAGAAGGAGGTGAAAGCACAAATCTCTTGCTTACCGTATTTTTTGATGATTTTCGCAGAGAAGGGAAGCATTAAAACTAAAGGAGCGTATTGTGCGATAGTGCCTATAACGGAAAGAGAGGTGTTGCAGAAATAGTTTTTATAGAGATATTGGTTAAGTGACCCGAACTGAAGCTGACCGCTTATAAGAATGCCTGTAAGAGCAAGAACAACGAAGGGCTTACTCTTAATCATACCGCCGTAGATTTTTTTCATATCCACGTTAGGCTCTGCTTCTGAGGGGACACGTTCTTTCGTTGTAAAGTAGCAAGCGTAGTAGAAAATTACTGAAAGCACGCCCATTACTATTGCGAAGCTGAGCATACCCTGAGCATCAGCTACGTTATATGTACCGCCTTTGCCGTCGTCAACCTTACTGTAAATAAGAAGGGGAGCAAGAAGTGCGGGTGCCGCACCGCCAACACCGCTACCGATTGTACGGAAGGTTGAGAGCAACGTTCTGCCGTCGGGGTCGTCGGTGATAACCGATGCCAACGAGCCAAAGGGTACGTTCATACCCGTATAAAGCATACCGAAGGCAATATACGTAACGTAAGCAAATACAAGAATATTTGCTTCACTTAAGGAAAGAGAAACGTCAATAAAGCAAAGAACCTGTGAAAGTGCAAGGGGGATAGCAAGCCATTTCAGATATGGGCGGTATTTGCCGTCTTTATTAGGTCTTTTCTTTGCAACTATTGTACCCCACATAGGGTCGTTTATTGCATCCCACAAACGAGTGAACAAGAAAAGGTTTGCAACCTTGCTTGTGGGTATTCTTAAAATATCTGTGTAGAAAACCTTGAGGTATGATGAAACGTAGGTGAGAACGAAAAGGTTGCCACCGTCGCCTAACATATAACCGATGCCTTCACGCACGCCGATTTTGTTAGGATGCTCGTTTGTTGTAGTGATTTCGGATTTTTCTTTTGCCATATTTACCACTCCTTACTTTGATTTCGAAGAAATTAATTCTTAATCTAAAGCCTCGTAGTTAGCGGCAAGACCGCCTTCGCTTGTTTCACGGTATTTATGCTTTAAGTCTTTGCCTGTTTCGTACATAGTGTGAACAACGGTGTCAAATTTAACCTTTCTTGTAGAGGTTAAAAAGTTTGCAAGTGAAAGTGCGTTGATAGCTCTCATAGCCGCCACTGCATTTCTTTCAATACAAGGAATCTGAACAAGACCGCAAACGGGGTCGCAGGTAAGACCTAAATAATGCTCCATTGCATTTTCAGCGGCGTACTCAATCTGGTCTAAATCCATAAAGTGAAGCTCTGCAAGTGCTGCCGCCGCCATTGAGCAGGCGGTACCGATTTCTGCCTGACAGCCTGCTTCAGCACCGCTGATAGATGCATTTTGCTTTACGATATTACCTACAATACCTGCCGCCGCAAGAGCCTTTGCAATTTCAAAATCAGTAAAGCCTTTTTTTTCTTGCATATAAAAGAGGACTGCAGGAAGAACGCCTGAAGCACCGCAGGTAGGTGCGGTGGTGATTGTGCCGCCGCCTGCGTTTTGCTCGCTTGCGGCATATGCGTAAGCACAAACAAGTCTGTTTTCTCTTGTTTCGGGAGTTTCGTCCATATGGCGTTGAGCATAAAGATATTTTGCTTTTCTTTCAACCTCAAGTCCACCGGGTAAAATACCCTCAACGTTAAGACCCTCTCTTACGGTCATTTTCATTTGCTCCCATACGGTTTTGAGGAAAAGCATAATGCCTTCGCCCTCGTAGGAAGCAACATAGTCGCTAAGCCTTAAATGATGCATAAGGCAGTAGTCTTTAACCTCTTCAAAGTTTTTCTGCGGGTAAACCTCGGGGGCGGTAACTGCAGGCACGCCCTCAATTCTTATTTCGCCACCGCCGATGCTCATCGCACGAACCTTTTTAAGCTCGTTTTCGCTTTTATCGCAAATAATGAAATCAAGGGTGTTGGGGTGCGGTAAATCCTTTGTGGTTGTGTCAAGAATAAGACGGTGAGGTGCTTTGATGGTACTGTTCAGCACCTTGTCCGTGCCGTGACCCTCACCCGTAAGAGCAAGCGAGCCGTAAAGGATAACCTTTATAAATTCAGCATCGGGATAATTATTATTAATATACTCTGCCGCATATTGAGGACCCATTGTGTGAGAGCTTGAGGGGCCTTTTCCGATTTTGTAAAGCATTCTTAAAGATTGCATATTGTTCCACCGCCTAATAAAATATCGTCTTTATAAAACACTGCCGTTTGCCCTGGAGCTGCGGCACGTTGAGGATTTTCGAATTCGATAATTGCTTTGTCACCGTCTATCGACACAAGTGCATCAGCCGGTCTTGCGGCACAACGGATTTTAACCTGACATTTAAAGGGGCTTTCGGGAGCATTTCCCGAAGTAAAGCTTAAATCATTTGCAATAATTTTACTTTTAAAAAGCATATCGTTATCGCCGATTGTAACTGTGTTGCTTTCAGGGTTTATAGAAAGCACGTACATAGGCTTGCCGAATGCACCTAAGCCTTTTCTTTGACCTATAGTGTATTTATAAATTCCCGAATGAGTGCCTAGCTTTTCGCCCTCCGGTGAAATGAAATCACCCGTGTTTTCAGGAGGGTTAAACTCTCTGTCAATAAAAGAAATGTAGTCGTTGTCGGGGATAAAGCAAACCTCTTGACTATCCTTCTTTTCTGCAACAGGGATATTGTGTGAAAGTGCTAATGCACGAATATCATCCTTCGGCATATCGGCAATAGGGAAAATAACTTTTGAAAGAATATCCTGATTAAGACGGCAAAGAAAGTAGCTTTGGTCTTTAGACGACGGATTTCTTTTTATTGCGTAAACTCCGTTTTCATCTTTTATTATTTTTGCATAATGACCCGTAGCTAATAAATCACCGCCTTGAGTCTTAACGTAATCAAGAAGCAAGCCTAATTTAATAGTAGGGTTACAGAAAACACAAGGGTTAGGCGTTCTGCCTTCAAGGTATTCTCTACAAAAGTAATCGGTGATTTTTTTAAATTCCTCTCTCATATCAAGGACGTCAAGAGAAATACCGAGTGTATCGGCTACCGCCTTTGCATCTTCAATATCCTTGTCAGCAAGATTATCAGGTTTAAGGCGTAAGGTAACACCGCGGACTGTGAATCCACGTTCCTTTAAAAGTATTGCCGCTGCAGCGGAATCAACCCCGCCGCTTAAGGCTACATAAACTGTTTTACCCATAACTCACCGTACAAAATTAATCTATTCTAAATAATATCATACAAGCCCTGAAAAAGCAAATATTACAAACAATAATTTTTAGTTTTTTATAAGAAAAAAGATGGATTAAATGTAAAATTTTCACTTGATTTTTTGTACAAAATAGAGTAAAATAACACCATAAACTATATTCGGGGTATTTCTGCATTTTTTAATATGTGATATTTTTAACAAAATTTACGGTTGAAAATGATTCCCGAAAAGGTTTGGGGTAAAATATGGTATCAGCCCTGAAAGCAGGGTGAAGAAAGGAAGATTATTTTGTCAGCGGATTTACATTGCCATACCAGATTATCTAACGGCTCATTAGGTATCGAGGATTTGATTTTACTTGCAAAAAAACGCGGAGTTACAACAATTGCAATTACTGACCACGACTGCCTCGCCGGTACGGTAAGAGGAAAGGTAATTGGAGAAAGACACGGAGTTACTGTTATTCCTGCGGTAGAGCTTTCAGGAACAGATAAAACAAACGGTCAGGAAATACATATGCTTTGCTATAAGCCTGACTTTCCGGACAGGCTTGAAGGTCTTTGCCGTCGTAGTTCGCTTATAAGAAGAAAATCTTCTCATAATATGATGCTCAAAACAGCTCAAAGATATCCCATTACAACAGAATTTGTTGTGAAATGTGCTTCGGGCTCAACTAATATTTTTAAGGTTCACATTATGCAGGCTCTTATTGAAAACGGCTTTGCTGACAGAATTTACGGCGACCTTTATAAACAGCTTTTCTCTTCAGACGTTGAGGGTAATATAAACAATGTTCCTGATTACGACGATATTTTTGATATTCTTTCGGCTATTCACGATGCAGGAGGTATTGCAGTTCTTGCGAACCCTCAAAAATGCAAAAACCAGAAGCTTGTTGACGAGCTTGTTGCCGCAGGTCTTGACGGTATTGAGGTTTACTCTCCCGACCTTACTGCAGAAGAGAAAGCGTATTTTGTAAAATACGCTAAAAAGAATAAGATTCTTACAACAGGCGGTTCAAACTTCAAGGGCCTTTACAATAAAACAGTTCTTTCTGTCGGTGATTGTGATTTGCCCGACGAATGTGTTCAAGAACTTAATTCTTATAAGGCTCGTAAGAGAAAACAAGAAAAGAAAGCTGCAGCTGCTAAATAAAATTTAAAAACCGAAAATTAACACCCGTCATTCGATTTCGAATGACGGGTGTTATGTGGTTATTAAGAGTTTTCTTTTATTGCATTGTTAACCTTTTCTCTTAAGTTGAGCAACCATTCTTGAGTTGTGGGATAGCAGTTGAAACTTAAGGGAATATCCAAATCCTCCTCTATGAGTTTTAAAACATCTTCACGAGAGGTAAGCTTTTCTAAAAGTTTTAGGGCTCGCAAATCCTGAAAACCGTTGTAGAAAACCTCGTGACGAAGAGAGTTCAGAGGTTCACCGTTTTTGCCTGGGTACACAACGAAAGAATCTCCGGAGGGGAAGGCGTTTCCTGCATCCGTAACTTTATAGGGGTTAATTTCATATTTAGAATATTGAGAATACCAAAAGTTATGGCCCCAGTGCAAAAAGCCTTCGGCATCGTATTTGTAAAGAAGAACACCTAAAATTCTATTTCTCAGCGAAGGCTGTGAAAACATTCTGTTAGGTAATAATTTATCTACCTGACCGCAACAGTAATAGGTCCAGAAATGGTCTACCTGCTTTCTGAAAATATCTGCTTTATCCTCGCAGCAAACAGGAGTTTTTACAAGACCTTTTTTGTAAAACTCTATTTCGGAAAGAGCGTCGAGGTTGTTAAAATCGGGGAAAGCTTCGCGAAGTATCTTCGCCGCTTTTTTATAGCTTGAAATCTGCTTTTCGTTAGGTTCGTCTGAAACGTGAAGCCAGCAACGGTCTTTGATACCTAAGGCAATAACCTCTTTGGTGAATTCCTTTGCAAAAGCATTTAAAAAGTCTTTGTAAGCTTTGCCGCTTGCCTTTGTTTCCCAACCGAAAATCTTTTTTTCTTTGCCGTTTACGGTGGCTACGATTTTAGGTGCGGAGGTTGCACCCCATTGAGTAAAGAAATGAGAAATTTCGAAAGCTTCAACACCGTTTTTCAGGCAAATTTCTACGTATTTACGGAAATTTTCAAAGCCGAAAAAATACTCACCGTTTTTCTTTTCAACGTCTACAAGCTGTACGGTAGGTCTTTCACCGCCAACCTCAGTATCAAGAGGGGGAGTGAAAACGGGCGTGAGTATCATATTTACACCGTGTTCTACAGCATTTTTCAAAAATCTTTCGAAAATCACCCAATATTCATCAGAGAAGGGCTTTACTTTATAGTAGGTACAAAGGCAATCGTTGTGAAACCAGTTTGTGAAAAGAAGCTCTTGTTTGGGTAAAGCTTTATCAATTATTTCAAGAGAAAAAGTTTTTTCAACAGTTTCTTTTTCTGTTTGCAAAATAATAGTAATATTATGTTTTCCTGAAAGCTCACCGTTGCCTGAAAACTCAACCCATATTGCGGTAGCTGTGTCAGGTTTGATTTTAATCGTATCTTTTATGGGCTTTAATAAATCGGGGAATTCTTTTCTTGTTAAATCATAATGAAATTTATCGGAGTTGTCGTAACCTGTTTTCCCTGCAGGAATATTAACAACCTCGTATAATTTAATGGAATCCTTTAACGGTGAAGAAACGGAAATTTTCAGTTCTTTTCCGTCTTCGCAAGAGGGGATTACGGCAATCTGAAAAGAGAATCTTTCGTTTCTAAGGCAAGAAGCGCTTGTGTATTCTTTAAAATTAAGCTCACTGTCTTTAAAAACCTTTACGAGAGATGAAAGTGATAAGGTTTTCATATTTCAACCTCCATTTTTGAAGCTTTTATGATTAGTTAAATTATAATTTGAAAAAATATAACTGTCAAGAAAAGAGCGTTGAATAAAAAAGTTATTTCAACCAATAATTTTTTGAGAAATATTTTTTTTCGGTTTACAAATTATTTTACGTGTGATAATATAGTAAAGTATGCACTTATGGATTCACGAAAGGAGGGTTTTACAATGAAACACCGTTTAGTTCATTTTGCTGCTGATAAGGCTCTTTCAAAAATATTGAAATATATTGATAAAGCACCGGAAGAAAATCTTTTAAAGATTTTAAACGTTGCTGAAAAATATTTCAAAATGTATCCGCAGAAAAATTTTGAAAAAATGAGAAATGCTATTGGCGATGATGAAAACGTTTATATGCAGTTGACTAAAAACATTCTTAATGACGTTGACCGCGATCTTGTAAAATCTCTTCTTATTTCGTTAGGTATTCATGCAGGCTATTTCGGAACGAAAGCCGTCAGAGCAAACCGAGATAAATATAACTGCAACATACCGTTTATTATACTTTTTGACCCTACCTCTGCTTGTAACCTTCATTGTAAAGGCTGTTGGGCGGCGGAATACGGTCACAGTCTTCAGCTTTCTCTTGATGAAATGAAAAGCATTGTAACTCAAGGCAAAGAAATGGGAACGCATTTCTATATGCTTACGGGCGGTGAGCCGCTTATAAGAAAGAAAGACGTTATACAGTTAGCCTCTGAAAACCCTGAATGTACTTTTCTTATTTACACAAATGCAACGCTTATTGACAAAGAACTTTGCGACGATATCAAAAGATGCGGTAATATAACCCTTGCTCTTTCAATTGAGGGCGACGAATGCTCAAACGATGACCGTAGAGGTCAGGGTGCTTACGAAACTACCGTTAAGGCTATGGAGCTTCTTAAAAAAGAAAAAATTCTTTTCGGTATTTCCGTTTGCTATACAAGTAAAAATGTTAACGATGTTACAAGTGACGAATTTCTTGATAAAATGATAGCCTCGGGCGTAAAGTATGCATTCTATTTCAATTTTATGCCTGTTGGTAAAAATGCTGATAAAGAGCTGATTCCCACCCCGTCGCAGAGAAAGTTTATGTATTTCTGGCTTAAGAAAATGCGTAACGGAAAGTCGGGTAAGCCCTTGTTCGTTATGGATTTTCAGGATGACGGTGAGTACGTAGGCGGTTGTATTGCCGGCGGCAGAAACTATTTCCACGTAAACTCAAATGGCGATATGGAGCCTTGCGTGTTTATTCATTATTCTGATTCAAATATCAGAACTGATACGCTTCTAGAGGCACTTCAAAAGCCCTTGTTTATGGCTTACAGAAAGGGTCAGCCCTTTAACGATAACCATCTTATGCCTTGCCCCATGCTTGAGAACCCTGATATTTTGAGAAAAATCATCAAAGAAACAAATGCAAAAAGCACTGATTTTATCTCTCAGGAAACAGTAGAGGAGCTTTGCTCAAAATGTGACGATTTCAGTAAAGCCTGGGCACCCGTTGCAAAGGAAATCTGGTATAACAATCCCCACCCGAAAACACATACACAATATTATAGAGATAGAAAAGACGTTTAAAAAATCCTCTTGCTTGCCCAAGTGTTCTAAAGGACACTTGGGCAGTTTTATTTGCCTTGCGGCGAGTGATATTACTTCGCAGTGACATTTGAACTTCGTTCAAGTGATATTGCCTTTTTGCAGTTTTTTGCGAATAAAATATCACTGAAATCGCAAGATTTCAATATCACTTCCCGAAAGGGAAATATTACTCTGTGCGTTTAGCACAGAATATCACTACATAAAAACAGTACTCTACAAGAGGCTAAATGTATGTATCATTCATATCAGCAAAGAAAATTCGTCACAATTTAGAAAAAGTGATGAATAAATGCTGATTCGGGGAATAAGTATGCAAAAAAACAGCGAATAAATATACAAATCGCCCTATTGTTTCTTTGTGTAAATAAACAATGAAAAAATGACTTTGTTGTGAATTTTAACAACAATATTGAGGAAATCTGAACATATTGTTAATAAATCACGAAAATATTTATGCATCTTGACTTATAAAAATGCAAATGGTATACTTCTATTCGTAGTAAAATATGTATAGGTATATCTTAAATTTGGATTGACGGTATATCGGAAAGGTGATTTTATGAAAAAAACAAGAAAGCTTTTATCAATTGTTCTTTCTGTTCTTGTTGTTTTCGCTAGTCTTCCCGTTGTTTATACAGCAGCGGCAGATGCAGTTACATATGCAGCAGGCGAAACAGGAACAATTGACAATCCTACACATCCCGTTTCAGCAGACGGTGTGTTCAGTTATGATGACTTGTATAAGCTCAACATTGACGTTGAGAATACAAAATACACGTTCTATCAGACTATGAATGACGAGTATTTTACATACACTCAGATTTTAGGCTTACAACAGAGAAATGACGTTCCTTTGTCAGGCAGAACGTTTAAATTTGTTGGCGTGGAGCATTATACAGGCGGTTCTAACGCTACAACAACAAATGCTGACGGTTCAGCTCAGGGTACAGACCTTATGGAAGTACCTGCTATTACAACCAATACTACAGCAGATTTCCTTAATACATACTACGTTCCTACTCATACTTGGGCTCCAATCAACAATAACGCTACAAATGATTTTCAGGGAAAAACTGAGCCGACAAACGTTCAGCTTGCAGGTTCGGTTGCTGACCTTTCAGGCTGTAAAAACTACAGCTGGTCTGATACATACGTAATCAAAGGTCTTTCTGCTTCCGAAAAAGGTGAAGTAAACACAGGCTACTACGAGGCTTATAAATGGAACTGGTCTACAAGTGATGCTTCAGCAGCATTTGAGCTTCGCCTTAAAACCTCTATCCGCATTCTTGATGCCCGTGAATTTGTTAAGGAATTAGCAGAGGCAGAGGCTGTTCTTGCAAATCCCGATAAGTATACACAGGCTTACCTTTCATCAGTTAAGGCTACTCTTAACACAATCCCCGAGGATCTTAAGGATTTATCAGTAGTTTACAGCCAGAGCGATATTGATAAATATACAAAGATGCTCAAAGACGTTAGCTTAAACTCAGCCGATTACACAGAGTTTAACAGAACATACGAAAATCTTAAAGGTATCACTAATGCTTTAGATGCATTTACTGACGATAGCTTTAGCGCTTTCAAAGTAGAAATCGAAAAAATTAACAACAATCTTCCTAAAAACCTTGACTATACAAAGCAGAGTGTTGTTGATGAGGCTACTCAGGCACTCAAAGATGCATATAACCTTCTTGTTACAAAGGGTGATGCTTCAGGCGGTACTTATACAGAAACAATACATGATATCAAATTTACCATTCAGAATGAATTTAATCTTATTCAGATAAAAGACGATCAGATTCTTTCTTATACACAGAATTGGATTGCAGACAGAAGAAATCTTGAAAGCAAAGATTCAAGAAGAATGTTCTATTCTGTAATTGACTCTTCAAGCACATTTGCTTCAAGATTTACCGATGCAGCAGTTGATACAGTATCATCATTATCTGCAAAAGCTATTGATGGCAGCTTATCTAATGCGTTAATTTTCACTTGCTGGGAAGAAGTTCTTGCAGATGGTTCATTAAACCCCACAACAGAGGTTATTTCAAGAGATACTCATACAATTGACGGTAACTATGCAGGTTTCCAGAAAGATAAAGATTACTATATCGAAAATTCACCTACCTTCCGCGGCTTGTCAGCAAGCGAAACAGGTGCTCATACATTTACGTTCAATCAGAAAATTTACCTTAACTGGCAACAAAATATTTTGGGCTTTTTAAGGGATAACTTCACTCAGACAGCGTTTGTAACTACAATCAACATTACCGATGCCCGTCCTCTTGTAAAGGCGGTAGCAGAAGCCAATGCAACTATTGCAAATCCCGGTAGTTACAGTGACAACTATATCTCAGCACTTCAGGCTGCGGTTGACGCCGTTCCTGTTAACCTTATCAGAGGTGTTGAATATTATACTCAGGAAGAAGTAGACGCTTACCTTAATGCAATTACAAGTGTTCAGGAAGGCTGTGCAGACTACAGTGAGTTCAACGAAGCATATGAAGAATTAATCAATATGAAGAATAATTCTACATATACCGACGAAAGCTATAGTGCATTTATGAAAGAGATTCAAAGCATTAACAAAAATCTTCCTAAAAACCTTACTGCAGATCAGCAAGCAACAGTTGATGCTGCAACCGAAGCACTTCACAAAGCTACTCACCACCTTGTTTATTACAAGCTTAATACAGATAACGTTTTCACAGAAGAGGATATTCCCGAGGATTTAGGTTTCAGCCCTCTTGTTTTCTCAGTTTCATCTACCAGATACGAGTTTATGCAGGTATCAGACGGTCAGCAGTTTGCTATAAGAACTGATTTCTCTGCAAGAAACAATGACTCCAGCTATACCTTAAGATTACTTTCATTCGGTTTTTCAACCGTTAACGCAGGTAACGTAACAGATATTTGTGCCGGCCGTACAACACCTGATAAGGGCTGTCATAACGCAGCAAACGTGCCTGAACTCAATTTCTTCGACCTTGCAACATATGCAAGCACAAGCGGTACTATAACAGGTATTACATCTTATACTGCAGACGATGCAGGTGACACAGGTGAATTTAACAGCTGGGTGAATACAGATGGCGTAAACCTTTCTTCAGGTGGCGTGTTTATTGACGGTGCAGTGCTTGAGCTTTACGATTCAACGGGTTACGCAACTTATGTTTATACTGCTACAAGCGGTGAAAACCAGGAAAATATCAACATAAACTATGCTTTCCGTCTCGGTTGGTCTTATGAGCAGTTCTGGGGCGAAACAATCCGCCGTCACGCTCATATTCCCGTTTCTCTTACAATTACCGACGCAAGAGCTCTTCATAATCTTTATAACGAGGTTGAAGATATCTTAAACGGTGAAACGGATAAGAGCTATACTCTTTCTTCTCTTGTTACACTCTACAATGCGTTTAATAACGTTCCTTCAGATATGGCAAGCGGTGAAGCTTACTATACTCAGAGTGAGGTTAACGCAAAGTATGATGAGCTTAAAGCTGCTTACGATACTCTTGTTGAAGGCGCAGATTACAGCGAATTCTTTGAGGCTTACGTAAAGGCACAGGAAATTATTAATACAAACAACAAGGATTCAGCAGGTAACTCTCTTTACGATGATGCTGCATACGAAACCTTTAATCAGCAGTTTACAGATATCATTACAGGTCTTGATATGAATCTTCCTGCAAGCGAGCAGACAACTGTTAATGATGCAACAACTGCTCTCAACAATGCTCTTACGGCTCTTGAAGCAACAAAGCATGCTGATTATTCTGAATTCAACGATGCTTTAGCAGAGGTTGAAAAAATCTTAAAAGAGGAGCAGGAAAACCCCGGAACTTATACACAGTCTTCTCTTGAAGCAATTCAAAATGCATATAACGATGCAGTTGCTCTTGATAAGGAGCTTCCCGCAAGCGAGCAGGCTACCGTTAATGCAGTTACAGAGGCTCTCAAGGCAGCAGCAGAAAACAAAAAATATAAAGCTGATTATTCAGAATTTGACGATGCATACAGTAAGGTTCAGGATATTTTTAATAACCCTAATAAGTATACAGACGAAACTGTAGATGCAGCTGAAAGGGCTCTTGAAGAAGCTGATAAGCTTAATAAAGACCTCCCCGATACTGCAGACAATCGTACAACAATAGAAAATGCTACAAATGCACTTGAAAATGTGTTTAATAATGCAAAAGAATCTGCTGATTACACAGCTTTCGAAGAAGCATACAAAAAGGTTCAGGAAATTGCCGAGAATAAAGACGGCAAATATACACAGTCAACTGTAACAGCAGCTCAGAATGCACTTGCTGAGGCTGATAAGCTTGACAAGAATCTTGAAAAGAATGATGCAAATCAGGATATTATTACCGATGCTACAAATGCTCTTCAATCAGTAATTGACGGCGCAAAAGAAAAAGCAAACTACGACGGCTATGACGATGCATATGCAGAGCTTGAAAATATCTTAAACAATAAAGATAATTACACTCAAGACACCGTAGATGCAGCACAGGTAGCAAAGGATGCAGCGGATGCACTCGGTAAAGACCAGCCTGCAACAAATCAGGATGCTGTAAACGAAGTAATTGCAGGTATGCAGAACGTTGTAACAAACGCTCAGGAAAAAGCAAACTACGATGCATACAATAATGCAAAAGCAGAAGCAGACGCTATCATTAATTCGGGTAACGTTGATGAAAACGGCAACCCCATTTACGATGAAGCTGTTTTTGAAGCATACAAAGAAGCAGTAAACAAAATCGATTCTGAGCTCATCAAAGACCTTCCCTCAAGCGAGCAGACAGCTGTTGACAATGCAGTAACAGAACTTGAAAGCTTAAAGGCTACTCTTGAATCAAAGAAGTATTACACAGTAACGTTTAAGGATGTTGACGGTAACGTTCTCGGCACGGCTTCTTACGTAAACGGTGACGTTTTCGGTAACCTTACAGCACCTGCTCTTCCCGAGGATACAGATACAATTGCTTACGTTGGTTGGGTATATGCAGACGGTACTCTTGCTAAGGCTGACGACGTTGTTAACGGTGATATGGACGTAACCGTTGCAAGCGAAGATAAAAAGCTTATTGCAAAAGATGAAAGCGGAGTTGCTATTGACGAGATTACAAGCTTTGTAAGCGGTATTGAAGCAGGCACAACTGTTGAAGAAGTTCTTTCAAAGTTTGATAACGACGAGCTTGTTATTGAAATTAAGACTTATGAGGGCGTAGATCTTGCAAGCGAAGAGCTTGTTGGTACAGGTTCAACAATTACTCTCAAATCAAAATACACAGGCGTAGTTTATGAAACAAGAATGTTTATCATTATGGGTGACGTTGACGGTGACGGCGATATCGACGATACAGACTTCGATATTTCTAAATCCGTAGGCTTTGAATCATACACCTACCCCGATGAACATAACTACTTCTTCATTGCTAACGATATTGACGAAAACGGTATTATTAACGTTCTCGATGCATTCTATATCGGCAGAATGAAAACAGTTTGATAACTGTTTCAAACAAAAATTCAACTGAAAAACAACTAAAAAAACACTTTGCAGTGTTAATTCACTGCAAGGTGTTTTTTGTTTTTGTTCTTGTGCTTTAATGTGATGCTTTAAAAACAAAAAAGCCTGTAAACCCTTATATATCAAGGGATTACAAGCTTTCTGAAAACTCTTTTAACGATGAAAAAATTTGTGTTTTTTCGGGTAGATTTGCATTAGCTTTTTTACCTAAAAAAACGGGAATGCAGCCGGCGTTTATGCCTGCTTCAACGTCTCTTAAAGAGTCACCGACCATATACGATTTTTCTAAATCAATATTGAAATCCTTTTGTGCTTTAAAGAGAAGTCCCGGTGCGGGCTTTCTGCAATCGCACTTAATTTTTAATTCTTTTATTTCGTCAGGGAAGCCTGAATCAGGATGGTGAGGGCAGTAGTAAATACCGTCAATAAACGCTCCGTTTTCACCTAAAAGAGTTTCAATTCTGTTGTGAATTCCGGTGAGTGCTTCGATAGTACATTCACCGCGGGCAACAACGGGCTGATTAGTTGCAATAATTACTAAAAAGCCTAAAGAATGAAGCTTGTTTATAGCCTCGCAAACGCCGTCGATTAGCTCTATTTCGCAAGGCTTTGTGATGTACCCCTTATGAATGTTTACTGTCCCGTCGCGGTCAAGAAAAACAGCTTTTTGAGGTTGCTTTTTGTGTTTTTTTGAAACTACACCGTTTTTTATGTCGTTTTCAACGGCTTTCAGCCTGTCGGGAGTGCCCATATCCTTAACGTATTCAAAGGTTTTATAAGAGTAAATTTTACCTGTTTTTATTGCGGGTGTAATAACCTCTTTGTCTAAATCGGCTTTGCCGTCAAAGCTATACATTTCAAGCAACTTAGGCGATATTATTCCTACCCCTGCGTTGCATAAATTAGGGTACGCAAAAGGTTTGTTTTCCTTAGGTAAAACACCCGTTATTACGTCACCGTCAGTTAAAAACAAGGTGCTGTCAAAGGGGTGATTGTTTGGGTGCGTAAGAAGGGTTGCGAGGGCATTTTTTCCTTTGTGAAATGATAGCATTTCGGAGAGAGAAAAGTTAAAAATCAAGTCACCGTTACATAGTAAAAAATCCTCGTTTAAGCCTAATTTAAAAAGGGCTCCTGCAGTGCCCAAGGGCTCGTTTTCAACGTAGTATGAAATACTTACGCCAAGGCTTTTTCCGTCATCGAAATAAGCCTTGATTTGTTCGCTTAAATGACCTAAAACGAGAATGAATTCAGTAATTCCCTCGGTTTTTAAAGCATTAATTTGGTGCTCTAAAACGGGTTTTTCGCATAATTTTATTAATGGCTTCGGCGTGTTTTCGCAAACGTTTTTAAGACGTGTTCCCAAACCGCCGGCTAAAATAACAGCTTTCATACTACACCACCTTTCGAGGCTAATTGTAGCACAAATTTTTCCCTTTTTCAACGGTGGCTTTCCAAGTCTTTCAATGGTGCGTTTTCCTTGACAAAGTATGGTATCTATGATAGAATTCTATATTGGTAATATATGATATATAATAAACATATTATATGCAAATTTTGTCTATAAAGATAAATTTGAACGGAGGGTTATCTGTGTCAAATATTTTAGTTACGGGTGGAGCAGGTTATATAGGCTCTGTAATGGTGCCCGAGCTTCTTAAGCTTGGCCACAACGTTACTGTTTTAGACTCTTTTTTATATAAACAAGCCTCTTTGCTTGATTGCTGTAAATACGATAGCTTTGAAATAATTAAGGGTGATTGCCGTGACGAAGAAAATCTTAAAAAAGCAATGGATAATAAAGATTTTATTTTCCCTCTTGCAGCTCTCGTAGGCTTCCCTGTATGCGATCAGGATAAAATTGCAGCCCGAACAACAAACCTGGGTGCAGTTGAAACTCTCTTGTCACTTCGCGAAAAAGGTCAAAAAATAATTTTCCCTTGTACAAATAGCGGCTACGGCTTAGGTCAGGGTCAGAATTACTGCACAGAGGAATCACCCATAACCCCCATATCACTTTACGGCAAAACTAAAATGGCAGCTGAAAAGGCAATTCTTGATTCGGGTGAATCCGTGGCGTTCAGGTTTGCAACTCTTTTCGGTGCTTCGCCTAGAATGAGGCTGGATTTACTTGTAAACGATTTCGTTTACCGTGCGGTGTTTGACCGCTCACTTATAGTTTTCGAGGGCCACTTTATGAGAAATTATCTTCACGTAAGAGATGCGGCAAATGCATTTATCTTTGCAATGGATAATTTCGAAAAAATGAAAGGGCAGACCTATAACTGCGGTTTAAGTGATGCAAACCTTTCAAAGTTAGAGCTTTGCGAAAGAATTAAGGCACAGCTTCCAAAATTTGAATACCTTGAAGCACCTATCGGCGTTGACCCCGATAAACGTAATTATCTCGTTTCTAACGAAAAAATTGAGAGCTTCGGCTTTAAGCCCTCGTATTCAATCGACGATGGTATTAAAGAGCTTATAAAGGCCTACTCGATTATTAAAAATTCTTTTTACGGAAATGTGTGAAATAAATGAAGCTTGTTGAAATTTTAAAACCCGATTTCGTACATGAGGACGAAAGGGGGATTCTTTCTCAGATTACCCATACACCCTACGGTCAGGTGAATTCAGTCTTTACTAAAAAAGGTGCTATAAGAGGAAGATATCATTACCACAAAACAACAAAAGAGATTTTTTACATCATTACGGGTGAAATAAAAGTATCGCTTTCTCTTGACGGTGCTTCAGAAGAGCATATTTTCAAAACAGGGGATATGTTTTTAGTGCCGGAATACGTGCGTCATAACTTTGATTTCCAAGAGGATACATATCTCGTTTCCTTTTACACCTCTTGCGTTGAGCTTCCCGACGGCACAATGGATATAGTAAGCGATTAGTTTTTTGGAGAATGCATAATGAAAAAGAACGTGTATTTAATACAACCTACCTATATGAATGCATCTGTTGTGCATCTTCCTTACGCAATTGGTGCTTTAGCTTCGTATGCCTGGAAATTTCAGGATATTTGCGATAGCTATGATTTAAAGGGTATTTTCTTTTTGAGAGATAAGCTTTCAGATATCGTAGAAAAGTTAGACAATCCCTTTTTAATCGGCTTTTCAAACTACATCTGGAACTTTGAATATAACAAAAAATTAGCCGAAGAGGTTAAAAAAGCCTACCCCGAATGTATTATCGTTTTCGGCGGTCCTCAGATATCTGAGGATTCAGGGCTTTTTGAAGAATGTCCTTTTATTGATTTTCTTATGTACTACGAGGGTGAGGTACCCTTCCGTGATTTATTAAGAGCTTACGACGGCAAGCTTCAGTTAAATGAGGTAAGCAACATAGCCTACCGCTTACCCGACGGCTCAATTAACACAACGGAATTTAAGGCAGCTGAAATATCAGATTTCCCGTCACCCTACGAAAGCGGATTTTTTGACAGAATTATTGAAGAAAATCCCGATATAGATTTTATACCTCTCATCGAAACAAACAGAGGTTGCCCTAATAAATGTGCATATTGCAGCTGGGGTAAAATAAAAACCCGTGTGCGTATGTTCCCCCTTGAAAGAGTTTTTGCGGATATTGAGTGGGTAAGTAAGCACAATAAAGAGTTTTTAGGCTTTGCCGATGCAAACTTCGGTCTTTTCCCCCGTGATGAAAAGATTGTTGATAAAATAATTGAGTGTTATCACGAAACGGGTTATCCTAAAAAATTCCAAGTATCCTATTCAAAAGAAACGGGCGACAGAGTTTTTAACATTACTAAAAAGCTTAACGAGCACGGTATGGATAAAGGCGTTACCCTTTCTTTCCAGTCAATGTCGAAAATTGTTCAGGAAAATATCGGTAGATCTAATATGGATGTTGAATATTACAAAGCCTTGTTGCAGAAATATTCAGAAGCGAAAATTCCTACTTATACAGACCTTATTTTAGGTCTTCCCGGTGAAACTCTTGAAAGCTTTAAGGACGGTATTGACGAATTGCTTGAGCACGGTCAGCATACTTCTCTTTTCGTGCATTTGTGCGAATGGTTGCCGTTAGCCGAAATGGGCAAAAAGGAATATATGGACAAGCACGGAATCGGCTTTAGTAAAGTTCCTTTGAACCAACCTCACAGAAGCTCTTCTGATGAAAACGACGTTCAGGAATTTTCAAGAATTGTTACCTCAACTTCAACAATGGATGAAAACGAGTGGAAGGCTATGGTAATGTTTTCAACCTGTGCTTTATGCTTTCATCATTTAGGTCTTCTTCAGCTTGTTGCTTTATATCTGCATTATGAAAAAGGCGTAAAATACAGCGATTTTTATAGCGACCTGCTTTCTCATCTTTTAACTGAAGAAAATATCGGTGAGGCTTTCATAAGAGTTAAAAAGCAAACTGACGACGTTATAGAGAAAAATGAGTCGGTAGTTGTTTTTGACAGGATGTTTGGCGATATAGCCTGGCCTTTTGAAGAATATGCTTTCTTAAAAACAGTTTCAAAGAAGGATGCCTTCTACGAAAATATTGAAAGCTTTTTAGAAAAATATATCGACGATGAAAAGCTTCGCAAGGATTTAGTACGTTATCAGAATTTCGTTGTGAAGGATATCAACGTTTCCGAAAAGCTTTTTGAGGGAGAGTACGATTGGAAAAATTATTTTCAGTCAATTCTCGTTGATGATATTCATCCCGTGCTTGAAAAAAGAAACGTGTGTTACTCGGTAAAGGATGAAAGAGTTACTCATTCCTGGCCCGAATATGCCGAAAAGGTTTTATGGTTCGGCAGACGAGGCGGTAAGAATATCTACACTTCGGAAATCACAGAAGAAAAAATATAAGAGGTTGTATGGAAAACAATTATTCTTTATCTGTTGCATTCTGTACCATTAACGAATCAAGCTCTCTTATAAGTGCTTACGAAAAGGTTAAGGGCTGTAGCTGTGCAGACGAGTATCTTTTTATCGTTGCAAAAAGTGCTACTGAGGAATGTAAAAAAACAGTTGAAATGCTTTGCGAAAATGAAAAATGCAGATTCGTTTTTCAAGACGGCTACGGCTTGGGCAATGCAATAAGAAAGTCCTTTGACGAGGTAAAGGGTACTCACCTTATTTTATGGCCTGCCGACGACGATATGGATATTAATGCACTTCCCGAAATGGCAAAGCTTTCAAAAATGAACCCTGAAAAAATTGTTACCGTGAGCCGTTGGAAAGCTGATAAAGGCTTTGAGGGCTACGGTAAAATAAGAACGGTTATAAATTATATTTCTCAAAAGGCGTTTGCGATTCTTTTTAAATCAGATTTAACTGATTTCACTAACCCTACGCAGATTGCCCCCGTGAGCGTTTACAGAAAAATAAAATGGCAGGGTAACGACTTCGACTTCATGCCTGAAATGATTTTCAAGCCCTTAAAAATCGGTTGCGAATTTATAGAGGTGCCCTGCAAAAGTATTCCGAGAAAAGACGGAAAAACAAACAGCAGCTTTAAGAAGTTTGCCAAATATTATCCGGTGATTTTTAAAATATATAAAATGAAGCCGGAAGACGTAATGAAGGTGTAAAAATGAAACGAGTGTATTTTATACAAGCAAACCTTTCCTATGGTAAGGCTTATTATCTTCCATATGCAACGGGTTGCCTGGCTGCATATGCATGGCAATTTGAAAGTATAAATACAGAATATGAAATAGCAGAATTTATATTCAAGAGAGACCCCGTAGAAAAGGTTATGGCAGAGTTAAAAGAGCCGTCGGTTGTTGCTTTTTCCTGCTACACCTGGACCTTTGAGTATAATAAAACACTCGCAAAAAGAATAAAAGAAAAATATCCCGATTGTCTTATAATCTTCGGCGGTCACAGTATCTCTGAAAACGTTGACGTTTTTCCTGAGCTTCCCTTTGTTGACGTACTTATGTACGGCGAGGGCGAAAGAGATTTTAAATCTTTGTTAGAGCAGTTTAACACAGAAGAAAAGGATTTTTCTGGAATCCCAAATATCGCTTACAGAAAAGACGGTAAAATTTTCACCGCCGAAAGAAAATTCTACGATAATTTAGATGGCTTTGTTTCGCCTTATCTTGAGGGTTATTTTGATAAAATAGTAGAAGCAAATCCCGAGCAGGAATTTTGTGCGGTAATTGAAACAAACAGAGGTTGCCCCTATAACTGTGCTTACTGCGATTGGTGTTATACGGTTGATATCCGTCAATTTCCTATAGACAAGGTCAAGGAAGAAATCGTTTGGTGCAGTAAAAACAGAGTTGAATATATTTTCTGTGCCGATTCAAACTTCGGTATTTTAAAACGCGACCTTGATATTGCAAAATTTGTTGTAGAGGTAAAAAAAGAGAGAGGCTATCCGCATATTTTCAATAACTGCTTTGCTAAAAACAGTAACGATACGGTTTTTGAAATTTCAAAGCTCTTTTACGATAACAGACTTAATAAAGCAGCAACCCTCGCTTATCAGACTGTTTGCGATGAGGCTCTTAAAAACGTAAACCGTAAAAACTTTACAATGGAAGCTTTTTCGGATTTAGTTACTAAATATAACGAGCACAATATCCCCACCTATACGGAAATGATTTTAGGTCTTCCGGGAGAAACCTACGATAGCTTCTGCGACGGTCTTTGCAGGCTTATCGAGGCAGGTCAGCAAACTGCCCTTACTGTTTACTATTGCCAAGTTTACCCCAACTCACTTATGGGTAAAAAAGAATACCGTGATTTACACGGTATTGAAACGGCAAAGGTGCCCCTTAACTATTTACATTCAACAATGCCTGAGGAAGAGGATATTACAGAGTATACCGAGCTTATAGTTGCAACCCGTGATATGCCCTTTGAGGATATGATGAAATCGATTATGTTCTGCACTTGCTTACAGTGCTTCCACCATATCGGTCTTTTAAAATATTTCTCAATTTACGTAAGGCATGAGCTTAATATAAGCTACCTTGAATTTTACAAACGCTTGCTTGATTTTATTTTCAAATCTGAAAACACCTTCTTAAACGAATTGTTTAACAGATTTAAAGAGCAGTGCAGCGACTTCTCAAACGGTGAATGGTCCTATTACAACGAAAAATTTGGTGATATAGGCTGGTTCCTTGAGGAAGGTGCATATATGGAAATAGTTGCAAACTACGAAACCTTCTGGAAAGAAATCATACCTTTCCTTAAAGAATTTGATATTGCACCTGAAATTTTCGATGAATTAACAAAATTCCAGAAATTTGTTATCCGCCTTCCCGAGCAAGAAAAAATATCCTGCGAATTTGAATATGATTTTTACAATTACTTCCACAATGCTCTTTCGCAGAGCTATAAGCCTTTAGAGGCAAAGAAAAATAAAATTGAGGTTGATTTACCTAACCCCGTTTACAATTGGAAGGATTATGCACGAAAAATCGTTCTCTTTGCAAAAAGAAGAGGCGATACAATCGTAATTAACGATAAAAAGTATCTTACAGTAACTTACGGAGAGTAACCAATGAAAAATGTTTATTTTGTTCAAGCTAATAACGTTTACGGCACAGAGGTAAAGAATACTTATATTCCTTACTCTGTAGGCTGTATTCAGGCTTACTGTCAGAAAAACGAAATTATTTCTGCAGAATACAAATTCGGTAAATTTATATATACAAGAGAAGCACCTGAAAAGGTTATTGAAATGCTTGACAATCCCTTTATGGTTTTATTTTCTTGCTCTGTATGGAATACCGAGTATAACAAAACCGTTGCAAAGGCAATTAAAGAGGCTTACCCATCTTGCCTTATAACCTTTGGCGGTCATAACGTTTCAAATAATGAAAACTATTTAAGAGATAATGATTTTATAGATTTTCTTACTCACCGTTTCGGTGAAGAGCCTACCGAGGGCATTCTTGAAAGCCTTGCAACAGGAAAATCTCTTGATGAAATCCCAAATATCTCATACAGAAACGAAGCAGGCGAAATAGTTACAACTGCTTACGCACCGCAGACGGGCACAGATTATCCATCACCTTATTTAGAGGGCACCTTTGATGAGATTTTAAAGGACGATATCGTTTTCTCTGCTCTTTTTGAAACGAACAGAGGTTGCCCTAACTCTTGCTCATTCTGTGACTGGGGCTCTTTGAAATCAAAGGTAAGGCTTTTCCCAATGGAAAGAGTTTTTGCGGAAATTGATTGGTTTGTTGAGCATAAAATCGAGTTCGTTTTCTGTACCGACGGTAACTTCTGCCTTTTCAACCGTGACGAAGAAATTGCAGATTATATCGTTCACTGTAAAAATACCTACGGTTATCCGAAAATGTTCCGTGTATGCTTTACAAAAAATAAATTCGATTTCGTATTCGATATAGGCACAAAGTTCTTCAAAAACGGTCTTGATAAGGCTCAGACGCTTTCATTCCAGAGTATGAACGAGCAGGTTTTAAAGAACGTCGGAAGAAAGAATATTTCAACCGAAAAATTCAGAGAGCTTATGCTCAAATATAACGAAATCAATATTTCAACCTTTTCAGAGCTTATTTTAGGTCTTCCCGGTGAAACCTACGAAACCTTCTGCGAGGGTGTAAATATCTTAATTGAAAACGGTCAGCATTATGCTATAAATATTTATCCCTGCGAACTGCTTCCCAATGCTGAAATGGGTCAGAAGGCTTATCAGGAAAAATTCGGCATTAAAAGCACAAGAGTACCGTTTAAGCTTATTCACTCAAACGAAGGTCAGAAAAAAGACGACATAGTTGAGTATTCTGAATATATAACCTCAACTGATGCTATGAGCGAAGAGGAATGGGCAAAATCCCTTCTTTTTGCGTCATATATTCAAGGCCTTCACAATTTGGGTCTTCTTCGTGCCATTGCTATTTACTATAGACACGAGCATAATTTGAGCTATAACGATTTCTATAACAAGCTTTTAAGCTATTCAAAAGAAAATAAAGGAACTCTTCTAAATACGGTTTACGAGAGAATCAGTAAGCTTTGCCTTGGTATAATAAGCGGTTCAAACGAGCTTGTTGCAACCTGCGAGGGCCTCGGCGACGTGCTTTGGGGCTTTGATGAGCTTATTTTCCTTGAGTTTTACAAAAATCTTGAGGTATTCTATAAAGAGGTAAAGGAATGCTTCAAGGGTATTGATGAAAACAATGACGTTGTTGACGCCTTGTTTAAATATCAGCTTGATATTATAAAGAAAATCGGTGTGGAGCATCCCGTTATTTCAAGTGAATATGATTTCTATTCATATTTCAATAATATCTTCCTCGGCGGTTATAAAAAGTTAATTAAGAATAAAACTACAATAGCTGTTGAAGACGGTGTTGTTGTAAAGGATATACACGAGTTTGCCCGTGAAATCGTATGGTACGGCAGAAACAGACGTGCTACCGATTACACAAGCACAAACTATAAGGTTACAAAAGCATAATATAATGCACAGTTAAAAATACAAATAAAAAACACTTCGGGGTAATTTATGAAAAACATTTATTTTGTTCAGGTTGGGTTCGAATTTGACGGCTCGGTTTACCTTCCGTATGCTGTAGGCACAATAATTGCCTATTGCAAAAAAGAACCGCAAATAACAAGTGAATACAGCTTTTCAGATATCATTTTCAAAAGAGAAAAGTTGGCAGATGCTATAGCGAAAATAAAGGAGCCTTATATGGTTGCTTTCTCCTGCAGTGTCTGGAATATTGAGTACAATAAAACTCTTGCAAAAATGATAAAAGAAAAATACCCTCAGTGTTTAATTTCCTTTGGTGGTCACAGCGTTGACGAAAGCGGTGTTCTTATTGAAAGTGAGGATTATATTGATATTCTTACTTTCGGCGAGGGCGAAAGAACCTTTTCCGATTTACTCATAAACCTTAAAAATGATGAAATAGGCTTAACAAATAACATTTCATACAGAAAAGGCGACAGTATTATTAAAACCGAGAGAAGCTACTGTGTATCTCTTGAGGATTTCCCGTCACCCTATACAACCGGCGTGTTTGATGATATTGTTAAAAACAGTCAAGGGTTGGAATTGCTTTCTGTTCTTGAAACTACAAGAGGCTGTCCTTATTCCTGTGCATACTGCGATTGGTGTGCGGGTAAGAAAATGCGATTTTTCCCGATGGAAAAGGTAATAGCCGAAATCAAATGGCTTTCAGAGAATAAAATAACCTATTGCTTCTGTGCTGACTCAAACTTCGGTATGTTTGACAGAGATATCGAAATAGCCCAGCATCTTATTGAAGCAAAAAAGAAAAACGGCTATCCCGAGGTTTTCAGACCTTGTTACGAGAAAAACAGCGACGAAAGAGTGTTTAAAATTTGCAGTGCCTTGAATAGTGTAGGTATGGACAAGGGTGCTACAATGGCATATCAGACTCTTTCAGAGGAAGCCTTGAAAAACATAGGTAGAAAAAATCTTACAATGGAGCATTTTTCTAACCTTATGAAAAAATATAACGAAGCAGGAATTCCTACTTACTCCGAGTTGATTTTAGGGCTTCCCGGTGAAACGAAGGAAAGCTTCTGCATGGGTATATGTAAGCTTCTTGAAAACGGTCAGCATAATTCAGTCAGCGTTTATCACTGTGAGGTTTTGCCTAATTCAGAGCTTGCCCAACCCGAGTACATTAAAAAGCACAAGATAGAAACGATAAAGGTTGCCTTTAACCATATTCACAGTGCACCTAAAAAGGATGAAGAGGTTAAAGAGTATTCGTATATCGTTCGCTCAACAGCTACTCTTGACCGTGACGATTGGGTATACGCAAACCTATTTTCAATTTGTTTGCAATGTTTCCATAGTTTAGGCGTGCTTCGTTATTTTGCTATGTATCTTCATTCTTTGGGTGAGGTTACTTATTACGATTTTTACACAGCTTTATTGAACTACATTTTCGAAAGCGACGGAAAGCTTAATAAAATGTGGACTCTCTTTAAAGAGAAATATGAAAATTCTCTTTCAGGTAATTGGAATTACTACGACGAAAAATTCGGTAACGTAACCTGGTTTTTCGAAGAGGGTGCATTTATTGAAATTGCATCAAATTACAATGAATATTTGGAAGAATTACTTGTATTTCTTAAAAAATACGATTTTCCTGAAGACGTTTTCAGCGAGCTTTTAAAATATCAAAAGCTTCTTTTGAAAAAGCCCTTTGAAAAGGGTGCAACTGAAGAATTCAGTTATGATTTCTATAGCTTCTTTGACGGTATTATAAAAGGTCAGGAAAAGACTTTAGAAAAACAGAAAACAAAAATAAAGGTTACGCCAAAAAATATTTATGATGAAGTTTCACGTTATGCAAAAGAGGTCGTTTGGTTTGGAAGACGCAGAGGTGCAACTATCTACGGTAATGACGAGGTAACCTGCGAAACAGTTTAAATCAGATTTGGGGTGAGGACGATAAAAAGCATAAAAACCTTTACCAATAAGCATTATTACGGGCTTTGTCTGTTTGCATTTTTATTTATATATTGTATAGTTGTCCCCACCGAGGGTAGACCGTGGATTGTTAATGACGCAACCTATAGCTTTTATGCAATAGATTTCAGTGTAGGCTTTTGCTCAAGAGTTATTCAGGGCGCGTTGTACAACCTTATTTTCAGAACCCCCGACCATATAACCGTTTCAATTTATCTTATCGGTGTTTTTGTCATCACCTTTGGTGCTGTAAGCTTTTTAGCTGAAAAGTTCATTAAAAACACTGATGCTCAATACAGAAAATCGGCAATTATAATTACGTTGTTTTTCCTTACAGGTCCCGCAACCTTTGCGGTGTTAGTACCCGTTTTTGGAATGATAGATGTTTTCTGGGTTTTTGCTACGGCTTTAAGTATACTTTGCTTGCAAAACAAGAAGGTGTATTTTCTTGTTGTTCCGTTAGCGGTATTTATGGTGTTTGTTTATTACGGTGCAACTCTTTGCTACGTTCCGCTTTTAGCAATTATGTTGCTTTATAAGATATCGGTAACAGAGGAAAGAAAAGAAAAACGTTATCTTACTGCAATATTCTTTGCAACGGTTGCTCTCACAATTTTCTTTACCGTGTATTTCGTAGTTTTTGAGCGTTCAAACCTTACTATGACTATGGAAGAATTTGATAAGTTCCTTGTTGGCAGGGGCGTTAGCGAGGGTGATTTGTATTATTACAACTTCAGCTACTACCGTGATATAGATGGTTTTGAGGAAAACGGTTTCCTTGAGGTTCCCGAGTTTGATGCAGGATCTTCACCCTCCGAGGTAGTCAAGGTTCTTTTCCAGCAGGCTTGGATTTCAATTTTCGTAAAAGAATTTACCTACGTTACATTTATAGTTGCGCTTTTAATTTTACCTATTCTCGTATTTATTTATAAATTCCTTATAACCTTTTTCAAGAAAGCAAAGGGTAACAACGTGAAAAGATTTTCATTGTTGTGTGCTATGGCACTTTTTCCCTTTGTAGTTGTAGCAGGCTTTTGCTTCTCAACTGACGTTGTAAGGTGGATAGGAAACGCATTTTTACCCACTTTTGCATTGTTTATGTATATACTCTATAAGGAAAGAGCTTGGGCAATAGAGCTCGTTCACAATTCTTTGACTTCCATCGGCGCAACAACTCTCATACCTTATTATTTAGTTTATTCTTTAACGGTATTCCTGCCCGATTTAAGTTGATGAAAATCCGTATTTTTAGGGGGAAATGAAATGAAAGCTAAAACAATTAAATTAACTTTCTGGTTTTTGTTTATAACGTTTATCAGATTTTTCCCTCAGTTAGAGTTACTTATTGAGGTGGAATATTATATTTATCTTACGGCTATTCTTGTAAGTGCTTTATGTATTTGCCTTATACCTAAAAGAATTGTTGGCGGTATCATTGGTGTTTTAATAACCGTCGGTGTTTCGGTTTACAGTCCTGAGTATTTCCTTTTTGCACTTCCCGTGGTGTTGCTTATTTATGCCCATGGTGAAATCGTTTCTTGGAGCAATAAGCTTAACGAAACTGAAAGCAGTGAGGTTAAGGCGAAAAGCAAAAAGAAAAACAAAGCTAAAAACCAAAAGAAAGATATAAAAGATTTTATCAGCTGTATAATTTGCGGTGTAGCGGTTGTGTGTAGCGGTTTGCAGTTTGTGTTTTTAGATACGGACCGCCCAAGAGAGCATAAAGACACAATTGGTGATTACGGATATATAATGTTTTATGCCTTGTTCTTAATCGCATTGATTGTAGTAGCTTTTGCAATAAAATCAACAAACAAAAAGCCGATAAACTCACAAATGAGCTTACAGTATAAAGTTTTTTATATTGCTTCTTTCGTTTGCTTAGCTTTGCAGGTTGTGTCAATATATTTAAGTGCTCAGACATCAACAATTACAAATAGGGTCGAGTTTCATTATTGGTTTTTATTTGTAATAGCAATTATTTTAAATAAAGATTTTTATCTTGATGAATTGATAAATAAATTCACTCTGTCATCAATGAAAGACAGAGGGTAAACAGATAAATAGGGGATAATACGGGCAAAGCGGTGAGCCCATTCTGTAGGTTGTGGTGAAGAAATGATATTGATAGTCGGTTGTGGCTTTTTAGGAAGTTACCTTTTAAAGCATATACTGAATGAAACAAATGAAGCCGTTATTGCAACGGTAAGAAATACAGAAAAAATCCCCCGTGTAGACGGAGCAAAGCTTATAGAATGTGATATTTCAAGCGAAGAGGATTTAAAAAGTCTTGCAGATGCTTTCAAGGGTGAAGAATTAAAGGTGTTTTACTTTGCCGCTTGTCACAATATTGATTTTCTATACGAAAACATTGAAAAGGGCAAAGAAATAAATATCACCGCCTTAAAAAACTTTATTTCTTATATACCTAATATAAAAGAATTCTATTTTGCATCTACGGATTGCGTTTACGGTGAAGGTGAAAATAAAGATTACCGATTTAAAGAAACAGATGCTTTAATTCCTATAAACGAATACGGCAAACAAAAAGCCGAGGCAGAAAAAATAGTGATTGAAAACGGTTTTACTGTTTTAAGATTACCTTTTATGTTAGGCAAGTCACTTTCTTCAACGCCCCATTTTTACGACAAAATTACCGCCTCATTAAAAAATAATGAAGAGGTTGAAATGATTGACGGAATGTACCGTTCTGTGTTAAGCTATTCTCAAGCGGCAGAGCTTATATATTCTTTGTCGCTTTTAAAAGAGAAGCCTCAGGTTATAAACGTCTGCTCAGATGAGTCTTTGAGTAAATACGATATGGGCTGTATTCTGGCAGAAAAGCTTGGTGCTGATAAGAGTTTAATAAAAAAGATTTCCGAAGACGAGGGTAAGAAATTTTTTAAGGATAAAAGAGTTTCTTTCGGTGCTATGGATAACTCGGTTCTTAAAGCTTTACTTAATAAAGAAAAAATTACGTGGGAGGTAGAAAAATGCTGATTACAAGAACACCGTTCAGAGTTTCTTTTTTCGGTGGCGGAACAGATTATTATGAATATTTTTCTGAATTCGGCGGCAGTGTGCTTTCCACAACTATTGATAAATATTGTTATCTTACAATACGTAAGCTTCCACCGTTTTTTGAGCATAAAAATCAGCTTACATATTCGAAAATTGAAAGATTTAATGAAACTGATGAAATTCAGCATCCTCTTGTAAGAGCGGCTCTTGAGTATATGCCTACTGACCGTATTCAGATTTCCTACGATGCAGATTTACCTGCAGGATCAGGTATAGGCTCAAGCTCATCCTTTGCGGTTGGTCTTCTTCAAAGTCTTCACGCTCTTAAAGACGAGTACCCCGATAAAATGGTGCTTGCAAAGGAAGCGATACACCTTGAAAGAGTAATGTGTAACGAGGGTGGTGGCGTTCAGGATCAGGTTGCCGCAGCCTTCGGCGGTCTTAACCGTATTGACTTTACAAAAGACGGTTATACAGTTACACCCGTTGAAATATCAAAGGAAAGACTTGATGAATTTCAAAGCAATTTAATTCTCTTGTTTACGGGCTTTACAAGGTATTCGGGAATTATTGCAACAGAGCAACAAAAAGGTATTCCATCAACCCTTAATCAGCTACACGAAATGAAAGCCCTTGTTGATAAAGCAGAGGATATATTAAAAAACGGAAACCTTGACGATTTCGGCAGACTACTTGACCACACGTGGCAGTTAAAACGCTCTTTATCCGATTATATAAGTAATTCGGAAATTGACGAAATGTATCAAAAAGCAAAGGCTAACGGAGCATTGGGCGGTAAAATTCTCGGTGCAGGCGGTGGCGGCTTTATGCTTTTATACGTGCCGAAGGAAAGCCAAGCCAAGCTTATTGAAAGCTTCAGCGATTTAAAAATTATTCCCTTTAAATTCGAAAACGAGGGGACAAAAATCATCGTGCAAAACGATACGTAAAGTAAAAATTAATGCATCCTGACAAATAATCAGGATGCATTTTTTGTATTTTTATCTGTGCATATTAACATATTTAATAAGCTTGTTCCAGTCCTCTCGGCTGAAATAGTGAAGACCTTTTCTCATATGGTAGCCGATATCACCCTCAAAAAACATATCGTTGATTTCGGGGTATCTGTTTTCATATTTAAAGCCGTTTTTAAAAGCAGGACTTGCGGCAACGCAGGAAAGCATTTCTGAACGGGGGTCTGCCCATAAATCCTCGGATGCACTGCCGATAACTGCGTGTCTTGGTGCAATTGAAGCTATAAGATAATGCTGGTCAAAGGGCATAGCCGATTCATTATCTCTGTATTTATTATAATTTTCGCAAAACCAGAAGGGGAATCTGTCGGTGATTTCTTTTACTGTTTCGCCACGGGTCCAACGGGCGAGAGAAGCACCCGAGCAACCTGAATCATTTGAATAAGCAAATTTAAATCTT
The DNA here is from genome assembly GCA_045605825.1 of Acutalibacteraceae bacterium. GTDB lineage: Bacteria > Bacillota > Clostridia > Oscillospirales > Acutalibacteraceae > DTU089. The sequence goes on from JAZUQS010000060.1 coordinate 35,401, forward strand.
TCGTCAAATGCACCTGCAACGAGGGCGGTTTTGCCAAGTCTTGAGTGACCGCAAACTGTACCGCAGTCAATAAGAAGTTTATCTTGAAGAGTTTGAGCGTAGTCCATAACTCTTGATGCAGCCCAAGCCCACATAGCAATTTTACCCGAGTCAGTAGCGTTTCTTTTTCCGTCGGGGAAAAGAATACCTGCAAAACCGTTTGTAAAGTCGCCGTCGTCAGAGGTTATATCGTTGTAATAAACAGAAAAAACTGCAAAGCCGTTGTCGATAATTTCTTCAGTCGGCATATATCTGTCCGGGTTTAAATCTCTGAAATTTACGTGAATAAAGAATGGGTGTTTTTCATTGTCGGCAGGTAAATTTGCAAAAAACGGGAAAGAGAATTCTTTGCCGTTTACAATGCAATTTGCGGTAACCTTGTTGCATACCGCTTTACCTGCACAAAATTTAGGAATAACCTCTTCCTCGACCTCAAAAGAAATGCTTTCTGGCTTTGGCGGCATATAGCCGTAAATTTCTTTCTGTAAAATTTCAAGCATCTCTTCACGAGGTAAAAGAGGGGGTAATTTTAATTCATCAAGTATTTTTAAAAGCATATTATCAGCTCCTTTGAAAAAGTTATACCATATTTAAAATAAAAGAGCAAGAAAAAACCCTTATATCCGTTTGCGAATATAAGGGCTTAAAATATTAACTGTTTTTCACTCTTTGCTTATTACCTTTTTATGCCATGTCCATTTGTGACATTGGGGGCATTTCATATATCTTGTTCTGCCTATATGAGGTGCTATAAACACTGATTTATATTCAGGTACGTATTGATGTCGGCATTTCTGACATTCATAATAACCTGCAACCTGCTCGATACGTAGCAAAAAAGGAATTGCTACCAACAGCGGTATCATACTTGATAAAACTATCACTACCTGCTTCCATTCTTCCATTGGCACGAATAAGCCTATTATAATACCGACTGCGAAGGGTACGCACGCCATTACACCTGCAAGTGTTTCCATACGGAGTAAGCGTTTGTCAGCTTCTTGCTTTTGCTTGACCATTTCAAGCAGATTGTTTTCTAATTCTTTGTTGTAATTATCCATTGTAACAACCTCCCCACTTAATAAATCGTTTACGCTGATATTTAAAATTTGACACAACTCCAGCATTATTGAAGAATCGGGCAATGATTTTCCCGTTTCCCATTTTGAAACGGCTCTGTCAGTGATGTTAAGCTTTTCAGCTAACTGCATCTGAGTAATACCGTTCTTTTTTCTTTGCTCGGCTATGAACTTTCCGATTTTTAAAAGATTCATATTGTGCCTCCTTTCAATATTAGTGTAAGAGTTTTGTGGGTGAAAATCTACAAACCGTTGGTTGAGTGGGAAGAAATCAACCTTTATTCTGTATGTATTATACCACAAACAAGAATTTCTAGCAAAAACCCCCCCGCAACTATCCGTTTTAGGAAAAATACGAGGGGTTAAAAATCAGTCTTTGCTTATTATCTTTTTATGCCATGATTTTTTATGACATTTAAACCATAGTGGATTTTTATATAAATTTAACTGCAGTACCGTATGCGATAACTTCAGCCGCACCCTGCATAACAGCAGAAGATGCGTAACGGATATTAACAACCGCATCGGCTCCCAACTGTTCCGCTTCTTCAACCATTCGTTTTGTTGCAAGTGCACGTGCGTCATTCATCATTTGGTTATAAGCTTTTAATTCGCCACCTACAAGTGTCTTGAATGCTTGAGTAATATCTTTACCCACATTTTTGCTTTGGATTGTGCTTCCTCGCACCAAACCCAACATTTCCAATTCCTTACCGGTAATGTAATCAGTATTTACTAAGATCATCTTCTTCGCCACTCCTTATTTCTTTTATTCTTTCAATACATACATAAACAGTAATTACGGCAAATATTATTGGCACAACACCAAAAATGTATTTTAAGTAACCGTCTAATAATGTAATTAAAAAGCCAAAATATACAATAAAATATATTATCAAAAGTATGGAAATAACTATTGGGGCAATCAATTTCTTATAATTCTTTCTCATACAAAACCCTCTTTTTTAGTATTAATAATATCCCATTTTATTGAGCTTTTATTAATAATAATTTGCTACCTGAAGCATACCTTGTGCATACCAAATACCTAAACGTAGCATTGAGTCGCCACAATAGTGTGCACCGTCATATTCGCCGTTTTCGTTGTTGTTAACGTATTTTGACATACACGTTGACGTATCAATCCAAATTGAGTTTGCAAGGGTTGTGCTTGTGGGTGAGGTGTTAGCATAAAGGCCTGCTGTTGTGGTATTGATTATATTACTTGTCGTATCTGCAGGTACGTACCAGAGAGAAGCATTTCTCGATTTGTAAGAGTTAATAGTATCGGAATACACCCAACTGTTATAGGTCTGCTCGGCATTAGTTATCGGATTTAAGAATGTACGGCTGTCGTATGCAGCAATACCGCCGTCAACAAAGCCTATCTGACCGTCGACATCTCTTTGTTCAAAGTTTGTACGCACTTTATTTACAAGAATATTCTGTAAATCACCGTATTGGTTTGCCCACTGCTCAAAGCCGGAGTCGCCTTCGCCCTGATGCCATAAGAAAGATCTGATATTAATATTGTTTGCGCCGTGCAATTTTACAATATCATCAAGAGCGGTATCAACGTAATCAACCATTAAATCGCTTAAGTAGCCACCTAAATCATTATAGATATCCTGAGCGTTAACGGCGTTGTTGTAATTTGTGTCATATATCCAGTTACCGCCGAGGAAGGTGCCTGCGGCAGTATATTTAATGATATACCACATTTCGTCCTTCGTGCTTTCGTTTGTTGCAAGGAAATATGAAAGACCAACCTCGGGACCGAACCAAAGGTCTGCCTGACCGCCTATACCGAGCTTAAAGGTTTCAAACTTATCGTTTGAAAAATACGTTTTCCAGCCTGTCGTACCGTCGGTGTTAATATTATTATATTTGATTTTTATGTTAGAAAAATCCGTAGTACCAACTGTCGCTTTAACTGCATCAGTCAAGGGGCTGGCACCGTAAGCATTTGACTGACCGCAAAGAATAATGACGTTTGCTTTTTTTGTTTTCAAGTTCATAGCATCCTTTATTGTTACGTATGCGGGAGTATATAAAACGGGGTTTTGCTGATTTAATAGCTCAAGGTCCTTTTCGTCTGTAATGTCATCAGAATTGATATCACAAATATATTTTTGTTGCAAGGAAAGCATAGAAATATCCTTCATTGCGGTTTTCATTAAAGAAATGTCATAAGCTGTGAAAGGAACTCCGTCAAGGTCAAAATCACCCTTTAAGTAAACGGGTAGGTTAACCTTGTGACCGTTAATAAGTCTTTCGAGTATTGAACAGTCAATAACGTTTAAAATGCTATCGCTATTCATATCAGAAAGGAAAAGCTCTTTTTCGGTAACCTCTGCTTCTGAAAGAGCTGTGTTTACAAGCTGTTGTAAATCGTAGATATCCAACATATCGTTATCTACAATATCACCGATAAAGATTAATGAATAACCGTTGTTTGCAGATGCGATTACCTTATATTCACCCGTTGTATCAAATACGGGAGCGGCACCCTCAATATTCGTTTTCTGTCCCCATATTTGTTCGGAGCATTCTTTTTGAAGTAAGTATGCAACCTCACCTGAAGAGAATTCTTCTATAGTTTTACCGACGGAGCAATTACCGCTATCGGCGGTTGTGCTACCCTTAGTAGCGTTTCCTATACCATTTTGAGAGGTGCCTTTGCCGTCTTTTGCACATTCTGTAAGATAGTAGCAGTTTGTAAGGTTTGAAGATGCTGAAGCACCGCCTGCGATACCGCCACAGTAAGTGTCTGTGGCATCAGCAACGCCTACATTATAGCAGTTTTTAATTGTATTACTTGTGTAGCCTGTGATACCGCCTACGTAAGAAGCACCGTCAGAAACGATACAGTAGGAGTAGCAGTTTTCTATAGTACCCGCATTTCGTCCCGTAACACCGCCAACGTAAGAGCTACCACCGAAATAAGAGTCATCAATACCTACTTTTTTGATTGTTGCATTTGAAGCGGTATAACCGAACAAGCCAACGTAGGAATCAGTATCAGAGTCTGTATAAAGACCGCTTATTGTGTGACATTGACCGTCAAAAATGCCCTTGTACTGTGTTGATGAATTACCGATAGGTGTCCATATTTTGAATTTAGAAGTATCAGAATTCAATATACCGTAAGAGGTAAGAACGGGGGCATTATCTGTAATATCATTTGTAAGAACTGCGTTTGCAGTCGAGTTACCGAGATTAACAAAATCGCTGAACCAGTGAAGCTGACCTGCATTTGAAATCTCATAAACGCTATCCATTATTCCGTCACCGTTAAGGTCATACTTATTGGTTGTAAGAGTTGCCGCTTCATTTTTACCGCAAATGTTGCAGTAGCCGTTAGTGAAACCAACTTGGCAGGGGTCGTCAATATCTGTAGCAACATCCTTGAAGGTGCTTCTTATTGTGTCAACGTTACCCGTTGTAACGTAGTATGCGTAAGAATAAGGGCTAAAGCTCTTAAACGTAAAAGTATCAACGGGTGCAATATATGATGTAGGGCTTTCTGTTGCGGGAGAAACCGTTGTACATAAATCTCTGCTGAAAACACCCGTAAACATATTTGTCTGACCGGGGGAGTAAAGACCGATACCGAAGCTATCTGCATCATCACCGATGAAAGCACACCAGTTTTCATTACAGTAGAAGTTCTGGTTGGCACCTGCGGCTTCGCCCCAGAATACAAGACTGCTTTCGTCTTTTCTTGTGTTTGAATCCGACCAAGCCTCACCGCCTGAATAGTAAACAAAATTATTAAGAGGCTCAACGCAGTAGAAAGCGGGGAGCTCCTGTGTGGTAGTTGCTTCGGGATAACCTGAAAAGTCTACGAATCTGCAAGTCGCTCTCATTAAACCGTCTTCGAGCGTGTACCAAGCCTCCATATAAGAGGGGGTGATGTGTTCTTTTGTTTTACCCCAGTCAAGCGGTCGGCATTTTACGTAGATTTCGTTTTCGGTAACTTTTAAGTCAACGATTTTACTTGCTTCATTATGAACGTTACCGCCTTGAACGGGATTGTAATTCCACGGTGTACCGTTGTAATCACCCATTTCATAGGGTGGTGAGCCTGTGCCGTAATAAGATTGCTGAACAAGTCTACCTGTGTCGTTACAGTTAATGAGGTTAACGCTGCTGCTTGTATTGTTGAGAAAACCGGTGCTAACTTTACTCTTAAAGTCAACCTCTGTTATTTTTGAAGAGCCGTATTTACTTACTGAGGAATAAACATCGTTTTTTAAATCCTCAAGATATGAAAGAGCACCGCCCCAATGTAAATCAATACCGATTTTATAATCTGCACTTGAAAGATATACTAAATTATCGGGGATAGCATCTTTAGTTGTCGTAACGGATTTGAGAGAAAAATCCATAAACTCTTTATCAAGAGCTGTAAAGGTGATTGATGAAATCTGAGTTTGTGTTGTACCGTCAAGGTAACCGTCAATATATCCTGTGAAAACGCCATCCTCTGCAGGCTCAAGGAAAAATTCTTCTTGCGTTGAGCCCATAAGCATTACGGCTTTAACGTAAGCATCTGAAGAATAGTGGATTTCGTAACGGTTAAAAGCAGATGCAGTTTGATTAATTGTGTAGACGTTGTTAGCAACAGAAGCAGTGATTGTACTGTTGTTAACTGTAACAGAAACGTTTTCTGCTTCTTTGACAGTTACGGTAAACGATGTTTGCTTACCGCCGTATTCAATGGTAATTGTTTGTTGACCAAGTGTGTCTAATATTTGAGGGTAGTAATAGAAGCCTGAATTAAGAGCTTCAGTTGTACCGTTGGAATAGTTGATGTTGATTGATAAGCCCGAAGCATTAAGCTTTTCACCTAAGGTATAGGTTTGCTTAGTAGGGAGAGAGGCAACGGATATAGTACCGTCTAACTGAGTTTCCCATTTTGAATATAAGCTGTAGCTTGTAGCGGCAATAAGTGTGTTTTCTGTAATTCTTTCGCCTGTGCCGTCAGGGCCTGTATACCATCCGGCAAAAATAAGACCGCTTCTGTTAGGAGTGGGCAACTCACCGTAAGTATTACCTTGTGAATAAGTATAGGTTGTTCTGTAGTTGATATCCTTTGAATATTCGTAAACCGAGGCTTCACAAATTCTTATATCCTTAACCGTAGCATAAGTGCCGGGGGTGTTATTGTCAAATCTTATCTGTATAAACGCTGCGTTAGCAGGTGTTGTGAATGTCCATTGGTTGTCACCGTACTGTGTTGCAGATGCGGTATCAAGGGATATATAAGCATCAGAAGAATCGAAATAGAAAACGAAAGTGTCAAAGCTTGTAACAGTTCCGTTTGCATTGTATTTGAAAATATAGCTTGTGCTTGGCTTTACGGGCATTGAATAATAACCTGTATTTGAGCCCATAGAGTGAGCGGTGTATATTTCGCTTGTAGAGTTATTGGTTAAAGTAAAGCTACCTGCAGAAATATCTTTTGTAATTTCAGCATTGGTAAGATTGGGCGAAATAACACCTGATCTTGTATGGTTAGCCCATTGCTCAAAGACAAAAATATTGTCAAATGTAAGCTCATAAATACCCTCTGCTGCAGAAACAACAGGGCTTAAAAAGCTTGATGCAAGTAAAATTACGCTTAATAACAAAGCAGAAATTCTTTTTGATGTTCTTTTCATAAAAACCACCTTTTAAAATGCACATAATAATACAATTATACTATATAAGAAAAATCAAAACAATGAGCTTTTTAAACAAAAGGTTGTTAGTTGGTTTGTGTATTCTATTTGAGAAAAACGCGAAACGTGAATATAACGAGAAAAGCACCGCTTACGCGATGCTTTTTTCTGTCTGTACGAATCATTTAGATACCGGTTGCTTATATCAATTTATTTATAGCGTCGGCGTAATATGAATCTTCTTTTTCTTTTACAACATAGGAATGTAGCCCGTTCGGATTTGAAACAAAACAATTTTCACCTGTTATAGCATCAACACTGCCTTTCCCATGAACAACGGAGTATCCCGCTTTTTCTACATCGCCGATTTACGCCAACAGACACAGCATAGGGTCCCAGGAGGAACGACCGTTAGAAGACCCGTGATCACAAAGTACAAGATAAAGCGGATCGTTTTTATCTAAATTACTACCGGTGATGACACTTGCTCCCACTTCCCATCCGAGAAAGGTTATGGGAACGGGACAAATATCACAAAATATGTTTGCGGCTACTCTTGAGCGTTCGTTTCGGGCAAAGTTGTTTTCTTTATTTGGTTTTTTATCCCATTTTCCTGCCATCATCCATATTTTTGAGACTTTGTTTTTTAAAAGTTCAACGCCGTCAAGTTCGCTTATATCGTCCGGTTTGCTTTGCAATAGTGCAGTTAAAACCTGTGGATATCCTATTTCAATCAACTCAATTTGGGAATCCGTGTCTGCAAGAAGTTTTCTGTAAAGCTTTACGGCATTTTCTGCATCGGCATTACTGTAATATTTTTTCGCATACAAAGAAAGGCGTTTCTGATAAGGCGGATTTCCACCAAAGTCAGTTGCATCAAGGTCTATTGCGATCGGAATGTCATAAACCTCATCCGAGTTAAGAAAACCTTCAAGCGAGGTAACGCTGTGCTCCATACACGCATTTATAATTATGCCAAGCAGGTTAATTTCCTTTGCTTTGTGTGCACGCGTTAACAAACGGATTGCCACAGCATCGTCACAATCGTCCCACCAATCCGTTCCTAATATGAATTTTCGCATAGTAGCACCTCTTTCAAATTAAGCATAGCATAAATGTTTTAGTTTGTAAATGAAGCATTTGCGTTGCAAATATGAAGCAGGGCTTACGCCCTATGAAGCACTCGCTATTGCTCGTATGAAGCGAAGCGTTCCTTAACGTGCCGCAGCACACTTCATAGCCGAAGGCTGCTTCATTAGCGTTAGCGTCTTAATGTTCCCGAAGGGAACGCTTCATCCCACCAAAACAAAAACCAGTCCTTTTGGACTGGTTTTTTGTTTTGGTGGGAGCGGGTGGATTCGAACCACCGAAGGCGGTGCCAACAGATTTACAGTCTGCCCCCTTTGGCCACTCGGGAACACTCCCATGTTCACTATTAAAAAAATGGAGCTGGTGGACGGACTCGAACCCCCGACCTGCTGATTACAAATCAGCTGCTCTACCAACTGAGCTACACCAGCAACTTAATGCTTGACTACTATACACAAAAGATTTTGTATGTCAAGAGAAAATTTTATATTTTTTTATCTTTTTTAAAATCTTTTTTTCGTGTTGTTTTCAGGTGGAAGATTTTGGCGAGTTTTCCTGATAAAATACTGCTATTTTGTTGGTTGAAGTGTAGTTGTGTGGCATTTTCATTGAATTTAAGGGCGGGGTGTGTTATACTTTTTATGTTCAAAAATAAAACAGAGGTAATAAAAATGGATTGCATTAATACTTTGAAACCCGAAAGAGTGTTTCATTATTTTAAAGAGATGAGCCGTATTCCCAGAGGCTCGGGGGATATGGTTAAAATTGCTGATTTTTGCGAAGCTTTCGCAAAAGAAAAAGGTCTTTCTTACGTGAGAGATGATGCTGATAACGTTGTGATATATAAGCCTGCGTCAGTTGGTTATGAAAATTCCGATACCGTTATTCTTCAAGGTCATCTTGATATGGTTTGTCAGAAAACCGAAGAGTCACAAAAGGATTTTTCAAAAGACGGTATTGACTTAATCGTTGACGGCACTTTTCTTAAAGCCGAAGGTACGACCTTAGGTGGTGATAACGGTATCGCAGTTGCTATGGTTATGGCTATTCTTGAGGATAATTCGCTTTCTCATCCTGCTATTGAGGCGGTTTTCACAACCGATGAGGAAATCGGTATGATTGGTGCGTTACAGCTTGATATGAGTCTTCTTAAAGGCAAAAAAATGATAAATCTTGATTCTGAAGAGGACGATACGGCAACCGTTTCTTGTGCAGGCGGTAGTGATTTTAACGTTTCGATTCCCGTCAAAAAAGTTGAAATGACCGGCAAAAAGGTTACAGTTACTTTAAAAGGCCTTTTAGGCGGTCATTCGGGCGTTGAGATTCACAAGGGCAGAGCAAATGCCGATATTCTTGCGGGTAGATTTTTAAACGCTATTAAAGGTCTTGATTTCGGAATAATTTCAATAAACGGTGGAGATAAAAGTAATGCGATACCTAACTCTTGCTGCATTGAGCTTTGCGTAAAAGACATAGATGCATTTGAAAAAATTACTACACCAGTTATTGAAGAAATTAAAGAAGAAATTTCTGACAGAGAGTCTTTAATTTGCGAAATAGTTAAAGAGCTTGAGGGTGAGTATTCAGTATTTGATAATGAAACCGCAAAAAACCTCGTTTTTTCTCTCGTTTGTATCCCCGACGGTGTTATGTCAATGAGTGCTGATATTCCTGAGCTTGTTGAAACCTCGCTTAATTTAGGAATATTAAAAACAGAGGAAGAAAAAATTATTCTTCATTCTGCTTTGAGAAGCAATAAAATGTCTTCGCTTTATTATCTTGAGGAAAGACTAAAGGTCTTTTTCAACGTTTTTGATTGCGAAATTAAAACCTACGGTCATTATCCTGCCTGGGAATATAACAGTAATTCCCGTTTGCAAGATTTATATTCAGAAACATACAAAGAAATGTTTAACGAAGAGCCTAAGATAGCGGCTATTCATGCAGGCCTTGAGTGTGGAGTTTTCGCAGGTGCAATTAAGGATTTTGACTGTATTGCTATCGGTCCTAATCTTTTTGACGTTCATACGGTAAACGAAAAACTCGATATCAAATCAACGGAAAACATTTATAATTTGTTAATTGAGATGCTTAGAAAAATGCTTTAATATACAATTGTATTGTATTTATTGCGATATTATGTTATAATAACTTGATTAAATTTATCGTTAGTGCCATGTACTGACGGATTGGAGAAAAAATGGAAAACAAAAATGAATTCAAACCCTATATTGCCGCTGAAAAGGTGACTCCCGAAATGACGGTAACGTCTATTATTATGGGCGTTATTCTTGCGGTAGTTTTCGGTGCGGCTAACGCATACCTCGGTCTAAGAGTTGGTATGACCGTTTCTGCATCAATCCCTGCAGCAGTTATTGCTATGGGCGTTATTCGTATAATTATGCGAAAAAATTCAATTCTTGAAAGTAACATTGTTCAGACAATCGGCTCTGCAGGTGAATCTCTTGCAGCTGGTGCTATATTTACTCTTCCTGCACTCTTCCTTTGGGCAGCAGAGGGAAAAATGGACAAGCCCGATATGCTTGAAATCACTCTTATTGCTCTTATCGGTGGCCTTTTAGGTGTGTTCTTTATGGTGCCTTTGAGAAATGCACTTATCGTAAAAGAACACGGTGTACTTCCTTATCCGGAGGGAACTGCTTGTGCAGAGGTTCTTCTTGCAGGTGAAAAGGGCGGTGCTAATGCATCAACTGTTTTTGCCGGTATGGGCTTTGCCGCTTTGTTTAAATTTATAATTGACGGACTTAAGCTCGTTTCAGGTGAAGTTTCTGCAAGCGTAAAGGGCTTTGCTGGTGAAATCGGTACTCAGATTTACCCCGCTGTTATGAGCGTTGGTTTCATTTGCGGTGCAAGAATTTCTTCATTTATGTTTGCCGGCGGTATGTTAAGCTGGCTTGTGCTTATCCCTCTTATAGTTCTTTTCGGTGCGGATATCACTCTTTATCCCGGTACAGCACCTATCAGCGAAATTTTCGCCTCAGGCGGTGCCGGTGCTATCTGGAGCACTTATATCAGATATATCGGTGCGGGTGCTCTTGCGGCAGGCGGTATTATAAGCCTTATTAAAAACCTTCCCCTTATCGTTAAAACCTTCAGCGGTGCTATGAAGAGCATGAAGGGTACAGGTGCAGCATCTCAAGAACGTACAGCACAGGACCTTAACCTTAAAATTGTTGTAATAGCAATTATTGTTCTTACTTTACTTATCTGGCTTATTCCTGCAATTCCTGTTTCACTTTTAGGTGCGGCAATTATCGTTGTATTCGGCTTTTTCTTTGCAACCGTTTCTTCAAGAATGGTTGGTCTTGTGGGTAGTAGTAACAACCCCGTTTCAGGTATGGCAATTGCTACGCTTCTTATTGCAACTCTTATTCTCAAGGTTACAGGTATGGATGGCGTTGAGGGTATGTGCAGCGCTATTGCGATCGGCTCTATTATTTGTATCGTTTCCGCTATTGCGGGTGATACTTCTCAAGACCTTAAAACAGGTTATATTTTAGGTTCAACACCTAAAAAACAGCAGATAGGTGAAGTTATCGGTTCAGTTGCTGCTGCTCTTGCTATCGGCGGAACTCTTTACCTTCTTGACAGTGCATGGGGCTTCGGTTCAGACCAGCTTGGTGCACCTCAGGCTACTCTTATGAAGCTTATTATTGAAGGTGTTATGGGTGGCGATCTTCCTTGGGGTCTTGTGTTTATCGGTGTGTTTATTGCTATTGTTGTTGAAATTATCGGTATTCCCGTGCTTCCCTTTGCAATCGGCGTGTATCTTCCCGTTCAGCTTAATGCTTGTATAATGGTGGGTGGCGTTATCCGTCTTCTTATGGAAAAGATGAATAAGAAGGAAGAAGAAAAACAGGAAATTATCAACGACGGTGTTCTTTTCTCATCAGGTATGATTGCCGGTGAAGGTCTTGTAGGTATTCTTCTTGCGTTACTTGCAGTTTTCGGCGTTGATTCTGCAATTGACCTTTCAGCAAGATTCGGTATTTCAAAAACAGTTGCCGATATCGGCGGTATAGTTCTTTTTGCAATCATAATTCTTACGTTGCTTAAGTTCACTGTTTTCAAAAAGAGAAATAAAAAAGCATGAAAAAGAACAATAAAGTAAGGGAGAATTATCTTGAAAAAATCCCTGTAAAAAATCCTGAAATTAATTGGTCAACCGATGACAATGGAATAGTAACTCTTGAGGTTGAAAATAAAGGTTTGGCAAACAGAATAGCTCAAAAGCTTTTGAAAAAACCGAAAATCAGCTTTATTCATCTTGACGAAAACGGTAGCTTCGTTTGGCCTCTTATAGACGGAGAAAGGGATATAATTGAAATCGGCAAGCTTGTTGAAGCTCATTTTGGCGAAAAAGCAAATCCGCTGTACGAAAGACTAGTTAAATTTTTTCAGATTCTTGAAAATTATAATTTTATTAGTTGGAAATAAAATTTTTTGATTCGTTTCATAATTGTTTTTTGAGGAGAAGCAAAGATGAAAAAAAGAGTTTTATACTACGATGTTTTGAATATAGTATCTGCTTTTTGTGTAATTGCGATGCATTGTAATAGCTTGGTTTATGGTTATAATGATAGCTTTGCATGGAGACAGTCCCTTTTTGTGGAAACTTTTGCATATTGGCCTGTACCGATATTTTTAATGATTTCAGGTGCAACGCTTGTTGGGTATAGAGATCGATATACTACTAGCGAATTCTTTAAAAAGAGAGTTTTAAAAACAACCATCCCATTCGTTATATGGTCGCTGATAAGTGCTTTTGCAAATAAGGCTGATTTTTCGGAACTTGGTATTCGCGGGGTTTTAAATGGTATTGTTACATGTTCTTTTGAAGAGGTTTATTGGTTTTTTCCGATGCTGTTTTCTATGTATCTTGCTATGCCTGTGATTTCACTTTTGAAGGATAACAGAAAAATCTTGTGGTATATGGTAGGAACGGCATTTATTTTGAATTCTGTTTTACCTATTGTATTTAGATGGTTAGGGCTTACGTGGAACAGTTCTTTGTCAGCGGTTACTGTGAGTGGTTTTTTGATTTTCCCTATTCTTGGATATCTTCTCTCTATCGAAGAGATAAAAAAACAAAAAAGAATAGTTTTATATGCAGCAGCTTTTGGTTGTGCGGCGTTTAGGTTTGGTATGACGGTTGTTTTATCAAGAAGAGATGGTGCACTGAATACAACATATTTTGATTATCTGGGCTTTTATTCAATAATTCTTTCTGCGGGTGTTTTTGTTTTTGCAAAGAACTCACGATTAATTGAAGCTATAAGCAAGAAAGAGAAAATAGTAAATGTTATAAAAATTATTTCAGGTTGTAGCTTTGGTGTTTATTTGCTTCATATGCAATTAATTAATAAATTGCTTGTTGAGGTTTTCCCGAAGGATAGTTTGGAGTGGCGAATAGTAGGACCAGTTTTAGTTTATATTTTGGCAGTTGCTATTGTTTTTGTAATAAAAAAGATTCCTCTTGTGAAAAAAATAGTACCGTAATCGGTTTGGCTGAAAGGTGGAAAAATAATGTCAAAGGTAAGTATTATTGTTCCAGTTTATAACGTTGAAAAATATCTTGATAAATGCGTAGAATCTTTAGTGAATCAGACTTACAAGGATATAGAAATTATTCTTGTTGACGATGGCTCGCCTGATAATTGCGGTAAAATGTGCGATGAATGGGCAAAGAAGGATGAAAGAGTTATCGTCTACCATAAGGAAAACGGAGGTCTTTCTGATGCACGTAATTACGGTATTGACAGATGTACAGGTGAATATATAGCATTTGCAGACTCTGATGATTACGTAGCAGAAAATTACATTGAATTTATGTACAATTTGCTTTCTGAAAATGAGAGTTGCAAGGTATCTGCTTGTGATATATGCTCTGTGAGAAATGGTGTTGAATCACCTTATTCTGACTTTGAGGGCTCAATTGTTTTTAGTAGACGAGATGCTTTTGAAAGAGTCTTATATCATGATTTGATAGATGTTAGTGCTTACGCAAAATTATATAAAAGAGAAGTCTTTGATGATATCCGTTATCCTGTGGGTAGGATTTACGAGGATACGTATATATTCGGTGATATTTTAAATAAAACTGATTTTATTGTTTTTGGTGGAGAGGCGCTTTATTATTACGTTCAAAGAGATGATTCCATAGTTAGCGGAGCTTTTACTGAAAAAAGACTTCAATACATTGATTCTGTTGAAAGACTTGTAAAGGCGGCAGAAGAGTGTGACCCGGAGTTGAAAGAGGGGTGCATACGAAGAATGTCTCACGCGTATTTCAGCGTTTTGAGATATATGGATAAATGCGATAAACATTTTTTTGATTTAAGAAAAGATTTGAGAAATAAAATTATTGCAACAGCAGAATCTGTGCTTAATAATCCTAAAACACCAAAAAGAGATAAACTTGCAATTATAAGTTTAAAGTTTGGTCTCAAACCATTCTTTTGGGCATGGAATTTGTATGGAAAAATAAGATAATTGAGGCTGAAAGTAAAACGGTTTGTTATAATTACAAAAAGTTCTGTGACTTCACAGAACTTTTTTTATAGGTGATAATAATAAGATTTTTGTAATATAATAATATTATTAAGTAATTGTAAATTATAGGAAAACAAAGAAGAATTTTTCAAAAACTCTTGATTATTTTATAAGAAAAGGGTATTATATATTTAGCACTCAAGACAAGAGAGTGCTAAAACAAAAAACAACCCATAAGGATTGTATAAATTATTATGTATCTTCATAGGAGGTATTTTTATGACACTCAAACCTTTAGGCGACAGAGTCGTTCTTAAATTCTGCGAGGCAGAAGAAACAACAAAGGGCGGTATTATCCTTGCAGCCGCTTCACAAGAGAAGCCCCAGACTGCAGAAATTATCGCAGTTGGTCCCGGCGGAATCGTTGACGGCAAAGAAATCAAAATGGAAGTTCAGGTTGGCAACAAGGTAATCCTCAGCAAATATTCAGGCACTGAGGTTAAGGTTGACGGTGAAAACTATATCATCGTTCGTCAGGGCGATATTCTTGCTATTGTAGAATAATATATAGGAGGAAAACTTAAATGGCAAAACAGATTATTTACGGTGAAGAAGCTCGCAGAGCTCTTCAGGCAGGTATTGATAAGCTTAGCGATACAGTTAAAATTACACTCGGCCCTAAAGGCAGAAACGTAGTTCTTGATAAAAAATACGGTGCACCTCTTATCACAAACGATGGCGTTACTATCGCAAAAGAGATTGAGCTTGAAGATGCATTCGAAAATATGGGTGCTCAGCTCATTAAAGAGGTTGCAACAAAAACAAACGACGTTGCAGGTGACGGTACAACAACCGCAACTCTTCTTGCTCAGGCTCTTGTTAGAGAGGGTATGAAAAACGTTGTTGCAGGTGCTAACCCCATGGTGCTTAAAAAAGGCATCAAATCAGCAGTTGCAAACGTTGTAGAAACAATTAAAGCAAACTCAAAGCCTGTTGAAAAAACAAGCGATATCGCAAGAATCGCAACAATTTCAGCGGCTGATGAAAATGTTGGTAACCTTATTGCAGAAGCAATGGAAAAGGTAACTTCTGACGGTGTTATCACAGTTGAAGAAAGCAAAACAGCTGAAACAAGCTGTGATGTTGTTGAGGGTATGCAGTTTGACCGTGGTTACATTTCACCTTATATGGTAACTGATACCGATAAGATGGAAGCAGTTATCGACGACCCCTTTATTCTTATTACAGATAAAAAGATTTCAAATATTCAGGAAATTCTTCCTCTTCTTGAGAAAATCGTTCAGGCAGGTAAAAAGCTTGTTATCGTTGCTGAAGATATCGAGGGCGAAGCTCTTGCAACACTTCTTGTTAATAAGCTTCGTGGCACCTTCACCTGCGTAGGTGTTAAGGCTCCCGGCTTCGGTGACAGAAGAAAAGAAATGCTTCGTGATATCGCTATTCTTACAGGCGGTGAGGTTATCACAGAAGAATTAGGTCTTGACCTTAAGGATGCAGACGTTTCTCAGCTTGGTAGAGCCCGTCAGATTAAGATTTCTAAAGAAAACACAATCATCGTTGACGGTGCAGGTAACGAAAACGAAATCACAGCAAGAATTAATCAGATTAAATCACAGATTGAAACTACAACCTCTGATTTCGACAGAGAAAAGCTTCAGGAAAGACTTGCAAAGCTTTCAGGCGGTGTTGCAGTTATCCGTGTTGGTGCGGCAACTGAAACAGAAATGAAAGAAATGAAGCTTCGTATTGAAGATGCTCTCGCAGCAACTAAAGCCGCAGTTGAAGAAGGCTACGTTGCAGGTGGTGGTGTTGCTCTTCTTAACGCAATCCCCGCACTTGATGAGTATATCGCTTCTCTTGAGGATGCAGACGAGAAAACAGGTGCAAAAATTGTTCGTAAGGCTATTGAAGAGCCTGTACGTCAGATTGCGGCAAACGCAGGTCTTGAGGGCTCTGTAATTATCGACGGTATTCTTCGCTCAGGTGAAGCAGGCTACGGCTTCAACTTTGCTACTGAAGAATATACAGATATGGCAGAAGCAGGTATTCTTGATCCCACTAAGGTTACCCGCTCAGCACTTCAGAATGCATCTTCTGTTGCAGCTATGGTGCTTACAACAGAAAGCCTTGTAACAGATAAGCCCGACCCCGCAGCTGATGCAGCTGCAAGTGCAGCGGCTATGGCAGCAGCACAAGGCGGCGGAATGTATTAAGCATTTTTTCGTGTTTTGCGATTTTTCACCCGCTCGACGTATCTTGATACGCCTTCGGGGATGAGAAAATCACAAACCACATCAAAAATCCAACGCTTAATATAAGTGGCAAATTTCGGAACTGCGTTGGCGATTATAAAGCTCACTACGTTCGTAAGATAATAGATAAAAGATAATATTGAATAGATAATAGAAAAGGGTCTGCGACGGCGATTATGAATGCTATCGCAGACCTGTTGGTTTTTTTATAAACTAAATTGTAGCGAAGCTTATCACTCTTTTTTACCTACGGTAAAAAAGAGGAATAGGCTGTCGCAAATCTTCAATTATTTACTCCTTGCGAAGCTTTACAATCGGCACAAAGTGCACCGACACGCCTCACTCCTCATTTCTCACTAAAAAAAGAGATGACGTATTGTCATCTCTTTTTTACAACTTATTTCAAAATCTTTTCGCCGTCGAACACGATAATACCGTGACCGCTGCCTGTTTTACCACCGCTTAAAACGTGGTCTTTAAAGGCTTTTCTTAAAGAGTTATCGGTAGGCCATTTTTTAGGTGACATATAGCCGTATTTACCCATAATTCTCCAAGCATCGTTAAATTTATCTTTAGCGTTGCTTTCTATAATTTCAAAGTCATCCATAAATTTAAGAACGTTGGACTTGGGGTTTAAGAAATCTCTGTGACCCTCGTAAAGAAGCCATGAACCGCATTCGAAAATCATAAGACCGTCTTCTCTGCGACAATCCTTAAAGAATTCGTAAGCTCTCTTATATGAATCAAGTCTTACGTCGTCAGTAAGTGAAACGCCTGAAGAGGGGATATGGAAGCCAACGGTTTTATCACCCTTTTTGATTGTAATACCGCAAGAAGATGTATAATCATCTCTTCCGAATGTTGAGTATTCAAATTGGAATCTGCCAAGGGCGAAACGGTTAAGCTTATAGAAGCCGTCAAACCAACCGCCTACAAAAGTTCCGTATTTTTCTTTACAGTCAACACATTCGTCGAATTTGTATTTTAAGTCTTGCATTGTGTCCCAGAAAAGCTCGTCACTTAAGTTAGCCTCTTTGTAAAGGTTATGCATTCTTTCGCTGCAAACTAAAAGGAAAACAAAGTGAAGAGAATATTGGTTTACTCTGTGTAAAAGAGCGATTTTTGAAAGCTCTTCCATTGCTTTGCCGAAATCGTGAGCTTCGGGATACATATATGTATTGATAACGTCGTCAAATCTCTTTGAAAACAATTTGCTTTTTTCTATTTTATTTGCAATTTTCTCGAAAAGCTCTTTTGCTTCCTCGGGAAGACCTAATCTTTTTTCAACCTCTAAAAAATGTTCGTTGCAATATTTCATTATAGCCATACTTCCTTTACAAATTAATTCTTAAGACTGTTAAGGGGAGCAGGTATTCTGCCACCTCTTGAAATAAAATCAAAACTGCTTTCTTTATGAACGGGCATAACGGGTGCCGTACCTAAAAGACCGCCCATTTCAATTGAATCACCAACTGTTTTGTTAGGTGCAGGGATAATTCTTACAGCAGTTGTTTTATTGTTTATCATACCGATAGCGGCTTCATCGGCAATAATCGCAGAAATTGTTTCTGCAGAGGTATCACCGGGGACAGCTATCATATCAAGACCAACAGAGCATACGCAGGTCATAGCCTCTAATTTATCAAGTGTGAGAGTGCCTTGTTCTGCGGCGGCAATCATACCCTCGTCTTCAGAAACGGGTATAAATGCACCTGAAAGACCACCAACACTTGAAGAAGCCATAACGCCACCCTTTTTAACTGCATCATTAAGAAGAGCAAGAGCTGCGGTTGTACCGTGAGTACCGCAAACCTCAACACCGATTTCTTCAAGAATTCTTGCAACGGAGTCGCCGGTTGCGGGTGTGGGTGCAAGGCTCAAGTCAACTATACCGAATTCTGCACCAAGGCGTTTTGAAGCCTCGCAAGCAATAAGCTGACCCATTCTTGTAATCTTAAATGCAGTTTTCTTAATTGTTTCAGCAACAACGTCAAAGGGCTCGCCTTTTATACCCTTAAGTGCGTTATAAACAACACCGGGGCCTGAAACGCCAACGTTTATAGCACATTCAGGCTCACCTTCGCCGTGAAAAGCACCTGCCATAAAGGGATTATCCTCAACTGCGTTACAGAATACAACAAGCTTTGCACAGCCGAAGCCGTCACGGTCTTTAGTTATATCCGCAGTTTTCTTTATGGTTTCGCCCATAAGCTTTACGGCATCCATATTTATACCCGCTCTTGTAGAGCCTACGTTAACAGATGAACAAACAAAATCAGTACAAGCAAGTGCTTCGGGGATAGAGCTTATAAGACGTCTGTCACCGATAGTAAAGCCTTTTTGAACAAGGGCAGAGAAACCGCCTATAAAGTTTACACCGCACTCCTTTGCAGCCTTGTCGAGAGCCTTTGCGAAGATAGTATAATCTTCGGTTTCACAGCTTTCAGCCGCAATAGCAATAGGCGTTACAGAGATTCGTTTGTTAATAATCGGGATACCCATTTCTCGTTCAAGGTCTTCACCTGTTTTAACGAGATTTTCTGCGTATTTTGTGATTTTGTCATACATCTTCTGTGCACAGATTTCGGGGTTGGGATGAGCACAGTTCCTTAAAGAAATACCCATAGTTATAGTACGGATATCAAGATGCTGGTTATCAATCATATTAAGAGTTTCAATTATTTCACGCTGATTGATCATATTACACCTCAGATTTTGTGCATAGCATCAAAAATTTCTTCCTTTTGTATACGGATGCTAACCCCTAAACGCTCGCCCTCTTTGTCGAGTGCTTCAACAATCTGAGCGTAGTCAACGTTAGCGTTTTTGATGTCAACAAGCATATTCATTGTAAACATATTTTCAAGAACAGTCTGGCTGATGTCAAGAATATTTACGTTTATTTTTTCAAGGGCAACACAAACACCGGCTATAATGCCGACCTTGTCTTTACCTACAACGGTTATAATAGCATTCATATTAAGTACCTCACTAACCAATATTTAATTCATTTTATCACAAGTAAAAATAGATTACAATAAAAAACAAAAAGAAAACTGCTCTTCTTTTCAGAAGAGCAGCAAATTTTAAATAATTTAATTAGTTAAGAGCATCCCAAAGAATCTGGAAGAATTCCAATGAACCGAGAAGTCTTACGAGAGTATCGGGGATGAAGCTTAAAATCCACCAGAAGTCTGTGAAATCCTTTGCTTCTGCTTCGGGAGCTTCTTCATACTCAAGAAGCATAGCCTGAGTATAAGCAATACCGCCAACGCCGAAAACTTCAGCTCTTACGTAGCTGCCGATATATTTTGAATAATCGTCAAGGTCAATAGACTCGCCGTAAGCAATTGTTTCACCGTCTGCAATCCAACGAACACAAAGACCGTCTGTTACGTTAAGAGTGATTGTATCGTCACCGTCGTCAACGATTACGGAGTTAATAACGGGAGCATCAACGTCAAGAGGTGCTTCGTATTTTGCATCGTAATCTGTTTTCTGTCTTTCAAGGATATCGTTAGCAATAGCAACTGCTTCTGCGTTACCGTTTGCATTTTCAAGAAGATAGTTTGCAATTTCTTCAAGCTCTTCATGGTTGCCTAAACATTTACTTGAGGGGAAGAAAGCGCCCGTTTTCATTGATGTGTAAAGAGCATCAACTGTCTGCTCGGGCATAAGCATTTCTGTGTAGCCGGTGTAAGCTGCATCAGTGCTGTGAGCATCACTTGTTGCAATTGCGAAAACGTTTCTGCCTGAAGGAGCAAGGTTCATAAGAAGAATGTCCCAAAGCTTTCTGTCGAAACGTGTTCTTGAGTCACCCTTACTGTTGATATCAATACCTAAGCAAGAATCATACGTAGCAAGAAGATGTGTGAATTTATCAATGTAATATTTGTACATTGGATCACTGTAGTCATATGCATCTGCTGTAGTGTCCTCGTCACGGGCGTTTGTGTATTCGCCGGGATGGTTAATAACTGAAAGACCGCCCATTTCGTGAACTGCTTTAATGGGTGTTTCGTAGTCGCTTGTACCGCCGAGAACACCGTTACCGTAATCAGCAAACCATGTGTTTACGTGAGCATTGTTAAGTGAACTGGGGTTCTGCTCGTTTGCGTAAGGTACGCGAAGCATTTTGTGGTCGGGAGTTGTTTCCTGGAAGTAGTAATCGCCACCGTTTTCAGTAACAACCTGATAGGGTACACCTTCAAAGGTAAGACCGCCTGATGCCTCAAGGGCAACCATTTCTGTATTAGGGTTTCTCATATCAACGAAAACCTTAAGAGCGGGGATAACCTGCTGCTCTGTCCAGCTGTAGCTTGTAAGACCGTGGTCAGAGGTTGCGTAAATATCGAAACCGTAGCCGTAGTTAATTTCAATCATATCCTTAAGAGAACTACGACCGTCAGATGCAGTTGTATGAGTATGAAGATCAGCCTTGTACTGATTCCAAGACCAGTCAACGTCTGCATAAGGGCTTATGATTGTGTAGTCGCGTTCAGCACCTGCAGCGTAAACGCCTGTTGAAAGAGCACCTGCAAGAAGTGCAACAACACAAATAACGGAGATAATTTTTTTAATTTTTCTCATTGTAGTCACCTTTCTTTATTTTTAATTATTTAACTTTTAAAAATTCTTTTGGGTTTTTCATTTGAGCAATAGCTTCTTCACGGGTGATTTTACCGTTGTTTGCTTCTGTCATAAGCTGAACGTCGTGGTCGGATAATCTGTAAAGCATCCAACAAACAGCACCGAGAGCAACACCGATTGCGGGTACCATTATGAAGATGAACCATAAGCCCTCAAGTGTTTCGGGAGTCTGAGTAATGCCAAGCTCTTTAAGCTGTTCGAAGTTTTCTGCCTGAGAAACGTCTTTCCAACCGATAACACCAAGAAGGAAAAGTGAAAGAGCAGATGAAACGGCACCTGTAAGCTTAACCATAAAGGTCTGAATAGCGAAGGTGATACCTTTTGCTTCGATACCTGTTTTGAATTTGCCGTATTCTGCACAGTCGGGTGTGAACATAAATACCATAACGCCCATAATACCCTGAGGAATAGCACGGAGTACGCAAAGCACGATAAAGAGAATCATATTGCTGTAGCCGATGAGCCACATAACGATACTGAGAGCAACCTGAAGCACTGCACAAGTAAGATAAATCTTCATCTTGTCGTACTTTGCAACGAACTTGGGAACAAGTGCTGCAAACACAAGCATAGGTAATGCTGAAAGCACCATAACTACCATACTGAACATTGAGTTGTTGAAAAGGTAGAAGGAAACGAAAAGATTAAGTGCATTCATTATGTTTAATGAACTGTTGAAGAAGTAACCGAAGTAGTAAAGAAGAAGATTCTTGTTTGAGAAAAGATATTTAAACATCTTTCTGACTGTAAAGCTTTCGTCAACCTCGCCGCCACAACGTTCAACACCGTATTTGCAGATGGGGAACATTGTAGCAATAGCACCGATAGCAACAACGATTGAAACGATGCTATAAGAAAGACCAACGCCTTCACCAACAAGAATTGTTGCGATAACAGTTGAAATACCTGAACCTAAACCGCCCCAGATACTCTTATAGGACTGTAAAGCAGTTCTTTCATCAACTCTTTCTGTCATTGCGGTAACCATACCGTAAATCGGCACGTCGCAAAGAGTATAAGCAGTATCCCAAAGCATATATGTAATTGCATACCAAGCTAATTTAAAAGCTTCACTGCCGTCTTTAGGCATTGAGAAAAGCAATACTGTTGAAAGAGGAATTGCGAAAAGAGAAATCTTTAACCAAGGGATGAATTTTTTACCGTTTTTAAAACGGACTTTGTCAAATATAGCACCGAAAATAGCATCATTGACAGCATCCCAGATTTTGATAACTAAAGTAATACCTGCCGCTTTTGTAACGTCAAGCCCTTGGAAAAGTAAAGCAGCTGTTAAGAATGACGTTACGAGGGTGTAAATCATATTCTGACCGCAGAAATAAACGTAATAGCTTTTACGCTCCTTGTTGGTGGTCTGCCACAAGGGATTTTTATTTGGTTTTGCCAATAAAATCACTCCACTCCTATTTTTATGTGAAGATACTACCACACATAATAAGTTAATATATATTGTAATACTTTGGAAAAACAATTACAAGTATCAAGTTTTATGAAATATTAAAGGAATTTATGTGCATAAAAGCAAAAAAGTTGCCGTCAGTTTATTCTGACAGCAACTTTTTATAAAATTTAATTTTTTATCTTCTTTCGTTTTGTTTGTTTTTGTGTTCGTTTTTATATATTTTTACCGTGAAAAATTGACAACGTAAGACAGTTGTGTTATTCTTCAACGGGGTGAAAAGATTTGAAGCGTACAAGAAACGTTAACACACCTTTAAAAAGTAACTTAAGGACTGTTGTTCTTATATCACTTTTTTCTGCAGTTATTGCGGTATGCTCGTTAATATGTATCCCGTTTACCGTACCCTTTACAATGCAGCTTTTCGGAGTTTTTTGTTCTTTTTACCTTTTAGGCGGTAAAAAAGGAACTCTTTCAGTTTTGCTGTATATCCTTATAGGTGCGGTAGGCTTACCTGTTTTTGCAGGCTTTCGGGGTGGGTTCGGTAGCTTGTTTGACGCTACCGGGGGATTTATAACGGGCTTTGTATTTTCCGGTTTAGCGTATTGGCTTTCAACGAAAGCTTTAGGGAACAATAGATTCGTAAAAGAAATTTCCTTATTGATATCATTGTTGGTTTGCTATATCTTCGGAGCAGGTTATTTCGCTCTTTTTTACAGCAGAGGGGAATATTTAAAAAGCCTTGCATCTGCAATAGTAACTTGCGTATTACCTTTTATAATACCCGACTTGTTAAAGCTTGTTTTAGCAATAACCGTTTGCCGTAAAATCGAAAAATACAAAATAATTTAAGAAATTAAATTCCTTTAATCACACACTCTTTTTTTGAAGAGTGTGTGATTATTTTTTTGTTAATCGGGAATACCCTCGAGGAAGTCAGTTTCTTTAACCTTTAAGTTGTGATCAACACGGAAGGTTTTGATTTCATGCTTTTTAATATCAAACCAGAAGCCGTTATCGAAAAGCTTTGACATAATGTAGCAACGTGTGTTTTCAAGACCCTTTGTTTCGTAAAGTCTTATGATAAGGTCGCCGCTACCGTCCTCGCAACGCTTAAGTGCCGTAATAACAACGTTATCAGCATTAGTATAAAGGAAACAATCCTTTTGAGGAAGTGTGCCTTTATGATAGCCCTCGGGTACAGCAACGATATTATTGTTGAAAAGGTGAGCCTCTTTAACGATATCGCTTTCCTCAGCCTCGCCTGAATGAAGATAAATTCCGTAAGAGAATCTGTTCATTCCTTCATCGGTGAAGTTGAAGTTTGCATCAGGTCTGTAAGAATAATGGTCTGCAAAGATAACGTTTCGTAAGGCTGTTAATCTTAACTCTGCACCTGGGCAATCGTAGCTGTATTTTGAATCGCTGATAACTGAAAGACCCATTCTGTTACCGTTTTTAGTAACTGTAAGATCTGCCCAGTTAAGCGCGGGTTCTTCGTCACCGTCGCAGGGACGTTTAATAAATCCGCAAGGAATTTCATAGGTTGAAATTTCTTTCTTACCGCCAACGGGGAATGCGAATTTGAGAAGAGTGAATTTTTCCTGCCAGAGAGCTTTACAGTCAACTTTGATAGTTTTCTGACCTTTTGCAAGGATGAATTCCTGCGTTAAATAAGATTCGTTGAATTTGTGTACCGTGCGAATTACAGAGCGAAGAGCACCGTTTTCAACTCTTTCAATGCTTACAAGCTCCATAAGACCCTTGATATTATGAAATTTGAAAACGTTGTGAGCCCAGGTATCTGTTTCGTGGTCATCAATAACCGTGGGGATTGAAAGGAAGTTGTCCTCTGCGTAATCAACGCCAGTTTCTTTATTTACAAGGCTCTTGATGTAGCCGGTTTCGGAATCAAGCTCAACAGAAACGAATTCGTTTTCCATAAAGAAGTTGTTTTCACCGCTTAATTCCTTATCGGCTTTAAGATTGTCGCATTCAAGCCAGTAAGTTGAATAACCAAAGGGTGCAACCTT
Organism: Acutalibacteraceae bacterium; assembly: GCA_045605825.1. GTDB lineage: Bacteria > Bacillota > Clostridia > Oscillospirales > Acutalibacteraceae > DTU089. The sequence goes on from JAZUQS010000060.1 coordinate 60,157, forward strand.
TGCCATAAATAAAGTGTCAAGATGCTCGTCGTTTGAGCGTGATGAACGCACGTTCTGGAAAAGCACCTCGTTGCCCTCGCTGTCGGTAACTGCTTTTGAGGGGTGGTACATTCTAACGGGCATATTTACCTCGTATGAATGAGGGTTGAAAACTATTACGGGACGGGGAAAGCCCTCTCTTGCACCTGAGTAGTGACGAGCTTCTAAAATAGCATCGCTTATACCCTCAACCCAGGTGTCAACCTTACGTGCAATTTTAAGAACCGCATTATTGTAGCTTTCTGAAGCGATATTTAAAGCGTAGCCTTCGCTTTCTTTAACGTCCTCATAAGCCTCCATAATAGAGCAACCGCATAAAATATCGTGGAATTGGTTAAAGCAAACCTTTTTCCAGGCATCCTCAAACTCTTTTGTTTTAGGAGCAGAATCTGTAACGATAGAAGAAATAGTATCCCATTTTTCTGCCGCAGCAAGAGCATTTTCAGCCTTGCGGTTTAAAGCCTTTATAAGAGAGGTTGCACTGTAGCAACCGCTTGCGTGATGCTGAAGCTCATCCTTCCATACGGGAAGGTCAAGGAATTGACCTAACATTTCTTCAAAATAAGCATCGGGTGAAGAGAATTCGAGGTCGTTGTAGCCTTCTCTTTCAAGGTTTTCTATAAGATATTCAATATCGCCTTTTGTAGGCCCGCCGCCGTGGTTGCCTACACCGTAGAAGAGCATCATACCGTGACCTGCTTCTTCAGCACGTCTGTTGATGTCTTCCATTTTATAATCTAAAGCGTTTTTACCGTCTGCACCGTAGCCGTTGGGGATTTTAAAGGCTATAACACGGGAGCCGTCGGCACTGTCCCACCAAAAAAGATTTTCGGGAATCTCTGCATTTTCATTGGGGCAGGGACGGTGGAAAACGTAAGAGGTCATACCGCTCTTTTTAAGAAGCTGAGGCATCATAGCGTTGTGACCGAAGGAATCAACGTTGTAGCCTGTTTTACAGGTGATGCCGAATTTTTCGTAGTAATATAACTGGCTGTAAAGAGCCTGACGGGCGAAGCTTTCGCCTGAGGGCATATTGCAGCCGGGCTGTACCCACCAGCCGTTTACGGGTACCCATCTGCCACGACGCACCATTGATTTGATTTCTTCAAACATTTCGGGGTCGATTTCTTCAACCCATTGATAATACGCTGCAGAAGAGCAGGTGAAAACGAAATCGTTATACTCTTTTAATCTGTCAAGAGCACTTCTGAAGGTCTGTAAAACTTCAGCACATCCCTCCTGCCATCTCCAGAGCCAGATAGGGTCAAGGTGAGCATTACCGATAAGTCTTGTAGTTTTATCCATTATTCGTCACACTCCTCTATAAAGCCGAAAAATCTGCCTAACCAGTAGGATAAGGTGTAAACGTAACAGCTTTCTACGCAGAAAACACCGCCACTGTCTTCATCCTTATATTCAAGGGGGTCTCGGTCTAATTTTGCAATAAATCTTTCATCGTTTGTGGGTAAAGCACTAAGGCTCTGATAACCGCCCATATACGTTCTTACGGGTAAATCTCTTCTTGTTGTCATTGAAACGTTGCTTGCAAGACGGGATGCGTTGAATCTGTAGAACCATGTTCTGATACGCTCTTCATCAGGCTTTGCGTTATCAGGGTCGCTGAGGAAGTAGGGGAAATCGTAAGCAGGAGTGTATTCATCTGCAAGTGAAGTTCTCCAGCTTCTGAACGCCTGACGGAACAATTCTTTTCTTTCCTCGTCTTTTTCAAGAGTTGCAAGACCCCAGAAGGAAAGCACCGCTAACATATGGTCGCCGTACATGATTTCTTCACGCACGTCAAGACCGCCGCTGAGGCTTGACTGGAAGAATCTGTCAAAATGTTTAACCGTAAGCTTGTCGTAGCCCTTTTCGCAAAGCTCGTCAAAGGCTTTTTGGAATTTGCCTTCCTCACCGGTAATATGCATTGTAACTCTTAAATACATTAGAACTTCACCTGCATTGAGGCAAGCGTCAGCCCAGCCCATACCGGTATTGAAATATTCCTCGCACCATTTTGCCCATGTGGTAGGCTTGCCGGTTGCATCACGAAGAAGATAACCGTTATCAATGATGTGGTTCATAGTGTTTGTTGCCGCAGTTTTAAGAAGAAGGTCGTATTCAGGGTCTTCACAGCCTAAAAACTCGTGAGCAACAAGCAAATGCATATAATGATGAGTAATTTCGTCACTGCTTGTATCTGCTTTATATGTAATATCCGTGTGGTCAAAGCCTTCTGACGTGTAATATTTACTGAGCCTTTCGGGAATGGGAGCATCTGCTTTAACTTCAAGACCAACAATGTTTTTGTTTCTTGAGTCTGTTGTATTAATGCAGGATGCGGTAGCACCGTTTTTCTTAAAGAAAATACCGTCGTCGGGTACAGGCTCCTGACTTGTAAGATAAGTTCTTGCTACAAAGCCGTCGCCACGGCCTGCGATATACATAAGAAGAAGGTTTGCTTCACTTGCACGGAAGGCAACCTCTCTTGCACGGAGAGTTTCCTCTGCATAATCGCCCTTTTCTCTTTTAAGAGTTGCGTAGTGGAATATTTCACCCATAGCGTATGCTGAAGAGAAGCTACCGTCATTATCTGAATGACCGTAGGGAAGAGCTGATTTTAAATTACTTGCCTCTGAAAGACGCTTCTGGCTTACCATACCGTGACGTTGAACGTATGTAAGTGTTTCCTCTAAAAGCTTGTAGGCTTTTTCTTCAGAGGTCATTTTTACCATATCAATATGAGTTACACCGCTTGCGGTAAGCACCCATACACCGTCACCGTCGGCAACGATATTCTGAACGGAGTTGTCCATTAAATCTCTTTTTGCAGAGAAATACATTACAACGTCGTAAATGCTTTTTGCATCGGGGTCATAGCGGGTAACACCGCCCTCGCCACCGTACCACATAACACCGTTGTTGCCTTCGCAAGAACAGGTGTAATCCTTCTTTCTTAAGGGAAGAGGGTAGGGGAAATCTTTAAGGTCGGGTTTTTGAGGTTTAGTTTCAAGAAGACTTTTCGGTACTTCAATGTCATATTTTTTATAATGACTTGAAACTCTTGTAAGATGAGGGTAAAGCTTGATTGGTTGTGCCATCGTTACTCTCCTTTTCATAGTTGGTACGTGCTTAAAACGCCGTTTTTCAGCATTTAAAACACCAAATTTTCACATCTTACATTCTATCAAAAAAGAAAGCAAATTTCAATAATGTGCATAGAAAATATTATATAAAATTTTTAAATACATATTGGAATATTTGAAATAAAGTGGTATAATAAACGATATATTGAACAAATTCGTGCATTTGAAAGGAAAATGCCTTATGAATACATCTGTTTTTGAAAAATACGAATCCGAGGTACGCTCTTATTGCCGTAACTTCCCCGCAGTTTTTACAAAGGCAAAGGGTTCATATATTTTTGCTGAAGACGGCAAAGAATATATCGACTTTTTCTGCGGTGCGGGTGCGTTAAACTACGGTCATAATAATGACTACATAAAATCAAGAATTATTGATTATCTTGAGAGCGACGGTATAATTCATTCTCTTGATATGTTTACCTCTGCAAAGAGAGATTTTATTGAGTTTTTCGAGTCAAAGGTGTTAGAGCCCCGTGGCTTTAACTATAAAATTCAGTTCCCCGGTCCTACAGGTACAAACGCAGTTGAAGCTGCATTGAAGCTTGCAAGAAAGGTTAAAAAGAGAAACAATATTTTTGCCTTTATGGGTGCTTTCCACGGTATGACATTAGGTTCTCTTTCAATGACTACCGACAGAGATTCAAGAGAGGGTGCAGGCGTAGTTCTTACAGACGTAACCCATATCCCCACACCCTATATGTTCCCCGAGCTTGACGTTCTCAAATATATGCAGACTCTTATTGACGATGACCATTCAGGTATCTCAAAGCCTGCCGCAGTTTTCGTTGAGCCTGTTCAGGCTGACGGCGGTATTCACGTTTTCAGCGTTGAATTTTTAAAGGGCTTAAGAGAATTCTGTACAAGAAACGATATTCTTCTTGTTTGCGACGATATTCAGGTAGGCTCTGCAAGAACAGGTACTTACTTCTCATTTGAAAGAGCAGGTATAGTTCCCGATATCGTTACTCTTTCAAAATCTATCGGTGGCTACGGTATGCCTTTTGCTCTCGTTCTTTTCAAGCCCGAGCTTGACGTTTGGAATCCCGGTGAGCATAACGGAACCTTCAGAGGCAGTCAGCTTTCAATAGTTGCCGCTAAAGCAGGTCTTGAAATAATGCTTGAGAGTAACGTTGAAGCCGAGGTAAGAAGAAAAGGTGAAATTATTGCCGAATATCTCGGTAAGGTTAAAGAAATTAACGAAAACTTTGACGTTCGCGGAATCGGCTTTATGTGGGGCGTTGACTGTAACAAGGTTAAGCCCGATGCTGTTTCAAGAGCAATTGTAAAAGAATGTTTTGAAAACGGTCTTATTGTTGAAAGAGCAGGCAGAAATAACGACGTTGTTAAATTAATGCCCTGCCTTTTAGCAGACGATGAAACTCTTAAAAAGGGTCTTGATATCTTCGTAAACGCCGTAAAAAAGGTTATGGAAAATATATAATCAAGAAAGACCCGTCCTTGTGGATGGGTCTTGTTTGTATAAAATTACTTGAGGTTGGAATATGGCTGAAAAAACTAAAACACAAAACGAAAATGAATTTAAAAAAGAAAAGGTTGAGAAATCGGCAAAGGAAAAGCGAAAAACGTCAAACGCAAAGCTTATAAAAAGATTTCTTCCTTATTATAAGCCCCATATAAAAACAATGGTTTTCGATTTGTTTTGTGCGGCGCTTACTACTATATGTGAGCTTGTTTTACCTATAATGATTCGTTATATAACTGATGCGGCAACAACAGATATTGCGAAACTTACACCAACGGTCATATTGGGAATAGGCGGAGTTTATATCGTGCTTCGTATAATAGATGCGATAGCAGAATACTATAAAGCCTCAATCGGTCATATTATGGGTACGAAGATTGAAACCAATATGCGAAAGGATATGTTTTCGCATCTTCAGAAATTGCCGAATTCATTCTACGACGATACAAAGGTCGGTACGCTTATGTCGAGAATCACAAGCGACCTTTTCGACGTAACTGAATTTGCTCACCACTGTCCCGAGGAATTCTTTATCGCAGGTGTAAAAATAGTTGTTGCGTTTATTATCCTTTGCTTTGTAAACGTGCCTCTTACTCTTATAATGTTTGCGGTTTTACCCTTTATGATGATTTGTCTTTCTCATTTTAATCATCAGATGCGAGAGGGCTTTAAGGAGTCGAGAGTTGTTATCGGTGAGCTTAACTCACAAACTGAAGACAGTCTTTTAGGCGTAAGGGTTGTAAAATCATTTGCAAACGAAAAAATTGAAGAAAAGAAATTTAAAAGCGGTAATGAATCCTTTTTGAAGATAAAATCTATTGTTTATAAAACAATGGGCTCATTCCATTCTATAAACAGAGTTTTTGAAGGCTTAATGTACATAGTCGTCGTTGTTGCGGGTGCATTTTTCCTTGTAAACGGTCAGATTTCCGCGGCGGATTACGTAGCTTATCTTATGTATATTTCCGTTCTTCTTACGGCTATTAAAAGAATCGTTGAATTTGCCGAGCAATTCCAAAGAGGTATGACGGGTATTGAAAGATTCGCTGAAATTATGGATACTGAGCCTGCTATAAAGGATAAAGACGGTGCTACAGAATTAAAGGTAACCGAAGGCAGAATTGATTTTGAAAACGTATCCTTCAGATATTCAGAGGAATCTGATGAGGTTCTTGATAACGTTAATATCAATATCGGCAGCGGTGAAAGCTATGCTCTTGTAGGCCCTTCAGGTGGCGGTAAAACTACGATATGTAACCTTATTCCCCGTTTTTACGAGTTAACCGACGGTGTTATTAAAATTGACGGCACTGATATCAGAGATGTCACGCTTAAAAGCCTTCGTGAAAATATAGGTATCGTTCAGCAGGACGTTTATCTTTTCTCGGGTACTGTAAGAGAAAATATTGAATACGGAAAGCCCGGTGCTACCGAAGAGGAAATTCGTGAAGCCGCCCGTCTTGCAGGTGCCGAAGAATTTATAGATAAGCTTCCCGACGGCTTCGATACCTACGTAGGCGAAAGAGGCGTTAAGCTTTCGGGCGGTCAGAAGCAACGAATCAGTATTGCAAGAGTATTCCTTAAAAATCCGAAAATACTTATTCTTGACGAGGCAACAAGTGCCCTTGACAACGAAAGCGAATTTATTGTTCAAAAGTCTTTAGAAAGACTTGCAAAGGGCAGAACAACAATAACCGTTGCTCATAGACTTACTACAATTAAAAATGCCGATAAAATTCTTGTTGTTACAAAAGACGGTATTGCCGAAAGCGGTACTCATCAGGAATTGTGCGATAAAAACGGCATTTATGCGAATATGTATACGATGTATAAGATATAAGTTGAAAGTGGCAAAGCTTTGCATCCCTGTTTCATCTTTGATGAAATAGGGAGGGGGACCGCGTTAGCGGTGGTGGGTAGTTCTCTGACGTCTTAGGTTTATTAAAAAGAGAAAGCTTAAAACTACATTTCTTATTGTTCTATCAAACTAAACCTAAAAGGCGAGTGAACTACCCACCACCGTTCCGATTTAATGAAAAAATACGGAAAGTATATTTGCACGAAAGATAATATATTTTTACTGCCCAATATTATGTAAGAACGGTCCCCCTCCCTATGCTTTGCACAGGGAGGAAAAGCTATCGCAAATTAACAACATTTTTTCAGGAGGAATTATTATGAACTATCCTACACCACATATAAAAGCTACGCCTGAGGATTTCGGTAAAACCGTGCTTATGCCCGGTGACCCTTTAAGAGCAAAGTTTATTGCCGAAAATTTCCTTGAGGAAGCAAAATTAGTTAATAACGTTAGAGGTATTCACGGCTATACGGGGTATTATAAAGGTAAAAAAATATCTGTAATGGCTTCGGGTATGGGTATGCCCTCAATCGGTATTTACAGCTACGAGCTTTTTAACTTTTTCGACGTTGATAATATTATCCGCGTAGGCTCTGCAGGGGGTATGTGCGAAAAGGTTAAGGTGAGAGTTATTATAATCGCTCAGGGTGCCTGTACGGACTCTAATTATGCTCATACCTTTAATCTTCCCGGCACCTTTGCACCTATTGCGGATTACAAGCTTTTAAAAACTGCTGCTGATATTGCCGAGGGAATGAAGCTTTCCTACGTTGTGGGTAACGTTATTTCCTCCGATACTTTCTATAACGATAACGAAAATATCCCTAACGGAATGACATCTGCTGACCTTTGGCGAAAAATGGGCGTTTTAGGTGTTGAGATGGAAGCGGCGGCTCTTTATATGAATGCGGCAAGAAGCGGTAAAAATGCTCTTGCAATTCTTACGGTTTCCGACCATCTTGTAACGGGCGAAGCCCTTTCCTCTGATGACAGACAGAATTCATTTACAGATATGATGAAGCTATCTCTTGAAACGGCGGTAAAATTAAGTGAATAAAATTAAAAGAGTTTTTCTTATCGTCCTTGACAGCTGCGGTATAGGTAACGCTCCCGACAGTAAAGCCTTTGACGACGAGGGTGCAAATACTTTTCTTACTATTTCAAAATCAGATAAATTTAATATTGATACTCTTATTTCAATCGGCTTTACTCATATTGACGGGCTTTCTTACCTTAATAAAGGGGAGCTAAAAAGTAAGGTAGCAAGGCTTACCGAAAAATCAAAGGGTAAGGATACTACTATCGGTCATTGGGAAATTGCAGGTGTTGTTTCAGAAAAGCCCTTGCCCGTTTTCCCCGATGGCTTTCCACAAGAGATTTTAGAAGAGTTTTCACGAAAAACGGGTAGAGGTGTGCTTTGCAATAAAGCATATTCAGGCACCGAGGTTATAAAAGACTACGGTGAAGAGCATCTGAAAACGGGTAGTCTTATAGTTTATACCTCTGCTGATAGCGTTTTTCAGATTGCCGCCCACGAAAGTATTGTGCCACCTGAAAAGCTTTACGAATATTGCCGTATTGCAAGAGATATTTTAAAGGGCGATTTCGGTGT